>NZ_JARAVL010000046.1:0-67681 GCF_033792725.1 Streptomyces sp. PA03-5A | reverse complement strand
GCCTCCGGAGCCGCGGGGGCGGCCGGGCCCGGCGCCGACGCCTGCGCCTGCGCCTGGGCCGGGGGAGCGGCAGGCGGGGCGGCGGGGGGCACGGGAGGTGCAGCGGGAGCGGCGGACCCAGCGTCAGCGGGAGGCTGCGTCGGCAGCGCCGCCGGGACCGGGCCGGCCTCGTTCTCGGTGCTCACGGCTGTTCTCCTCGGATATGCGTTGTATGCCGTGCGTACGGTTACGGCTACGGTACGTACGACGACCGTCGTGATGGACACAGCTTTTCCCACCGGGTGTCAGGCCGCCGTAAGCAGCGGCCGTTCCCGGCCCGGCGGATGGCACGATAGCCCGGTGACTGATCTCCGCGCGATCCAGGTCGTGGCTCACCGGGGAGCGTCCGAGGACGCCCCGGAGCACACGCTCGCCGCCTACCGGAAGGCGATCGAGGACGGCGCGGACGCCCTGGAGTGCGACGTACGCCTCACCGCCGACGGCACGCTGGTCTGTGTGCACGACCGCCGGGTGAACCGCACCTCCAACGGGCGGGGCGCGGTCTCCGCGCTGGAGCTCGCGGACCTGAGGACCCTGGACTTCGGCAGCTGGAAGGCGCAGCCGGGTGCCGGAGGGGCCGGCAGGGCCGGCGGGACGCGGCGGTGGCGCCCGTCCGCGGAGCTGCGTTCCCTCCTCGACGCCGACGCCGAGGCCCCCGACCGCACCGACGGCGACCCGGACGAGCTCAGCCGCGTCCTGACCCTGGAGCAGTTGCTGGAGCTGGTCGCGGACACCGGCCGCCGGGTGGAGCTGGCGATCGAGACCAAGCACCCCACGCGCTGGGCGGGGCAGGTCGAGGAACGGCTGGTGGAGCTGCTGGACCGGTTCGGGATGCTGTGGCCCGAGCCGGGCGAGCCGTCCCGGGTCCGTGTCATGAGCTTCTCCTCCCGTTCCCTGCGCCGGATCCGGATGGCCTCGCGCGACCTGCCGACCGTCTTCCTGATGCAGTACGTACTGCCCAGGCACCGCGACGGCCGGCTGCCGGCCGGGGTGGGGATCGCCGGGCCGGGCATCCGCATCCTGCGCGCCAACCCGGGGTATGTGGAACGGCTGCACGAGGCGGGGCACCGGGTCCACGTGTGGACGGTGAACGAACCCGAGGACGTCGAACTCTGCGTGCGACTGGGCGTCGACGCCGTCATCACCAACCGTCCGCGGCAGGTTCTGGCCCAACTCGGGCGCTGCTGAAGGGAATACGGACTCCCTCCCTCCCCGGGTGGTGTGCACCGGCGCGTTCGGAACCTGTTCGATCGTTGTGTGTGCCCCAAGAGATCGCAGTTGGCCGGTTTCCGGCCCAGAACGAGAGGGCATCCATCCCGTGGCGTGGGGTGAAGGAGGTCTCGGGGGTGGCGTTGGTGGTGGCCCAGGAGGTGCCGACGTCCTCGGCCATGGCCCTGCCTCATGGTCCGGCGGGCGTGGCCGAGGCGCGGCGCAGGCTGCGCAAGGAACTGTGTGCGTACGGGGTCGCGGAGCCGGTCGTCGACGACGCCGTGCTCATCCTGTCGGAACTGCTCAGCAACTCCTGCCGGCACGCCCGGCCGCTGGGCGAGGACGCGCCGTCCTCGGGCGGCAGCGGCATCAGGGCCGCCTGGAGGATCGACGAGGACGGGTTGCTGACCGTGGAGGTCACCGACGGCGGCGGGCCCACCCGCCCGCTTCCGGCCAGTCCCTCGCTCACCGCCCGCGGCGGCCGCGGGCTCGGCATCGTGCGGAACCTGTCGCTGCGCTGGGGCGTGCGCGACGCCCCCGGCGAGGTCACGGTGTGGGCGATGCTCGCGGTGCGCAGCCGGCACGCGCGGCGCGACGACCTCGTGCCCCAGCTCGACATCCCGATCGACTTCGCGGACCCCTTCGACGACCTCCCCTAGCCCCCGCAGGGGAGTTGCCCGGCCTCCACGGGCGCGACCTCCGATGAGGGCGGATGGCGTGGCGCTAGGCTCACGGCCGGAACACCGCCGTTACCGGGAGAGATCGAGCCATGGCGAAGAAGCGCCCGACGAAGACGAAGGCCCCTGCCCGCCCGCAGATCACCGACGGGGAGATCCCCGTCGTCGGGGCCCGGGAACCCTGCCCGTGCGGCTCGGGACGGCGTTACAAGGCGTGCCACGGCCGTGAGGCGGCGCACGCGGTGACGGAGCTGGTGCGACGGCCGTTCGAGGGCCTGCCGGCCGAGTGCGACTGGGTGGCGCTGCGCGAGCTGGTGCCCGCCGCCACGGCCGAGTTGACGCTCAAGGACCCGCTGCCCGAGGGTGTGCCGTCCGTCACGCTGGCGACCGTGCTGCCGATGGCGTGGCCGGGGCTGCGCCGTGACACCGGCACGGTGCTGCTGGGCCTGCAGAACGACACCGCGTCCGGGGACATCAGCCGGGACCTGGCCGACACCCTGCTGCGCGCGCTGCAGGCGGAGCCGGGCAACCCGGTGGGCGGGGAGCGCCCGGCGCCCGAGGGTCCCCGGCTGCAGGACCTGCTGGACCTGGACGCCGCGTTCGAGCCCGTGGTGCACACCGGTTTCGAGTTCTGGCTGGAGGACGCGGAGTCCGCCACCGGCGAGGTCGCCGCCTCCCTGGAGCGAGCGAACGCGGCCGTGATCCCGACCGTGCGGCTGACCGGTGTCGACGCGGCGTACTGGTGCGAGACCCCGGAGAAGAACCACCTGCGCTGGGTCATGCCGCACCCGGAGGAGCAGTTGCTGGACGCGCTGGCCCGGCTGCACGCCGCGGGCGCCTCGTCGCTGGGCGAGGGCACGCGGCTGGTGGGCTCGTTCCGGGCGCACGGGCTGGTCGTCCCGGTGTGGGACCTGCCGACGGGCGTCTCGGCGGACGAGGTCGAGAAGCCGGCGGCGGCCTTCGGCGAGCGGCTGGCCGAGGTGCTGGAGCGGACGACCCCGCTGACGGCGGAGGAGCGACGGGCGCGCAGCGGCTTCACCAACCGGCAGATCACCCTGAGCTGACCGGTCTCCCGTGCCGGTAGCCGCAGTTCAGGCCATGATCGCGTCCGGGTGATCCTGGTCACAGCCGTTGCCGGCCGGGCCCGGAACCCGGGCCGGAACCCGTACCCCGGATTTGCGTACGGGCGAAGTCTTGTTACCGTTTAAACAGTCCGGTCGCTGGTGCATCCCCCGTCGCCAGCGACCGGACGTTTCCATGCTCGGGTCAGTACGCGGATCCGCTGCGCAGCAACGGGCGTTCCCCGCCCCGCTCGGCGATCTCCGCCACCGCCGTGTACGGCTCCGCCGCCCCCGCCACCGTCGGCTCGCGCGGCGTCTCGCAGCTCCCGCTCCCCGCGTCCGCGGTGATGACGCACCGCGCCTGTACGGTCCGGCCGTCGGGCCGCATGAGGCTCAGCACCCCGTCCAGGGGCCGCCCCGTGGCGTTGCTGTAGTACGTGCGCGCCCAGGTGTCGCCGTCCTCGTCGATGGTGCAGGTCTGCACCCGCAGGCCTTCCGCGGAGGTGAGTTGGGGACCGCAGGATGCGGTCTGGCGTTCGGATCCGGCCAGCTTCGGCAGGGAGTCGAAGACATCGGGACCGCTTGACAAGGGCTTGTCGTCCGTGAGCGCCGTCGTGACGTCCACGGGCACCGCGGGGAGGACGGGCCCGGCGGTGGCGCCGGTCAGGGGCAGCATCGCGGCGACGGCCACGACCGTGGCGAGGGCGGCCATCCGCAGGTTCGGCGCACGCATCATGCACAGAACATAGCGGGAGAAACGGACATGGAGCGGGGGCCGTTGCCCGTTCGCAGGGCAACGGCCCCCGCTCCTACCCGAACGAGTGACGACCGACGGGGACGGCGACCGTCACGCACTTCCCGCGGGACCCTTCACCGGGACCCGTTCAGTACGAGAGCCGGCTGCCGTCCGGCGCCGTGCGGCCCGCCTGCACCAAGGTGTCGACGATCACCCGCACGCTGGGCAGCCACGGCGCCCGGTCTCCCGGGTCCACCACCGGCCGCCGGACCCAGCGCGCCCCGGCGGTGCCGTCGGAACCGTCGGATCCGACCGGCGAGGGCGGCAGGACGAGGTAGCCGCCCTCGCCGTGGTACCGCAACGAGGTCGGCACCCATTCGTGGCGGTCGAGCAACTCGCCCAGTTCCTCCAGGGAGTACGGCTCCACCAGGACCGCGAAGCGCGTGGGGGTGGCCACGACCGGGCCGGTGCGCACCCCCAGCTTGTCGAAGACGCCCAGCGCCCGCGCTCCCGCGACCGCCGGCAGGCTCACCGCCGAGACCCGGTCGCCCGTGGCGAGCACGAGCGGCTGGTCCGGCCGCCGCGTCCACCACCAGCGGACCATCCGTGGATCGCGGGTCGCCGCGAGGAGGCCCGGATCGTGCGGATGGGCGCCCGGCACCGGACAGTCGGGCCGCAGACAGGCGCATCCGCCCCGCGCGTCCGTACCGGCTCCGGGCACCACGGGCCATTGCCACCGCTCGGCGCAGGTGAGCGCCGCACGCAGCAGCTCCGGACTGCTCTTGCGTCGCTTTCCGAGGATCTCGCGCATCTGCGCTCGTTCCTTTCCGTTGGCGCTCAGGGATCTGCCCATGACACAACGTAATCTGGAACACACCGCTTACGAGGCAGCGCATCACGTCTCGAGCCGAGCGTGGAACGTGGCGGGGGGTGGCGCACACTGGCGCTTGTTCGTCCTGCGGAGTGCTGGGAACTGCTGCGTGTGCTTGCGATTGCTGCTGTGTGCGGTCCCGCTGGCTGTGCAACACCCCGCCATGGGGGGGGAGGGTCGGCCGTCTCCGTCTATGACGCCCTGGCAGGGCGCCGGGTTCCTGCGGCCGCCGACTCCCATCCCTTACGTACCCGCTGCGATGGATATGACGCGCTGTCGAACCCCTTCAGTCGACAACTAATTGTGGCACGCGGTGCCCTTTTTCGGCCATAGTCCTGCATCTCCTCGGACGCGCCGACACCAGCCCTTCCACCTGGGCAATCCTGGACACACCCACGAGTAGGCGGTACAAGGTAATCCATTGATAGCGGCGCAGCACGAGCTTGGGGGTTTGCGATGCTATTGACAGAAATGCGCTGCTCTGCGGAGCCGACGCCGCGTCACGACGAAGAGCGTGAAAGCCGGCGGCCATGAGCGCCGCGCGCCTACCGAAAGTGGCCGGAATCGACCCACCCATTCCGACACCGGCGCACACTTCCTCCCCCGCGGTCGAACAACAATCCCATCCGGCCCCCCCGGACGCACACTCCGGGGCGCCGGAT
This sequence comes from Streptomyces sp. PA03-5A, assembly GCF_033792725.1. Taxonomy (NCBI): domain Bacteria; kingdom Bacillati; phylum Actinomycetota; class Actinomycetes; order Kitasatosporales; family Streptomycetaceae; genus Streptomyces; species Streptomyces sp. PA03-5A. Next base: position 62,426 of record NZ_JARAVL010000046.1, on the reverse strand, counting down.
CCGGTCGACCAACTCACCGCGGCCCAGGACCGGATGGCCTCCTGGATCTCCGACCTGACCACCCTGCACGAGCTCACCGAGCGGCTGGCCAGGACCGCGACCCTGCAGGAAGCGCTGCACGAACTGCTGCGCGCCGGCGGCACCTTGGTCGGTGCGCGACGCGGTCTGGCCGCCGTCTCCCCCGTCGACCGGCTCGGTCCGGCCACCGTCGTGGGCCTCGGTCTCGGCCCGGCCGAACTCGGCGCGCTGGAGACCGTCCCGCTGCCCGCCGCACCCGAGGCGGTGCCGGCGGAGGAGATCCACACCGACCTGTGCCGCGAGCCCGGACTCGGCCCGCGCCACCGCGAGGTCGCCCTGCGGCTCGGCTTCGGCGCCAGTTACGCCCTCCGGCTGTCCGCGGACTCCGCAGGCCGGCTGGGCTCGGCCCTGTGGTTCTACGACGAGCCGGCCGAACCCGGCGAACGCCAGCGCCACCTCATCGGCCTGTACTGCCGCCACGCCACCGAGCACCTCGCCCGGCTGCTCGAACTCGACCGCAGCCGCGCCACCGTCGCCACGCTCCGCCAGGAGCTGCTGCCGACCCGGCTGCCCCGGGTCCCCGGGGTCCGTCTGGCGGTGCGGCACCGCCCGGCCGCGGGGGGCGGCGGCGACTGGTACGACGCCCTCCCGCTGCCCGAGGGCGCGCTGGGGCTGTCGGTCGGCGGCGTGAGCGGCGGCGGCATGAGCGCGGTCGCCGCGATGGGGCGGCTGCGGGCCTCCCTGCGGGCGTACGCGGTGATGGAGGGCGAGGACCCGGTCGCGGTCCTGTCCGACCTCGAGCTGCTGCTGCGGCTGACCGAGCCCGCCCGGTCGGCGACGGCCCTGTTCGCCTACGCCGAGCCGGCCTCCCGGAAGGTCGTGGTCGCCGGGGCCGGGCACTGTCCCCCGCTGATCGTCGGCGGGCACCGGGTCGAGTACGTGGAGACCTCGCTGTCCGCGCCACTGGGCATGCTCAGCTGCTGGGAGGCGCCCAGCGTCGAGTTCCGGGCGCTGGCCGGGGAGACCCTGCTGCTCTACACCGACGGCCTGCTGCACCGCACCGGCGATCCCGTCGACCGTGCCTTCGCCCGCCTGCACGCGGCCGCGGCGTCCGCCCCGCGGACCGCCCGGGACGACCCGGCGCAGCTGGTGGAGCACGTCCTGCACACCATGCTCCCGGGCGACCGTGAGGACCCCCACCCGACCGAGGACGTCGTCCTGCTCGCCGCCCGCTTCGACTGACCACCGGCTGGACCGCCGCCGGTCCTCCCCGCGCACCCACTTACGATGGAGTGGTCTACTGCGAGGAGGCATGACGTGGCCGAGGACCGCGCTCCGGAGACCCCGGAAGGCGACGAGCCCATCAAGCAGCGGAAGAACGGCCTGTACCCGGCCGTCTCCGACGAGCTCACCGAGGTGATGAAGTCCGGCTGGGCCGACACGGAACTGCGCGACCTGCAGCCGATCGAGCAGGCACCGTACGCCGCCAAGCGGCGCGCGGCGCTGTCCGCGCGCTTCCCCGGCGAGCGGCTGGTGGTCCCGGCCGGCAACCTGCGCACCCGCGCCAACGACACGGACTACCCCTTCCGTGCCGCCAGCGAGTACGTGCACCTCACCGGCGACCAGACCCAGGACGCCGTGCTGGTCCTGGAGCCCAACGGTGACGGATCTCACGACGCGACCGCCTACCTGCTCCCCCGCTCCTCCCGGGAGAACGGCGAGTTCTGGCTGGACGGCCAGGGCGAGCTGTGGACCGGCCGCCGCCACAGCCTGGCCGAGGGCGAGGTCCTGCTGGGCCTGCCGTGCGCCGACGTCCGCAAGGTCGCCGACGTGCTGCGCGGCGCCACCGGCCCGGTCCGGGTCGTCCGCGGCTACGACGCCGGCATCGAGGCCGCGCTGACCGACAAGGTCACCGCCGAGCGCGACGCCGAGCTGAAGGAGTTCCTGTCCGAGCTGCGGCTGGTCAAGGACGAGTGGGAGATCGGCGAGCTGCAGAAGGCCTGCGACTCCACCGCGCGCGGTTTCGAGGACGTCGTCCGGGTCCTGGACAAGGCCGAGGCGACCTCCGAGCGCTACGTCGAGGGAACGTTCTTCCTGCGCGCCCGCGTCGAGGGCAACGACGTCGGCTACGGCTCCATCTGCGCGTCCGGCCCGCACGCCACCACCCTGCACTGGGTCCGCAACGACGGCCCGGTCCGCTCCGGCGACCTGCTGCTGCTCGACGCCGGCGTGGAGACGCACAGCCTCTACACCGCCGACGTCACGCGCACGCTGCCCGTCAACGGCACGTACAGCGACATCCAGCGGAAGATCTACGACGCCGTGTACGAGGCGCAGGAGGCCGGCATCGCCGCCGTCCGCCCGGGCGCCGCCTACCGCGACTTCCACGATGCCGCCCAGCGCGTGCTCACCGAGAAGCTCGTCGAGTGGGGCCTGGTCGAAGGCCCGGTCGACCGCGTCCTCGAACTCGGCCTGCAGCGCCGCTGGACCCTCCACGGCACCGGCCACATGCTGGGCCTGGACGTCCACGACTGCGCCGCCGCCCGCACGGAGACCTACGTCAACGGCACGCTGGAGCCGGGCGTGGTCCTCACGGTCGAGCCCGGCCTGTACTTCCAGGCCGACGACCTGACCGTGCCGGAGGAGTACCGGGGCATCGGCGTCCGCATCGAGGACGACATCCTCGTCACCGAGGACGGCAACCGGAACCTCAGCGACGGCCTGCCGCGCCGCTCCGACGAGGTCGAGCGCTGGATGGCCGCCCTCAAGGGCTGACCCCCGCCGCCCGGACCGACGGCCGGGGCCCCACGGACCTCCGTGGGGCCCCGGCCTCCGTGCGTCAGGAGACCTTGAGCAGCGAGTCGTCCCGCCACTTGAGGATCTTGTCGAAGCTGACCACCGCCCCGTGCCCGGGACGGTTGTGGAAGTGGACGTGGTCCACCAGCGCCTCGATCAGGAACAGCCCGCGCCCGTGCTCGGCGTGCTGGTCCTTCTTCGCCAGCGGACGTACGGAGTGGTGCGTACGGCGCAGGTCCGGGGCGAAGCCCGGGCCGGAGTCCGCCACCTCGATGCGGCAGCGGTCGCCCTCGATGCGGGCCGTCACCCGGTACTCGCCGTGGGCGGCGTGCTCAACGGCGTTGGCACAGGCCTCGGTGAGGGCGACCGACAGGTCGTAGGAGATGTCGGGGTCCACCCCGGCGGTCTCCATCGTCCCCAGCAGGAGCCGGCGGGCGAGCGGAACGCTCGCAGCCTCGCGCCGCAAGTGGAGGGACCACCAGATGCTCATGCTCAGCCTCCTGGCTGCGGCTCGACATACCGATACGTATTGCCCCGAAACACGGTCGGTAAGCGTGGCGTTGACGTGATGCCAGCCATACGGCGGATGCCGTCGCTCCTCAGGCGGGTGTAGGAACGGTGCCGGACGCCATAGCACAGACCGGCGTGTTCCGGGACCCGCCGTTCGCAAGGCGGACCCGCGGTGAGAGGATGACGCCCGTCATGTCTACCCCCGTGCGCGCCGGCGCCGATCTGCGACTGCTGCGGGCCGCGGTGTTCACCGCGGTCTGCGTCGTGTTGTCCGCGGGGGCGCACATGCTGGCGTCGGGGCACGGGGTGCCCGGCTGGACGCTGGCGGTGGGCTGGCTGGTCGTCTTCGCGGTCGTCGCCCCGCTCGCCGGGCGGGAGCGCTCGATGCCCGCCATCGCGACCGGGCTCACGGGCGGACAACTCGTGCTGCACGTGCTGTTCAACGTGGGCGGGGTCTGCGGTGCCGGCGGGATAGCCGAGATCGCCGGGCGGCTGCTCTGCGACGAACGGGCGGCGGCGCTCCGCTCCCACGCGCACTCCGCGGCCGGGACGGGCCACATGGTGGGCATGCCCGCGATGCCCGGCATGCCCTCCGCGGCCACCGAGAGCACGATGCTCTCCTACAGCCTCCCCATGCTGCTCGGGCACGTGGTCGCCGCGGTGACCGCCGGCTGGCTGCTGCGCCGCGGCGAGGCCGCGCTGTGGCGGCTGGTCGCCCTGTCGGCCCGCGGGCTGGCCGAACTGTCGGGCGGCGCCCTGCGCCACGCCGTCGCGCTCGTACGCCTCCTGCTGACGGGCAGCCCGGCCGCGCCGCGCGCCGTCCTCGCCCCGAGCCGCACCGGCGGCTCCACCCGCGTGCCGCGCACGGTGCTGCTGCGGCACAGCCTGGCCCGGCGCGGTCCGCCGGCGTACGCCCTCGCGGCCTGAACGCGACCCGCTCCACCGACGTACGAGGGCGGAGTCGCGCGCGCCGCACGCGTGCCATCCGTCACCTTCCCTCCGTCACCGTGGAGTCTCCGCATCATGAACACCGTCATGCGCCGCGCCACCGCCCTCGCCGCCGTCACCGGGGCGGCCGTGCTCGCCACCGCCGTCCCCGCCTTCGCGCACGTGAGCGTCCAGCCCGGCAACGCCGCCAAGGGCGGCTACAGCACGGTCGCGTTCAAGGTCCCCAACGAGGACGACAAGGCCTCGACGATCAAGGTCGAGGTCAACCTGCCGGGCGACCACCCGATCGCCTCCGTCTCCACCCAGCCGGTGCCCGGCTGGACGGTGCAGATCACCAGGACCAAGCTCAAGACCCCGCTGAAGACCGGGCACGGCGACCTCACCGAGGCCGTCACGAAGATCACCTGGAGCGGCGGGAAGATCAAGCCCGGCGAGTTCCAGCAGTTCCCCGTCTCCCTGGGCCCGCTGCCCGAGGACACCGACCAGCTGGTCTTCAAGGCGCTCCAGACGTACGACAACAAGGAGGTCGTGCGCTGGATCGAGGAGCAGCAGGAGGGCCAGGAGGAGCCGGAGCACCCGGCGCCCGTGCTGACCCTGGCCGACGCCGCGGACGACGGCCACGGCCACGACGCCGCCACCTCGGACGACAAGAAGGACGACGCCAAGGCCGAGGCCGTCTCGGCGTCCGGCGACGGCGCCAACGAGAAGACCGCCTCCGCCGACGCCGGTGACACCACGGCCCGGGTGCTGGGCATCGTCGGCATCGTCGTGGGCGTGCTCGGCGTCGCCTTCGGCGTCGTGGCCGGCCGCCGTCGCGGCACGGGCACCCCGTCCGCCTGACGCACCATCGCCGGGGCGGCCGCCGCGCACGCACCGCGGCCGCCCCGGCGCCGCAACGAATTCCTGGGGAACCCCTGATGCGTACCACCCTCAGGGCGGCGGCCTCGGCCGCCGCCGTCGCCGCACTCGCCCTGACCCTCGCCGCCTGTGGCGGCCCGGACGGCGGGACGGACACCTCCGGCGCCGAACCGGTCGTCTCCGTCGAGGGGACACCGAAGGCCGCGACCGTCCTGGACACGCCGTTCGAGAAGCCGGACATGATCCTCACGGACACGCACGGCGCGACGTACGACTTCGTCGAGCGGACCAAGGGCCGGCCGACCCTGCTCTTCTTCGGCTACACCCACTGCCCGGACGTCTGCCCGACGACGATGAGCGACATCGCCATCGCCAAGTCGAAGCTGCCCGCGGCCGAGCAGGACGAGCTCGTCGTGGTCTTCGTGACCACCGACCCCGAACGCGACACCCCGCAGCGGCTCGGCGAGTGGCTGGGCGCGCAGGACAAGTCCTTCGTCGGCCTCACCGGTGACTTCGCCACGATCCAGGCGGGCGCGCGCTCGCTCGGCGTGGACGTGGAGAAGCCGGTGAAGGAGAAGGACGGCAGCATCACCGTGACGCACGGCGCCCAGGTCATCGCGTACTCGCCGAAGGACGACAAGGCCCACGCGCTGTACATGTCGGGCACGACCTCCGAGGAGTTCGCCGCCGACCTGCCGAAGATCATCGCGGGGCGGACGCCGTGACCCTGCGGCGGATCCCCGTGGCGGCGGCCCTGGTGCTGCTCGGCGCCACGGCCTGCTCCGGGTCACCGGACGGCCCCGAACTGACGGTGAGCGGCGCCTACATCCCGCAGCCCGCGCTGGGGGACATGGCGGCCGGCTACTTCACCGTCAGCAACACCGGCGACCGGGACGCCCGGCTGACCTCCGTCACCAGCGACCTGTCCGGGGACATCACCCTGCACAGCACCGAGGACGACCGGATGCGCCGGGTGACCTCCTTCACGGTCCCGGCGGGCGGGCGGCTCACCCTCGCGCTCGGCGGCAACCACCTGATGCTGACGGACCTGGAGCACAAGCCCGCGGCCGGCGAGCAGGTCTCGCTGCAACTGCACTTCGACGACGCCGACACCATCGACGTACGGGTCCCGGTCAAGCCCGCGGGCTACCACCCGGGGGACTGAGGAGAGCGCCATGAGGGTGATGACGAAGTCCGCGCTGCGGCTGCTGGCCGTACCGCTCGCCGTGCTCGGCCTGCTGCTCGGCACCGCGGCGCCGGCGTCCGCGCACGCCGCGCTGGTCGGTTCCGACCCGGCCCAGGGCTCGGTCGTCAAGACCGCGCCGGCGCAGGTGCGGCTGTCCTTCTCCGAGGGTGTGCTGCTGTCGAGGGACTCCATCCGGGTCCTCGGCCCGGACGGCAAGCGCGCCGAGACCGGCGACGCGAACGACGGCGGCAGGGGGAGCACGACCGCGGCCGTCGCCCTGCGCCCCGGGCTCGGCGACGGCACGTACACCGTGGCGTGGAAGGTGGTCTCGGCCGACAGCCACCCGGTCGCGGGCGCCTTCACCTTCTCCATCGGCGCGCCCTCCAAGACCTCCGTCCAGCTGCCCGACCAGGAGGTGGGCGGGGGCGCCGTCGGCACCCTGTACGACATCGCCCGCTACGCCGCCTACCTCGGCTTCGCGCTGCTGGTCGGCGCCGCGTTCTTCATCGGCGTGTGCTGGCCGGACGGCGCGCGGACGCGGTCGATGCGGCGGCTGGTGGCCGCCGGCTGGGCCGCGATGGTCGCCGCGACGATACTGCTGCTGATGCTGCGCGCCCCCTACGCCAACGGGGGCGGGCTGGGCGACGCCTTCGACCTCGGCGGCGTACGGGACGTCCTGGACACCCGGCCCGGCGCGGCGCTGGTGTCCCGGCTGCTGCTGCTCGCCGCGGGCGCGGTCTTCATCGCCGTGCTCTTCGGCAGCTGGGCCAAGCGGGAGGACCCGGTCGAACGCCAGGACCTCGCCTGGGGCCTGGCCATCGGCGGCACGGTCGTGTCGGTCGGCCTGGCCGCGACGTGGGCCATGGCCGAGCACGCCTCGGTCGGCATCCAGGCCTCGGTGGCGATGCCCGTCGACATCGTGCACCTGCTGGCCATGGCCGTCTGGCTCGGCGGTCTCACCGCGCTGCTGGTCGCGCTGTGGGGCGGGCAGCGCGTGGAACGGGCGGTGGTGCAGCGCTTCTCGAAGATCGCCTTCGGGGCGGTGGTGACCCTGGTCGTCACCGGCGTGTACCAGTCCTGGCGCCAGCTCGGCTCCTGGGACGCGCTGGTGTCCACCGGCTACGGCCAGCTGCTTCTGGTCAAGATCGGCCTGGTCATCCTCCTGGTGGAGCTGGCCTGGCTGTCCCGCCGCTGGACCGCGCGGCTCGGCGACACGGCCGTCCGCGGCAAGACCGCCGTCGCCCAGCCGGTCGCCGTGGGACGGAAGGGCGGCGGGGGCGGGGGTGCCTCCGAGCGCGCCGAACAGCTGGCCCGCCAGCAGGCGGCCCTGGCCAAGGAGCGGGCCCGCAAGGACCGCGACGCCGACACCGAGCGCACGGGCCTGCGCAAGTCGGTGCTGGCGGAGGTGGCCGTCGCGGTCGTGGTGCTGGCCGTCACGACGCTGCTGACCGGCACCCAGCCGGGCAGGGCCGCCGAGGAGGGCGCCGCGCAGCAGCAGGCCTCCGCGCCGGTGTCCGAGGTGCCCGAACCGCTGGACGTGAGGATCCCGTTCGACACGGGCGGCACAAACGGCAAGGGCGAGGCGGAGGTGACCCTGGACCCGGGCGGCGTCGCCGAGAACGAGCTCCACCTGCTGGTCACCGCCCCCGACGGACGGGCCTTCGACGTCCCCGAGGTGCAGGTCTCCTTCACCCTGAAGTCCAAGAAGATCGGCCCCATCCCGGTGACGCTGGGCAAGATCGACACCGGTCACTGGAGTGCCGAGAACGTCCAGATCCCGGTCCCCGGGGAGTGGACGGTCGCCGTGACCGTCCGGACCTCGGACATCGACCAGGTCACCCGCACGAAGGTAGTGAAGATCGGCTCATGAACGACCGTCCTCAGGACCTCTCGCGGCGCCGTCTGCTCGGCACCGCCGGAGCGGCGGGCGCCGCGGGACTGCTCGTGGGCGGCACCTCGGGTGCCGTCACCGCGCACGCGACGCGGGACGAGGCCACCGCGCTGACCTCCGTCGGCGCCACGGCCGTCCCCTTCCACGGCCCCCACCAGGCCGGCATCACCACCCCGCTGCAGGCCCGCGGCCACCTGGTCGCCTTCGACCTGGCCGCGGGCGCCGGGCGCAAGGGCGCCGCGGCGCTGCTGCGCCGCTGGTCCGCGGCGGCCGAGGCGATGACCGAGGGCCGGGCCCCGTCGGGCGACAACCAGATCGCCCTGGACGCCGGGCCGTCCTCGCTCACCGTCACCTTCGGCTTCGGCCGCGGTTTCTTCGCCGGGACGGAGCTGACGGGGCGGATGCCGCAGGCGCTCGCCCCGCTGCCGGACTTCGCCTCCGACGCGCTCGACCGCGGGCGCAGCGACGGCGACCTGTGGATCCAGATCGGCTCCGACGACGCCCTGGTCGCCTTCCACGCCCTGCGCGTGCTGCAGAAGGAGGCCGCGGGCACGGCGACGCTGCGCTGGCAGATGAACGGCTTCAACCGCACCCCGGGCACGACCGCCGAGCCGCGCACCGCCCGCAACCTGATGGGCCAGGTCGACGGCTCCAACAACCCCCGGCCCTCCGACCCCGACTTCGACGCCCGCGTCTTCGTCCCCGCCTCCGGCTCCCCGCAGTGGATGGCGGGCGGCTCCTACGCGGTCGTCCGGCGCATCCGCATGCTGCTGGACACCTGGGACAACCTCCCCCGGGAGCGCCAGGAGAAGGTGATCGGGCGGCGCAAGGCGGACGGCGCCCCGCTGTCCGGCGGCACCGAGGCGAGCAGGCCCGACCTCGACAAGGTCGGCCCGGACGGCCGTACCTTCGCGATCGCCGCCGACGCGCACGTGCGCGTCGCCGCCCCGGCCTCCAACGGCGGCGCGGCGATGCTGCGGCGCGGGTACTCGTACCACGACGGCTACCGTGACGACGGCGCACCGGACGCCGGGCTGCTCTTCGTGGCCTGGCAGGCCGACCCGCTCAAGGGGTTCGTGCCGGTGCAGCGCAAACTCGACCGGGGCGACGGCCTGTCGCGCTTCCTGCGGCACGAGGCCAGCGGGCTCTTCGCGGTCCCGGGCGGCGCGGCACCGGGCGAGTACGTCGGCCAGCGGCTGCTGGAGTCCTGAGGCGGGACAGGCGGGACAGGCGGGACTTCGGCGGCAGGGCCTAGGCTGACAGACATGTCGCCGGCGAGCCGTTACACCTATCTCGGCCCTGAGGGCACCTTCACCGAGGCCGCGCTCCGGACGCTTCCGGAGGCCGCCACACGCGAGCTGGTACCGATGGTCTCGGTGCAGGCCGCGCTCGACGCGGTGCGCAGCGGGGAGGCCGCGGCCGCCCTGGTGCCCATCGAGAACTCGATGGAGGGCGGCATCACCGCGACCCTGGACGAACTGGCGGCGGGCACCCCGCTGATGATCTACCGCGAGGTGCTGCTGCACATCGCGTTCGCGCTGCTGGTGCGCCCGGGCACGGGTCTCGGGGACGTCAAGACGGTCACCGGTCACCCGGCAGCGCAGGTGCAGGTCCGCAAGTGGCTGACGGCGCACCTGCCGGACGCCGCGTGGGAGTCGGCGGCGTCGAACGCGGACGGCGCCCGGCTGGTGGCGGAGGGCCGGTACGACGCGGCGTTCGCGGGCGAGTTCGCGGCGCCGACGTACGGGCTGGAGCCGCTGGCCACGCAGATCCACGACGCGGCGAACGCCGAGACCCGTTTCGTGCTGGTCGGCCGTCCGGCCCGGCCGGTCGCGCCGACCGGCGCCGACAAGACCTCGGCGGTGTTCTGGCTGGGCGACGACCACCCCGGCGCGCTGCTGGAGCTGCTGCAGGAGTACGCGGTGCGCGGGGTGAACCTGATCCGCATCGAGTCGCGGCCGACCGGCGAGGGGATCGGCCGGTACTGCTTCTCGGTGGACTGCGAGGGGCACATCACCGAGCGCCGGGTCGGCGAGGCGCTGATGGGCCTGAAGCGGATCTGTCCGCAGGTGCGTTTCCTCGGCTCGTACCCGCGCGCGGACGAGGTGCCGCCGCAGCAGCGCAAGGGGACCACGGACGAGGAGTTCACGGCCGCGGCGGACTGGCTGGGGCGCGCCCTGGACGGGCGGGTCTGAGGCGCTCGCGCACCGCTTCCCGGGGGCCTTCGGTGAACAACCGGGGGCCCCTTCGGTTGTCCACCGCGTTATCCACAGGCCCTTGGTGCGGGCTGGGGATAAGTCGACAGAACAAGTCGCCTAAGGAACCACCAGATCGACAAATCGGCACACTCGCGCCAACTGGTCCCACAGACCCCCAGGTCATCATTCGTCATCCCAATACCTTCGAACAACTCGATAGAGGGAAGAGTTCTCACTCGAAAGTGAGTGTTAGGAGGGTTTGAACCGGGAATCCATGCCCCCGCACCCACCCGGCGGAATGATCAGGTCCATCTTCCACAGCCCATCCACACCCGCTGTGGACAAGTGAGGGGGACACCTCTCCCCCTGTGGATAACTCTCCGCTCCGGACCTGCCCCAACTGCCTTTGTCCACAGGGCACATGCCCTCGCCGGAGGGACGCGAAGAATTCGGTTGACGGTAACCGACCCGCCATTATCGGCCGTACGGCATTTCCCGCAGCCTGCTTTCGAAGCGGACATAACGCCCCATAAAGCACTTAACTTGTCGCGTCGGCACCCGGCGCACCGGTAGCCTGTTCCCGTGATTGACCTTCGCCTGCTTCGTGAGGACCCCGACCGTGTGCGCGCCTCCCAGCGCGCCCGTGGAGAGGACGTCGCGCTCGTCGACGCCCTGCTCTCCGCAGACGAGCGGCGCAGGTCGTCCAGTACCCGCTTCGACGAGCTGCGCGCGGAGCAGAAGTCGCTGGGCAAGCTGGTCGGCAAGGCCCAGGGCGAGGAGCGGGCCGAGCTGCTGAAGCGGGCCGAGCAGCTCAAGGCCGCCGTGAAGTCCGCCGACGCCGAGCAGCACGAGGCCGCCGAGGAGGCGCACCGCCTGCTGCTGCAGCTCGGCAACATCGTCCACCCGGACGCCCCCGTCGGCGGCGAGGAGGACTTCGTCGTCAAGGAGGTCATCGGCAGCCCGCGCGACTTCGCGGCCGAGGGCTTCGAGCCCAAGGACCACATCGACCTCGGCGAGCTGCTCGGCGCCATCGACGTCGACCGCGGCGCCAAGGTCTCCGGCTCGCGCTTCTACTACCTGACCGGGCCCGGCGCCCTTCTGGAGCTGGCCCTGGTCAACGCGGCCATCGCGCAGGCCACCGCGGCCGGCTTCGTCCCGGTGCTGACCCCGACGCTGGTCAAGCCGGAGGCCATGGCGGGCACCGGCTACCTCGGCCAGGTCGAGGACGACGTGTACTACCTGGAGAAGGACGGCCTGTACCTGGTCGGCACCTCCGAGGTCCCGCTCGCCGCGTACCACATGGACGAGATCATCGAGGCGTCGAAGCTGCCGCTGCGCTACGCGGGCTTCTCGCCCTGCTACCGGCGCGAGGCGGGCTCGTACGGCAAGGACACCCGCGGCATCATCCGCGTCCACCAGTTCGACAAGGTGGAGATGTTCGTCTTCACCCGCCCCGAGGACGCCGAGGCCGAGCACGCCCGGCTGCTGGAGTGGGAGAAGCAGTGGCTGACCTCGCTCGAGCTGCCCTTCCGGGTGATCGAGCTGGCCTCCGGCGACCTCGGCTCCTCGGCGGCGCGCAAGTTCGACTGCGAGGCGTGGATCCCCACCCAGGGCAAGTACCGCGAGCTGACCTCGACCTCGAACACCACCGAGTTCCAGGCCCGCCGGCTCTCCGTGCGGCTGCGGGACGAGAACGGCACCCGCCCGCTGGCCACGCTCAACGGCACCCTGTGCGCCATCCCGCGCACCATCGTCGCCATCCTGGAGAACCACCAGCAGGCCGACGGCTCGGTCCGCGTCCCCGAGGTGCTGCGCCCGTACCTGGGCGGCCGTGAGGTGCTGGAGCCGGTAGCCAAGTGACCGCCCCGCTCCCCTACCGTCTGATCGCGACGGACCTCGACGGCACGCTGCTCGGCCCCGACCACACCGTCTCCGGACGTTCGCGCGAGGCGCTCGCCGCGGCCACCGCGGCGGGTGCCGATCACATCGTCGTCACCGGCCGCCCGGTGGCCCGTACGGTCCACGTCCTGGAGGACCTGGGCTACCAGGGCCTGGCCGTCTGCATGCAGGGCGCGCAGGTCTACCACGCGGGCGAGCGACGGCTGCTGACCTCGGTCACGCTGGACCGGCAGACCGCCCGGACGGCGCTGGCCAAGATCGAGGCGGAGACCGGCCCGCTGGCCGTGGCGGCGGCGCTCGACGGCATCGACGGCGACATCGTGCTCGGCCCCGGCTACCGGCTGTTCGACTCGGAGCTGCCGGTGGGCGGCGAGGTGGACGACGTGGAGGGGCTGTGGGCGTCGCCCGTCAGCAAGCTCTACGTCCAGCATCCGCGACTGGGCGACGACGAGCTCGCGCACGCGGCGACCACGGCCGCCGGCGGCCTGGTCAGCGCCGTGATGTCCGGTACGGGCATCGTGGAGCTGCTGCCGCTGGGGCTGTCCAAGGCCCGGGGGCTGTCGCTGGCCGCCCGTCGGCTGGGTGTGACGGCCGCCGAGACCGTCGCCTTCGGTGACATGCCCAACGACCTGCCGATGTTCGAGTGGGCGGCCCACGGCGTCGCGATGGGCAACGCCCACCCGCTGCTGAAGGCGGCCGCCGACGAGGTCACGGCCTCCAACGGCGAGGACGGGATCGCCCTGGTCCTGGAGCGGCTCTTCCCCGGGGCGTGAGCCCGCGGCACGCGAGGCCGATCAGCAGGGCGATGACGTGCCCGAGGTCGGTGTAGGTGCGGCCCGGTGTGACCAGGGGGTACGCGAAGAAGCCCGCGGCGGCGAGCAGGTAGGGCAGCCGCCAGGGCGGTCGTACCCGGTGGGTGAGCACGCCGATGGCCCCGGCCAGCCCGTAGCTGACGCCGATGTCGACGGTGTGGGCGAGCGAGGCCGGCAGCCGGTCCGCGTGGATGCCGAGCAGCACGGCCTGCTGGCTGAGGACGCTCGCCCCGACGTGGGCCAGGGCCACGACGCCGAGCCAGCGCCGGGTGCCCAGCCAGCGCTCGGCGGGGGCGTGGACGGCCTCGAAGCAGAGCGCGTACAGCCCGAAGGCCGCCGGGGACTCGGTCCACAGCGCGCTGCCGACCAGCGCCCGCACCGGCTGGGAGCCGAGCTCCGCCAGGTTGGTGCTGTTGTGGTGCAGCAGGAAGGACCTCAGGTCCGGCGGGGCGGCCGCCATGATGCCGCTGGTCACGGCGAGGGCCAACAGCCAGATGTGCGTCCCGGGGGCGGAGCGCACCCAGGCCCGCACCTCGGGGACGACGACCCGGGCCGCCGCGCCGCTCAGTGCGGTGCGGCGGCGCCCGGTGCCGGCGGTGCCGGCCGTCTCGTCCGTTGCCATCCCCTCCATCGTGCGGCAGGGGGACGGCTGCTTCAGCGGGTTCAGGCCGCCTTGATCGCGGAGATGTCGAAGGTCAGCTTGACCTTGTCGCTGATCAGGACGCCGCCGCCCTCGAGGGCCGCGTTGTAGGTGAGGCCCCAGTCGCCGCGGTTGACGGTCGTCGAGCCCTCGAAACCGACACGGAGGTTGCCGTAGGGGTCGGTGGCGGAGCCGTTGTAGGTGAAGTCGATGGAGACCGGCTTGGTGGTGTCCTTGATCGTGAGGTCACCATGCATGCGGTAGGTCTCGTCGTCGACCTGCTCGGCGGAGGTGCTGCGGAAGCTGATCTCCGGGTAGGTGGCGGCGTCGAAGAAGTCGCCGGTGCGCAGGTGCTCGTCGCGCTGGGCCTGGTTGGTGTCGATGCTGACGACCTTGATGGTGACCTCGGCGGAGGAGTTGGCCGGCTTGCTGCCGTCCAGCTGCAGCTTGCCCTCGTACTCCGCGAACTGGCCGCGCACGGTGGTGACCATCGCGTGGCGCACGGCGAAGCCGACCTCGCTGTGGGTCGGGTCGATCGTGTACTCGCCGGTCAGGTGCGCCAGGTCGGCGGACGGCGCGGTGGTGACGGCAGCGGTCTCGGTGGCATCGCTCTTGCGATTGAACAGGCCCATGACTAACTCCTTGGGGACGCGTTGGTTTACGATTCAACCTCCTTCACGTTAGCGACATTCCCTTGAATTCTCAAGGAGTCCTGTGATCCAGCCCACTTCCGGGGGACGAGGACGAAGCGCCGGCGGCCCCGGGCACGGGACCACGGGCGGCGGAGCCCGGCGGCGGCACGCGCGGCGAGCGCGTCGACGAGGTGGGCCAGCTCCGGGCTGAACAGCGCGATGAGCAGGCCGAGGGCGGCCAGGAACACACCCACGGCGAAGAGCAGCGGAGTCTCGGACGTCACGCCGCACATCTGACAATCCGATGTGCGGACGTCGGGGGAGCAGGGCCGCCCGGGCGGAAGAAGACCACCCGGGCGGCTTACGGTGGGACGGGCCCTAGGCCGGAACGATCACTCCTCGCCGGCCAGCGTCAGCGACCGCATCCGCTGCCCCGCGAAGGCCGTCGCGGCGAGGGTGACGCCGACCAGCAGCACCACCGCGAGCGGCAGCCCCACGTCGGAGGTCACCGTGCCCTCGCCGGCGATCTTCTGGGCCAGCGCCAGGGCCCACTGCTGCACGCTCAGCGTGCGCGCCCCCGGCACCAGGCTGCCGATCAGCGACTCCCAGATCAGCGCGTAGACCAGGCCGAAGACCACGGCTTGCCGGGTCACCACGCCCAGCAGCAGGAAGATCGCCGCGTACGTGACGGAGGCGACCGCCGCCGCCGCGGTGAACGCGACCGCGATGCCCTGGCTGTTGCCGTTGAGGATGAACCCGGCGATCAGCGTCGGCACCGCCGAGAAGACCACCGACACCGCGATGGCGACCAGCAGCTTGGTGACGATGATCGTCGGCCGCCGTACCGGCTTGGCCAGCAGGTAGATGATCGAGCCGTCGTCGATCTCCGGCCCGATGGCGCCGGTGCCGGCGATCACGCCGACCAGCGGCACCATCGTCGCCAGCGCGAAACCGCCCAGCACCGAACTCGCGATGGAGTCGTCGGCGCCGACCAGCGCCCGTACCGCCACGGAGATCAGGATCAGCAGCGCCGGCAGGGCGAACAGGACCAGGGCCCGGCGGCGGCCCAGCAGCCCCCGGTAGGTCAGCCTGGCCACGGTGGGATTGAACATCGGAGCTCCTTACAGCCGTGTGCCTACGCCGTGACCAGGTAGGAGAAGACGCTCTCCAGGGACTCGTCGGACGGCGAGACCGTGTAGAGCCGAATGCCCCGCTCCCGCGCGACGCGCGGGAGCAGCTCGGTGAAGCCGGCGAAGTCGATCGCCTGGATGCGCAGCGCCCGCTCCTTCCAGTCCAGCTCGATGGCGGCCGTGGACCCGTCCGCGATCAGCGCGGCGGCGAGCGCCCGGTCGTCGCTGGAGCGCACCAGGTAGCGGTGCGGCCGGTCCGTCATGAGCCGGCGGATCTTGCGGAAGTCGCCCGAGGCGGCGTGCCGGCCGGCGACGACCACCTCGATGTGGCTCGCCAGCTGCTCGACCTCCTCCAGGATGTGCGAGGAGAACAGCACCGTGCGGCCCTCGGCGCCCATCCGCCGCAGCAGGTCCATCAGGTGCAGCCGCTGCCGGGGGTCCATGCCGTTGAAGGGCTCGTCCAGCAGCAGCACCGACGGGTCGTGCACGAGCGCGGAGGCCATCTTGGCGCGCTGCCGCATGCCCTTGCTGTACGTGGAGACCGCGCGGTCCTGGGCGAACTCCATCTCGACCGTGGCCAGGGCGCGCTGCGCCGCCGTCCCCGGGTCCGCCAGCCCGTGCAGTTCGGCGTTGGCGACCACGAACTCCCGGGCCGTCAGGAAGTCGTACATCCCCTCCCGTTCGGGGACGATGCCGATGTGCCGGTACACCTGCTCGTTGCGCCAGACCGTGGCGCCGTCGAGGGTGACGGTGCCGGCCGAGGGGGCCAGGAAGCCGCCCATCATGTTGATCAGGGTCGACTTGCCCGCGCCGTTGGGGCCGAGCAGCCCGGTGACGCCGGGGCCGATCGTCATCGTCACGTCGTTGACGGCGACGACGTTGCCGAACCAGCGGGACACGTGGTCGATGGACAGGGTGGTCACGACAGTACGGCCTTTCGGTAGCGGCGCATCAGCAGGCCGAAGGAGCCGGCGATCACGGCGAGGAGGACGAGGAGGTAGACCGTGCCGACGACCGCGTCCTTCGGGCCCGCGCCCTCGGGGAAGCTGGAGGTCGCCCCCAGCCACCAGGTCTGCGCGCCGTCGATCAGCGTGATCGGCGAGAACAGGCCGAGCCAGCCGATCACGTCGGCGTTGCCGTTGATCGAGGCGACGCCCTGGACGCTGGTCACCGCGCCGTACGAGAGCGTGAACACCGCGATGACCGCGGCGACGCCGAAGCCCCGGCGCGGCGTCAGCGCCGCGATGACCAGGCCGATGCCCGCGAACAGCAGCGACAGCAGCAGTGCGGCGAGCATCGCCTTGGCGAAGCCCGCGCTCTGGTCGCTCACGTCGAACTTGGCCAGCAGCGCCCCGATGTACATGATCAGCAGCGGCGTCGCGGTGAGGATGAACAGCGCCGTGGTCAGCGCGGCGAACTTCGACGCGACGTAGTCGACCGCCTCGATCGGACGCGAGAAGTACAGCGGGGTCGTCTTGAACCGCAGGTCGAGCGAGACGGCCTGCGGGGCCTGCGCCGCCAGGTAGAGGCCGATGACCGCCTGCATGATGATCGCGTACTGGGTGTACTCGATCGGCAGCTTGGTCGCCTTCGTGCCGATCGCCACCGCGACCATGATCCCGGCTGGAACGCACATCACGGCCAGCAGGATCATCGGCAGCACCTTGGACTTCGCCGAGCGGCCGAGCCCGTACGCGCTGCGCAGGCTCTGGACGTACAGCGACGCGCGCGCATAGCCGCGGCCGAGGCGCGGGCCGTCGTAGTGCCGGTAGCCGATGTCGTGGATGACGTCGGCGGCGGGCGTCCTGCCCTCAAGCTGCGTCATGCTCGTCCCCTCCCCGGAAGATCTCGGCGATGCGGTGCCGGTGCTGCTCCATGCGCACCAGGCCCGTGCCGAGCTCCGCGACCGCGTCGCGGACCGCGTCGTACGTCTCGTCCCCGTCGATGTCGACCATGACCAGCCGGCCGTCCGCGTGCGCGTTGAGCCCGGCGGCGGTCAGCTTCGCCACCAGCTCGTCCTCGTGCTCGGTGACCTCGACGGTGAGCGAGGCGGTCGCCTGGGTGAAGTCGCTGGTCGAGGAGGAGCGCAGCAGGGAGCCGCCGTCGATGACGACGATGTGGTCGCTGGTGCGCTCCAGTTCACCGAGCAGGTGGGAGGTGACCAGCACGGAGATGCCGAACTCGGTGTGGACGCGCCGGATCAGTTCGAGCATGTCGTCGCGGCCGACGGGGTCCAGCCCGTTCGTCGGCTCGTCGAGCAGCACCAGCCGGGGGTCGTGGACCAGCGCCTGGGCCAGCTTCACCCGCTGCTTCATGCCCGTGGAGTACCCGCCCATGGGGCGGTACCGCTCCTCGTACAGGCCGACGTGGCGGAGCGTGTCCGCGGTGCGCTCACGCGCGGCGGCCGGCGGCAGCCCCGAAATACGGGCCATGTGGACGACGAACTCCGTCGCCGACACGTCCGGGGGCAGGCAGTCGTGCTCCGGCATGTAGCCCACATGGGCGCGGATCGCCGCGCCCTCTGTCGCCACGTCCATGCCCAGGACGGCGGCCCGGCCTTCCGTGGCCGGCGCCAACCCCAGGAGGATTTTGATCAGGGTCGACTTGCCGGCTCCGTTGGCACCGACCAACCCGGTCACGCCGGGTGCGATGTCGACGGTGAGCCGGTCCAGAGCGGTCACCCTCGGGTACCGCTTCGTCAGGCTTTCGGTAGCGATCACAGTCACGCCACGAACCTAGTGGCGCGGGCCACACCCCGTCGTCAGTCTGGGGGGCGGTTGTGCGTAGTCCTTGGGGTTGACTCCCCCGTAGGGGAGGCGCTGCGGTACGTCCGTCTTGCCGGGGTTCCTCCTGCGGGTCGCGCGGTTCAGCCGTGGCGGGGCGTCGTCCGGGAGCACGGTCGGCTCCACCGGTCGACGGGCCGGACCCCGCGGTGGTGCCGCGTGGCGCTGCGTCGAATCGTGGGGTGCGGGCGCGTGGGAGTGCGCGGGTCGCGCTCGCGTGAGGGGTGCGGGGGTGTGCGGGGGGTGGGAGTGCGGAGCGTGCGTGTGCGGGGCGTGCGTGGGCGGTACGTGCCTGCTCCGCCGTACGCGCGGATGCGGCGGTACGGGCCGCCGTCGTGCGCGGGCGGGTCGGCGACTGGACGGTCCGTGGCTCCGTCGCGGACCGGGGTGTCCCGCCGCGTGTGGGGCCGGGTCGAGCCGGCGGTGACCGTCACAGCCCCGGGGGTGCGGGTCGTTTCCGGCATCGTCGTCCTCGTCATCGTGCTCGGGGTGGTGCTCGTAGTTGTGCTCGGGGTGGTGCTCGGGGTGGTGCTCGCGGTCCTGCTCGGGGTGGTGCCCGGCGTGGTGCTCACTGCCGTGCTCCGGCGCGGGCCCGTGTGTGCGCCCGTCGTCCGGGGAGTCCGGACGGTTCCGCTGGAGCGGGCGCCGTGTCCGGCGCCGTGGTGGTGCTGGTGCGCTTGCCCTCGGGCGGTCCGCTCGACGCGGTCCTCCGCAGTGGGTACGGCCTGACGTGACGTCAACGGGAGCCGTGCGGCACGCCGTACCGGCTGGTCACGCGCGTCCGCGGCGGTCATGCGCAGAGCGCCCACTCGCGGCGGCGGGGGGTGCGGGCCGGGGCCGCGGTCGCGTCGGTCAGCGCGGGGTCGAGGCCGGCGTCGCCGATCGGACGGGTGCGCACGCGGGCCACGGGCGAGGCGCCGTGGGCCTCGGCCCGGATGCGCTGCTTCATCGTCGGCGGCAAGGAGCGTGCGTCGGCCGCGGCGGTGAGGCAGGGCGCCGGGACGAAGGGGACGGACGGCTCGGGCACGACGGGTTCGCTGCGGTACGACGTGCGGCACGACGGGACGTCCGGTGTGCGTCCGCCCGGTTCGACGCGCGGCCCCGGACCGGACGCGGCGGCGCCCACCGCCACCGGTTGTGGTGCCGGCTCCGTACGCGGCGCCGGTGCCCAGTGGCGGACCGCCTCGGCGGTCGGCAGGAACCGGGTCCCGGGGACGGTCTCGGGTCGCGGCGCGGCAGGAGCCGTGCTACGCGACGCCGGGACGGCGAACCCGAAGTACGCGACCATCTTGAGCAGGAGCGTCACGAAGACGTCCCAGAACGTCCTGACATGGGTGTTGGCAGCCATGACCTCTCACTTCCTTCGGTGAGTCGGGAGCGACTAATCCGATGATGCGGAAGTGAGCACGAAATCCTCGGTGCCGCACCCCGAGGGCGCCGATATTCCGATCAACACCACCCGGGTGGCCCAGCCGTGCCCCGGCCGGCCGCTCCGGCGAGGAACTTCCCGCGCAGTGCACCCCGAGTTGCGGGTCCTGACGTCCGGGGGTAGGGCGGCGTCCCGTTGCGCGTGGCGTGCGTCGCCCCGTCCACAGGATGCGCAGGCGGGGGCCGCGCGGGGCCCGGTTGGCCGCGATTTCCACCGGACGGCGGCCGGAGCCCCGATCGTCCGACCGCTCCGGGCCGGGCGGCGCCAGGGCCCGTAGGGTGGAGGACATGCGCCTGAGCACTGTGATCCTGCCGATCCACCGCTGGAACGAGGGCCGGAAGGTCTGGCGTCGGGCCGAGGAACTCGGCTTCCACGCCGCCTACACCTACGACCACCTGTCGTGGCGGAGCTTCCGGGACGGCCCGTGGTTCGGGGCGGTGCCGACGCTGACGGCGGCGGCCGTGGCGACGGAGCGGATCCGGCTGGGCACGCTCGTGACCTCGCCGAACTTCCGGCACCCGGTCACGCTCGCCAAGGAGTTGATCTCCCTCGACGACGTGAGTGACGGGCGGCTGACGCTCGGCATCGGTGCCGGCGGGGTGGGCTACGACGCGACCGCGCTGGGGCAGGTGCCGTGGACGCCGCGGGAACGGGCCGACCGCTTCGGCGAGTTCGTCACCGTACTGGACCGGCTGCTGACGGAGCCGGTGGTGAGTCACGAAGGCGAGTTCTACTCGGCGGACGAGGTGCGGAACATCCCCGGCTGCGTGCAGCGGCCGCGGGTGCCCTTCGCGGTGGCCGCGACGGGCCCGCGCGGGCTGCGGCTGGCGGCGCGCTACGGCCAGGCCTGGGTGACCTACGGCGACCCGAAGGGCCCGGCGGAGGTGCCGGTGGACAAGTGCCCCGAGGTCGTCTCGCACCAGTACGACCAGCTGGAGATCGCCTGCGCCGAGATCGAGCGGGATCCGGGCGAGCTCGACCGCATCCTGCTGACCGGGTCGACGGCCGAGCGCCCGCTGGAGTCGCTCGACGCCTTCGTCGACTTCGCCGGCCGTTACGCGGAGGTCGGCATCACCGAGATCGTGCTCCACTGGCCGGTGCCGGACTCCGTCTACGCGGCGGACGAGAAGGTCTTCGAGCGCATCGCGACCGAGGCGCCGGCCCAGCTCAGTTGAGCCGGCGGCGGGCGTTGCGCCGCCACTGGCCGAGCAGCACGGGTGACGCCGTGGGCGGCGGACCCGCGGGACAGACGTCGAAATGACTGATCCGGCAGGTGGCGGAGGGGTCGGCGGCACGCAGGTTGACCGCCGTGCCGTCACCCGCGACGCGCCAGCGGCGACCGGCCGGGACGGTGGCCGACGGCCACTCGCCGGGCTCGACCAGGATCCAGTGGCCGCCGGCGGTGCGGTGGCGGTAGGCGGCGCACGCGCACCGGCCGCAGGTCGTGGCGGTGCCGGCCGCCGGATCGGCGACGGGTATCGCGGTGCGCGCGGCCAGGCGGATGCCGTCCACGACGGTCGGCAAAGCGTCGGCCAGGAGCACCGGTTCCCGGTCGGGCTGCTCTTCACAACGCACAAGGGCCATGGCGAGATGGTGACACCCGGCACTGACAACGGCGACGGAGAGTGTGGCGGTGATCGCACTCAGCGCCCGCCTGCTGTCATATGCAACCGCATGGGGGACCATGGGTCGGTGACCTCAGCCACCCAGCATCCCAGGACCCCGGACGCCACCCTCGCGGCTCCCGCGCCGCGGCTGATCGCCACCGACCTGGACGGCACGCTCCTGCGCGACGACAAGACCGTTTCGGCCCGGACGATCGCCGCCCTGGCGGACGCGGAGGCCGCGGGCATCGAGGTCTTCTTCGTCACCGGCCGGCCCGCGCGGTGGATGGACGTGGTCGCCGCGCACACCGCCGGCCACGGCATGGCGATCTGCGCCAACGGCGCCGCCGTCTACGACCTGCACCGCGACAAGAGGTTGCTGGCGGCCTACCCCCTCGACCCGCGGGACGCGCTCGCGGTCATCGCCTCCCTGCGCACCGCCGTCCCCGGCACGACCTTCGCCGTCGAGCTCACCGGCGGCTTCGCGTACGAGCCGGAGTACCCGCCGTACGCCCCCGCGCCCGACGCGGTCGTCGCCCCGGTGGAGGAGCTGCTGGACGGCGGGCGGCACGGCCAGCCCGTGCTGAAGCTGCTCGCCAAGCACCCGTCCATCGACCCGGACGCCTTCCTGCGCACCGCACGCGCGGTGGCCGGGGAGCACGCCGAGATCACCCGGTCCAGCGCGTCGGCGCTGCTGGAGATCAGCGGTGCCGGGGTCAGCAAGGCGACGACGCTCGCACGCTGCTGCGCGGACCTCGGCATCTCCGCCGAGGAGGTCGTGGCCTTCGGGGACATGCCCAACGACCTCGCCATGCTGTCGTGGGCGGGCACCTCGTACGCCGTCGCCAACGCCCACCCCGAGGTGCTGGCCGCCACGACGCACCGCACCGTGGCGAACGAGGAGGACGGCGTCGCCCTGGTCATCGAGCGGATCCTCGCCGCCCGCTGACCCCCTCCGGTCTCACAGGGGCGCCTCCCAGGCGAGCGTGGTGCCCTTGCCGTCCGGCCCCGGCCCGAAGATCGACTCGCCGCCCAGCGACTCCGCGCGGCGGGCGAGGTTGCGCAGCCCGCTGCGCCGCCCGGTCTCCGGGATGCCGACGCCGTCGTCGGAGACGATGAGCCGCACCCCCTCGCGGCCGTCGGCGAGCACGGCGGTGGCGTCGAGCACCACCTCGACCCAGGTGGCGCCCGCGTGCCGCTGGACGTTGGACAGCGCCTCGCGCAGCGCCGCCACGAGGTTGCGGGCGCTGAGCGCGCCGACCCGGTGGTCGACGGGTCCGACGAAGCGGACGGAGGGCGGGAAGCCCAGGCCCCGCGCGGCGGAGCCCGTCTCCCGCAGCACCTGGGCGCGCAGTCCCGCCGGTGCGTCGTCGCCCGGCTCCTGCTGCAGCGCGAAGATCGCCGTCCGCACCTCCTGGATGGTGGCGTCCAGTTCCTCGACCGCGTGCGCGATGCCCGCCTCCGCTTCGGGCGGCAGCGCCTTGCGCCGGGCCCCCTGCAGCATCAGGCCCGTCGCGAAGAGCCGCTGGATGACCAGGTCGTGCAGGTCGCGGGCGATCCGGTCGCGCTCCTCGTAGACGGCCAGCCGGTTGCGGTCGCGCTGGGCGTCGGCGAGCAGCAGGGCCAGCGCCGCCTGCGCCGCGAACTGGACGGCGACGAAGCGCTCGTCCTCGGTGAAGCCCGGCACGCCGTGGGCCCTCGGCAGCGCGAGCGCGCCCATCACATGACCGCTGCTCTGCAGCGGCAGGATCATGCAGGCCCCGAAGCGCGGGGCGATCGCCATGGTCATCCGGTCGTCGGTCGAGGCGTCCTCCACGAACACCGGCTCGCCCGCCATCAGCGGCGCCACAGGCGGGCTGTCCGCCTCGAGCACCGTGCCGACCAGGCCCGCGGGCTGCTGGGCCGAGACCGCGACCACCTCCAGACCACCCTCGACCGTCGGCAGCAGAACCAGGCCCGCGTCAGCCGCCACGAGCGCGCGGGCCTGCTCGGCGACGACGTCGAGCGCGTTCTCGCCCGGTTGTTCGTCCGCCAGCAGCGCGGCCGTGACCGAGCCGACGGCGTCCAGCAGCTTGGCCAGTGGTTCTGCCATACGGCGAGCCTAGGCCGGTGCCGCGTCCTACGCCGTGATCGACTCCGGCTCGGGCGCGCCCAGTGCGTCGGCCGCACGCTCGCGGTCCAGGCCCCGGCGGAACGGGCCGTCGGCGGCGGCCAGCTCCTGGTGCGTACCGCGCTGCACGACCCGGCCGCGGTCGAGGACGAGGATCTCGTCGACCCCTTCCAGACCGGTGAGGCGGTGGGTGATCAGCACGGTCGTCCGGCCCGTGGTCGCGGCCAGCAGATCGGCGGTCAGGGCGTCGGCGGTGGCCAGGTCGAGGTGTTCGGCGGGCTCGTCGAGCACCAGGACGGGGAAGTCGGCGAGCAGCGCCCGGGCCAGCGCCAGCCGCTGGCGCTGGCCGCCGGACAGGCGGGTGCCGTGCTCGCCGACCGGGAGGTCGAGGTCCAGGTCGAGCCGGGCCGCGGCGAGCGCGCCGCGCAGCTCCGCGTCGTCCGCGCCGGGGCGGGCCAGGCGCAGGTTCTCCCGGACCGTGCTGTCGAAGGCGTGCGCGTCCTGGGCGCACAGGCCGACCATGCGGCGCACGGCGTCGCCGTCGAGGGCCGTGGCGTCGGTGCCCGCGAGGGTGTAGGTGCCCGCCTCGACGTCCAGGAAGCGCAGCAGCACGTGGGCGAGGGTCGTCTTGCCCGAGCCGGAGGGGCCGACGACCGCGATCCGGCGACCGGGAGTCAGTTCGAGGCCGACGCCGTCCAGCGCGGGCCGGGGCTGCCCCGGATGGCGGGCGGTGAGACCGCGCAGCACCAGGGGGTGCGGTCCGGCGGGCACGGGGGCAGGGCGTTCCGGCTCCCGTACGGGCTCGGGGGTGTCGAGCACGTCGTACACGCGCTGCGCCGCCTGCCGGCTGCGCTGCCGGTACTGCGCCGCGAGCGGCATGGCCGCCACCGCCTCGAAGGCCGCGAGCGGGGTGAGCACGACGACCGCGAGCGCGACCCCGGACAGTCCGCCGGCGGCCACCGCCCGCACGCCCGCCCAGGCGCAGAGCGTGACGGTGACTCCGCTGACCAGGGCGCCGAGCCCGGCCCCGAGCGCCGCACCGGCCGCGGAACGCGCCGCGATCCGGGTGAGCACGCGGTCCGTCTCGGCCGCCTTGGCGCGGCGCCCGGGCAGTGCCCCGGCGACGGTCAGTTCGGCGGTGCCGGTGAGCACCTCGACGACCTGGGCCGCGAGTTCACCGCGGGCGGGGGCGAGCGCGCGTTCGGCGCGCCGGGCCAGCGCCGCGGAGACGGCCGGCACGGCCACGCCGGCGGTGAGCAGTCCCACCGCCAGGGCGGCTCCGGCACCGGGCAGCAGCCACGCCGTGAACGCGGCCGCCGCGGTACCGGTGAGCGCGGCGGCGCCCGCGGGGAGCAGCCAGCGCAGGAAGTAGTCCTGCAGGCCGTCCACGTCGGCGACGAGGCGGGAGAGCAGGTCGCCCCGCCGGGTGTCGCGCAGCGCGGCGGGCGCGAGCCGCTCCAGCCGGCGGTACACGGTCACCCTGAGGTCGGCCAGGGCGCGGAAGACGGCGTCGTGCGAGACCAGGCGCTCGGCGTAGCGGAACACCGCCCGGCCGATCCCGAAGGCCCGGGTCGCGGTGACCGCGACCATCAGGTAGAGGACCGGCGGCTGCTGCGAGGCCCGGGATATCAGCCAGGCCGAGGTCGCCATCAGACCGACGGCGCTCAGCAGCGCGAGGGCGCCGAGCAGCAACGCGAGGGCGAACCGCGGCCGCAGCGGCGACGTGACCCGGCGTACCCGGGTCAGCGGCGCGGAGGTTCTTGCGGCGGCGGAGGGCGCGGCCGGCGCGACGGCGAGGGCCGCGCCGAGGGGTTCGGGGGCACTGACCGTGGCCGCGGCCTGCCGTTCGGCCCTGGCGGGGTGCCCCGCGGTGGACGGCACGGCACGCTCCGGGCGGCCGTCGAGCCGCGCCGTGCGGTCCGCCACGGCCAGCAGCGCCGGGCGGTGCACCACGAGCAGCACCGTGCGGCCGGCCGCGAGCCGCCGTACGGCGTCGACCACGGCCGCCTCGGTCTCCCCGTCCAGCGCCGCCGTGGGTTCGTCGAGCAGCAGCAGCGGCCGGTCGGCGAGGAACGCCCGGGCCAGGGCGACGCGTTGCCGCTGTCCGGCGGAGAGCCCGGCGCCACCCTCCCCGACCACCGTCGCGGGGTCGAGGTCCGGGGCGCCCGCGTCCCGGAGCGCGGCGCGGACCCCGGCCGGGCTCGCGTCCGGCCGGGCCAGCCGTACGTTGTCGGCGACGGTCCCGGCGAAGAGGTACGGCCGCTGGGGGACCCAGGCGATCTGCCGGTGCCAGCCGGCCGGGTCGTGGGCGGCGAGTTCGGTGCCGCCGGCCAGGACCCGTCCCGAGGTCGGCTCGGTGAAGCCGAGCAGCACGGAGAGCAGGGTGCTCTTGCCGATCCCGCTGGGGCCGGTGAGGGCGATCGTCTCGCCGGGGGAGACCCGCAGGGAGACGGCGCCGAGGCGGCCCTGCACGGCGACCCCGTCCAGTTCGACGACCGCGGCCCGCAGGTCGGGGGCCGGGGCCGTGCCGCGCCGGGGCGGCGCGGTCTCCAGCACGGCGAAGACCTCGTCGGCGGCGGAGAGCCCCTCGGCGGCCGCGTGGTAGTGGGCTCCCACCTGGCGCAGCGGCAGGTACGCCTCCGGCGCCAGGACGAGGATGACCAGCCCGGTGCGGAGGTCGAGTTCACCGTGGACCAGCCGCATGCCGACACCGACGGCGACCAGGGCGACGGAGATGGTGGAGAGCAGTTCCAGGGCGAAGGAGGAGAGGAAGGTGATGCGCAGCGTCCGCATCGTGGCGCGCCGGTGGTCGGCGGTGATGGCGCGGATGGACTCGGCCTGGGCCTTGGCCCGGCCGAAGACCTTGAGGGTGGGCAGGCCCGCGACGACGTCGAGGAAGTGGCCGGACAACCGGGCGAGCAGCTGCCACTGACGGTCCATGCGGGCCTGGGTGGCCCAGCCGATGAGGACCATGAAGACCGGGATGAGGGGGAGGGTCAGGGCGATGGTGAGCGCCGAGATCCAGTCCTCGGTGACGATGCGGGCGAGGACGGCGGCGGGCACCACGACCGCCAGGCCCAGTTGGGGCAGGTAGCGGGCGAAGTAGCCGTCGAGGGCGTCGACGCCCCGGGTGGCGAGCGTGGTGAGCTCACCGGTCCGGCGCTCGGTGAGCCCCGCCGGGCCCAGTGCGGTGACGTGCTCCAGCAGCCGTGTGCGCAGCCGGGACTTGACCGCGGCGGAGGCGCGGTGGGCGCACAGCTCGGTGAGCCAGGAGACGGCCGCCCGGCCGGCCGCGACGCCGGCGAGCAGCAGCAGGGGGGTGCGCAGCGCTACGGCGTCGAGACCGTCCTGGAAACCTCCGACGACGATCTCCGCGAGGAGCATCGCCTGCGCGATGACCAGGCCCGCACCGGCGAGACCGAGCAGGACGGAGACGGCGAGGAACACACGGGTCGCGCGGGCGTACCTCAGGAGCCGGGGGTCGACGGGTTTCACGTGAAACAGCTCCTCAGTGCGCTTCTGCGATGTGCTGGGTGCCGATCCGCCTGCGGAACACCCAGTACGTCCAGGCCTGGTAGAGCACGACCAGCGGGGCCGCGATCGCGGCGCACCAGGTCATGATCTTCAGCGTGTACGGGGTCGAGGAGGCGTTCTCCACCGTCAGGCTCCACGCCGGGTCCAGCGTGGAGGGCATGACGTCCGGGAAGAGCACCAGGAAGAACATCGCCACCACGGCGGTGACGGTGACCCCGGAGAAGGCGAACGCCCAGCCCTCGCGGCCCCTCAGGTTGGCGCCCAGCGCGGCGAGCAGCGCGAGCACGGCGACGGCCGCGGCCGCCAGGCTCGCCGTGTTCCCGCCGCTGCCCTGCGTCCAGGCCAGGAAGGCGACCGCGAGCACGGCGGTGACCGCTCCGGCCCGGGTGGCGAAGCGGCGGGCGCGGTCGCGGATGTCACCGAGGGTCTTCAGCGCCGCGAAGACCGCGCCGTGGAAGGTGAAGAGGCTGAGCGTGACGAGTCCGCCGAGCAGGGCGTGGGGGCCGAGCAGGTCCAGGACCCCGCCGGTGTACTCGCCGGAGGCGTCGATGTCCACCCCGTGCACGATGTTGGCGAACGCCACGCCCCACAGGAAGGCGGGGAGCAGGGAGGTCCAGAAGATGGCCTGTTCCCAGCCGGTCTGCCAGCGCTCGGTGCTGCGCTTGGCCCGGTACTCGAAGGCCACGACCCGGACGATCAGGCAGAGCAGGATCACCAGCAGCGGCAGGTAGAAGCCCGAGAAGAGGGTGGCGTACCACTCGGGAAAGGCGGCGAAGGTGGCGCCGCCGGCGGTGATCAGCCAGACCTCGTTGCCGTCCCAGACCGGGCCGATGGTGTTGATCAGCACCCGCCGTTCGGGTCGGTCGCGGGCGAGCAGCCGGGTGAGGACGCCGATGCCGAAGTCGAAGCCCTCGAGGAAGAAGTAGCCGGTCCACAGGACGGCGATGATGACGAACCAGACGTCGTGGAGGTGCATGCCGTCTCTCCCTAGTACGAGAAGGCCATCGGACGGTCGGCGTCGCCGCCGATCTTCGTGGGGGGATTGAGGTCGGCCTCCGTGAGCTCGGGCGGCCCGGCCTTGGCGTACTTGACCAGGAGCTTGACCTCGACGACGGCGAGGACGGCGTAGAGCGCGGTGAGGACGATCAGCGAGGTCAGCATCTCGGCGGTGGAGACGCCGGGGGAGACCGCGTCCTCGGTGCGCAGCAACCCGTACACGACCCACGGCTGGCGGCCGTTCTCGGTGAAGATCCAGCCCCAGGAGTTGGCGATCAGCGGGAAGCCCATGGTGAGCAGCCCGATCCGCCAGTACCAGCGGGACAGGGCCGGGGAGAGTGCGGTGTTCCTGGTGAGCATCAGGTGCGGTGGCTCGTCGTCGGCGGTGCGCCGGTCCCCGGCGAGCCAGAACCTGCGGCGGGTGAGCCAGAGTCCCGCCAGGCCGACCGCGAAGGAGGTCATGCCGAAGCCGATCATCCAGCGGAAGCCCCAGTAGGCGACCGGGACGTTGGGCCGGTAGTCGCCGGGGCCGTACTTCTCCTGCTCGGCCTTGTTGACGTCGTTGATGCCGGGGACGTACGAGCTGAAGTCGTCGTGGGCGAGGAAGGACAGCAGTCCGGGGACCTCGACGGCCACGGTGTTGTGGCCCTTCTCGACGTCGCCGTACGCGAAGATCGAGAACGGGGCCGGGGACTCGCCGTCCCACAGGGCCTCGGCGGCGGCCATCTTCATCGGCTGCTGCTCGTACATGACCTTGCCCAGCCGGTCGCCGCTGATCGCGGTGAGCAGGCCGGCGACGACGGCGGTGACCAGGGCGAGGCGCAGCGAGGTCCTCATGACCGCGACGTGCCTGCGGCGGGCCAGGTGGTAGGCCGAGATGCCGATCATGAAGGCGGCGCCGGTCAGGAAGGCCGCGGTCAGCGTGTGGAAGACCACGACGAGGGTGGTGTTCTGGGTGAGCACGGCCCAGAAGTCCGTCAGCTCGGCGCGGCCGGTGACCTTGTTGTAGCGGTAGCCGACCGGGTGCTGCATCCAGGAGTTGGCGGCGAGGATGAAGTACGCGGACAGGATCGTGCCCAGCGAGACCAGCCAGATGCAGGCCAGGTGGATCTTCTGCGGCAGCTTGTCCCAGCCGAAGATCCACAGGCCGATGAAGGTGGACTCGAAGAAGAAGGCGATGAGCGACTCGAAGGCGAGCGGGGCGCCGAACACGTCGCCGACGAAGCGCGAGTAGTCCGACCAGTTCATGCCGAACTGGAACTCCTGGACCAGGCCGGTGGCCACGCCCATGGCGATGTTGATCAGGAAGAGCTTGCCCCAGAACTTGGTCGCCCGCAGGTACTTCTCCTTGCCCGTGCGCACCCAGGCCGTCTGGAGGCCCGCGGTCAGCGCGGCGAGGGAGATCGTGAGGGGGACGAAGAGGTAGTGGTAGACGGTCGTGATGCCGAATTGCCATCGCGCGACGGCCACGGAGTCCAGTGCCAGGTCCACGCCACGCCTCCTATCTTGCCGAGCTTGTGAAAGTGAACGCATTCACAAGCTCAGTATGCCGCACACGTTTTCGCCCCCTCACACCGGGGGGTGGGAGGGGGCGAAAAGGGCGCCACGACGCCCCGTGGAACCCGGGACGGCGCGTGGGGGCGGCTACAGCTCCTTGCGGAAGGCCTCGGCCGTACGGAGCAGGACGTCGTTGGCGGCGTCCTCGCCGATCGTGATCCGCACGCCCTCCCCCGCGAACGGACGGACGGTGACGCCGGCCCGCTCACAGGCCGCGGCGAAGTCGGCCGTGCGCTCCCCCAGCCGCAGCCACACGAAGTTGGCGTGGGTCTCCGGCACCGTCCAGCCCTGCGCCGTCAGCCCGTCGAAGACCCGGGCCCGCTGGGTCACCAGCGCGTCGACCCGCTCCAGCAGCGCCGCCTCCGCGCGCAGCGAGGCCACCGCCGCGTCCTGGGCGAGCTGGCTCACCCCGAAGGGGACGGCCGTCTTGCGCAGCGCCGCCGCGACCGGCTCGTGCGCGATCGCGAACCCCACGCGCAGCCCGGCGAGCCCGTACGCCTTGGAGAAGGTGCGCAGCACCGCCACGTTGGGACGGTCGCGGTAGACCTCGACGCCGTCCGGGACCTCGGGATCGCGGATGAACTCCTTGTACGCCTCGTCCAGCACGACCAGCACGTCCGAGGGGACGCGGTCCAGGAAGCGCTCCAGCGCGGCCCGGCGGACCACCGTGCCGGTGGGGTTGTTGGGGTTGCAGACGAAGACCAGCCGCGTCCGGTCGGTGATCGCCCCGGCCATCGCGTCCAGGTCGTGGGTCTCGTCCGCGTCCAGCGGAACCGGCACCGAGGCCGCTCCGCTGATCTGCGTGATGATCGGATAGGCCTCGAAGGACCGCCAGGCGTAGATGACCTCGTCACCCGGTCCGGCGGTCGACTGCAGCAGCTGCTGCGCGACCCCGACCGAGCCGGTGCCGGTGGCGATGTGCTCCACCGGCACGCCGAAGCGGTGCGCCAGCTCGCCGTGGAGGGCCGTGCACGCCATGTCCGGGTAGCGGTTGAAGTTCTCCGCGGCGGCGGTGGCCGCCTCCAGGACACCGGGCAGCGGCGCGTAGGGGTTCTCGTTGGAGGACAGCTTGTAAGCGGTCACTCCCTCTTCCACGGCCGGGGGTCTGCCCGGCTTGTACGTGGGGATGCCGTCCAGTTCGCGGCGCAGTTTGGGGCTCATGCCCCACACCATACGAGCGGCCGCCCGGCCGGGGGAGGCCCTGCGACCCACGGGCGCGCGGCAGGGGCTCGCGGCGGACGCAGCAGGCGGTGCGACGCACTGCGCGCCGGTGGCGCGCGCGGTGGCGCGCATCCCTCGAAGGGGTGAGTTGATGCACGTCCACACCGCGGGGGGCGGGGCGGACGGGACCCCGTGACGGGCCCGTGACACGTGGTAGCCACCCGCCGCCACCTGCGCTTTCCCGGCCACGCCCGGCAGCGTGTGCGGGGAAACGTCTCTGTCAACGCCTTCTCCGGCACCCCGCGAAAGGACCACCCGACCCCTACTATCACCACGCCATGACAGCAGCAGGGAACCACCAGGCGAGCCGACCCGCCGGACGCCGGCTGGAGCGGGCCGGCATCAGGGACGTGGCCGCCGCGGCCGGCGTCTCGATCACCACTGTCTCCGACGCGCTCAACGGCAAGGGCCGACTGCCCGACGCCACCCGCCGTCACGTCCGTGAGGTCGCCGACCGGCTGGGGTACCGCCCCTCCGCCGCCGCCCGCACGCTGCGCACCGGGAGGTCGGGGCTGATCGGCCTGACCGTGACGACGTACGGCGAAGAACCCTTCACCTTCACGGAGTTCGCCTACTTCGCCGAGATGGCCCGGGCCGCCACCTCCGCCGCGCTCGCCCGCGGCTACGCCCTTGTCATCCTGCCCGCCTCCTCCCGGCACGACGTGTGGAGCAACGTCGCGCTGGACGGCACGGTGGTGATCGACCCCTCCGACCACGACCCGATGGTCACCGAGCTGGTGCGGCAGGGCATCCCCGTGGTCAGCGACGGCCGCCCGGCCGGCAGCCTGCCCGTCCAGGCCTGGGTCGACAACGACCACGAGGCCGCCGTGCTCGGCATCCTGGAGCACCTCGCCGAGGCCGGGGCCCGCAGGATCGGCCTGCTCACCGGGACCAGCACCGACACCTACACCCGCCTGTCCACCACCGCCTACCTCAACTGGTGCGAGCGGATCGGCCAGGAACCCGTCGTCGAGGCCTACCCCGCCCACGACCCGTGCGCCGGCGCCGTCGCCGCCGACCGCCTGCTCGCCCGCCCCGACCGCCCCGACGCGGTCTACGGCCTCTTCGACCCCAACGGCACCGACCTGCTCGCCGCCGCCCGCCGCTACGGGCTGCGCGTGCCCGACGACCTCCTGCTGGTCTGCTGCAGCGAGAGCATGGTCTACGCGACGACCGAGCCCCCGATCACCACGCTCTCCCTCAAACCGGGCCGGATCGGCACCGCGGTCGTCCAGTTGCTCATCGACGCCATCGAGGGGGTTGACGCGGGCCGCCCGGTGCAGCAGGTCATGCCGACCGACCTGATCGTCCGCACCTCCTCCCAGCGGCGCTCGCCGCGCACCACCGTCAGCCCGCCCCGCGGGCCCGCGGGGGGATAGGAACCGGTGCCTCCGGGGCGAGAACGGTCCACCCCGTGCGGATTTGTCCGCACCGGATGAAATCGCTATCAGCAGGTGTGTCACGCCACGACATCGTCATTCCTATGATGGGCGGATGGTGGCGCGACGGTGGAGGGGTCGATGACTCAGGGGGCAGGTCAGGGACCCATGCCCGGTACCTCGTACGGCTG
Organism: Streptomyces sp. PA03-5A; assembly: GCF_033792725.1. Classification (NCBI taxonomy): domain Bacteria; kingdom Bacillati; phylum Actinomycetota; class Actinomycetes; order Kitasatosporales; family Streptomycetaceae; genus Streptomyces; species Streptomyces sp. PA03-5A. Next base: position 30,104 of record NZ_JARAVL010000046.1, on the reverse strand, counting down.
GTCTCAGGACCCCGCGGAGGTGGTGGCGCACGGTGCGCCCATGACGCCGTCGGCGCACCCCGCCGATGCCGTCGGGGCCCCACCCGGCTACCCGGCCGGGCACGAACCGACCATGATCGACGAGCGGATGATGCCGCCGGAGTACACGCCCACGCAGCACGACCTCCCGGTGGTCACCGCGACCGACCCCCAGGCGCTGGGCCCGCTCTACGTCGTCGGCGACGTCCACGGCTACCTGGACCGGCTGCGCGAGGCCCTGTACGCGACCGGGCTGATCGACTCCGAGGGCCACTGGGCGGCCGGCAACGCCCGCCTGTGGTTCCTCGGCGACTTCACCGACCGCGGCCCCGACGGCATCGGCGTGATCGAGCTCGTCATGCAGCTGTCCGCGGAGGCCGCCGCGGCCGGCGGCTACACCAGGGCCCTCATGGGCAACCACGAACTGCTGCTGCTCGGTGCCCACCGCTTCGGCGACACCCCGGTGAACTCCGCCGCCGGCACCGCCTCCTTCCTCGCCGCCTGGCGCCTCAACGGCGGCCAGACCACCGACATGGAGCGGCTGCAGGACCACCACGTCGCCTGGATGTCCCGGCTGGACGCGGCCGCCCTCACCGACGGCCACCTGCTGCTGCACTCCGACACCACCGCGTACCTGGAGTACGGCGGCACCATCGACGCCATGAACGACGCCGTCACCGGCATCCTGCAGCGCGGCGACGCCGACGAGTGCTGGGAGCTGTTCCGCAAGTTCACCCGGCGCTTCGCCTTCCGCGGCGAGTCGGGACCGGAGGCCGCCCGCGAACTGCTCGACACCTACGGCGGCCACCGCGTCGTGCACGGCCACAGCCCCATCCCGTACCTGCTCGGCGAGCCCGGCGGGGAGCTCGGCGCCGAGCAGCCGGACCGGTCCGCCGTCATCGAGGGACCGCACGTGTACGCGGACGACCTGGCGGTGGCCATGGACGGCGGAGTGACCATGGACGGCAAACTCCTGGTCGCACAGCTGCCGTTGTAGTCCCCGAAACCCCCATTTTCCGGAAACACTCTGTCACCGCGTCACCTCCGCGCTCTACCATCGGGATATCCGTAGGCAGCTTCTCCTCCGCTTCCGCCCAGCCGGACCGGACCTCAGTCCTTCGTGAACTCCGGGCGGCACCGGAGACGGAGCATCGGGGGATGCACATGAACAGCGCTCCACACCTGCTGACCGAGGACCGCCCGGAGTTCGAGCGCGCCCTCGACACGGCTCTGCACTCGGAGGGCACGCGGGCCGCCCTCGCCGACCCGCGCAGCCGCCTCAACGCCGAGCAGTTGCGCACCCTGGCGCTCAACGCGGCCGGGCCCATCTCCGCCTGCGCCGCGCCCGAGTACGAGCAGTTCGTCAAGGTCCGCGAGGCCCTCGCGGAGCAACGCCGCGAGGCACGCACCGCGGCCGTGCCGGGCATCGGCTACGCGGCCGCGGCGGCCCCGGTCGCCGCCGACGGCTCGGGGGCAGGGCTGTTCGCCGTCGTCGCCGTGCTCACGCCGATCCTGGCGGGCACGGCCGCCGTCATCTTCCTCGTGCTCGGGTACGCCCTGCGCTTCGGGCACCCCGAACCGGCGATCGCCCAGCCGCTGCGGCAGGCCGGCTGGCTCTTCGCGGCCGTCGCCGCCTGCGGCGTCGTCATCGGCATGGTCGGACTGCTGCTCACCGCGCTGCGCAACGGCTCGACCGCCCTCCACGACCCTCCCGACGACGAGTCACGTGACGTCGCGCTCGCCCGCGAGCTGTGGCGCCGGGCCCTGGTGGAGCGGGGGCTGCAGCCCTTCCTCGACGACGCCCTCGCCAAGGCCGCCGGCGCCGCCCCGACCGCCCCCACCGCGAGCCCCGGCGGCGGCACCTCCCGGATGCCACGCCTCGGCTACTCCCGCCCCGACTTCTCCAGCCCCGGCCCCGAGTCGTCCCCCGAACCCGGGGACCGCTTCACGAGCCCCGACTTCACCAGCCCCGACTTCTCCAGCCCCGACTTCGGCGGCCCGGACCACACCCCGGACTGACGGGACTTCGACTTCGACGACGACGCGGGACCGCACCGCCGGCAGCCCGTGCGGACGGGCTGCCGGCGGATACCGGGTCAGTCGGCGACCGGGAGGTAGACGCGGTTGCCCGAGGCGGCGAACTCGCGGGACTTCTCCGCCATGCCGGCCTCGATCTCCTCGGGCGTACCGCCGTGTTGGCGGCGGATGTCCTGGGAGATCTTCATCGAGCAGAACTTCGGCCCGCACATGGAGCAGAAGTGCGCGGTCTTGGCCGGCTCCGCCGGCAGCGTCTCGTCGTGGAAGGCCCGCGCCGTGTCCGGGTCGAGGGCCAGGTTGAACTGGTCCTCCCAGCGGAACTCGAAGCGGGCGTCGGACAGGGCGTCGTCCCACTCCTGGGCGCCGGGGTGGCCCTTGGCGAGGTCGGCGGCGTGGGCGGCGATCTTGTAGGTGATGACGCCGGTCTTGACGTCGTCGCGGTCGGGCAGGCCCAGGTGCTCCTTGGGGGTGACGTAGCAGAGCATGGCCGTGCCCCACCAGGCGATCATCGCGGCGCCGATGCCGGAGGTGATGTGGTCGTAGGCGGGCGCGATGTCGGTGGTGAGCGGGCCGAGGGTGTAGAACGGCGCCTCCTCGCAGATCTCCTGCTGGAGGTCGATGTTCTCCTTGATCTTGTGCATGGGGACGTGCCCCGGCCCCTCGATCATCGTCTGCACGCCGTGCCGCTTGGCGACGCTGTTGAGTTCGCCGAGCGTGCGCAGCTCCGCGAACTGGGCCTCGTCGTTGGCGTCCGCGATGGAGCCGGGACGCAGGCCGTCGCCCAGGGAGTAGGTGACGTCGTAGGCGGCGAGGATCTCGCAGAGCTCCTCGAAGTTCTCGTAGAGGAAGCTCTCCCGGTGGTGCGCCAGGCACCAGGCCGCCATGATCGACCCGCCGCGGGAGACGATGCCCGTCTTGCGGCGCGCGGTCAGCGGGACGTACCGCAGCAGCACGCCGGCGTGGACGGTCATGTAGTCGACGCCCTGCTCGGCCTGCTCGATGACGGTGTCCTTGTAGATCTCCCAGGTCAGTTCCTCGGCCTTGCCGTCGACCTTCTCCAGGGCCTGGTAGAGGGGGACCGTGCCGATGGGGACGGGGGAGTTGCGCAGCACCCACTCGCGTGTGGTGTGGATGTTGCGGCCGGTGGAGAGGTCCATGACCGTGTCGGCGCCCCAGCGGGTGGCCCAGGTCATCTTGTCCACCTCCTCCTCGATGGAGGAGGTGACGGCAGAGTTGCCGATGTTGGCGTTGACCTTCACCAGGAACCGCTTGCCGATGACCATCGGCTCGATCTCCGGGTGGTTGACGTTCGCCGGCAGGACGGCGCGTCCCGCCGCGATCTCCTCGCGGACGACCTCGGGGGAGACGCCCTCGCGGAGCGCGACGTACTCCATCTCCGGGGTGACCTCGCCCCGCCGCGCGTACGCCAGCTGGGTCGCCGGCTGTCCCGGCCGGCCGCGCCGGGGGAGGCGAGGACGGCCGGGGAAGACGGCGTCCAGGTTGCGCAGGCCGCCACGCGGTGAGGTGTGCTTGAGGCCGTCGTCCTCGGGGCGGACGGGGCGGCCGGGGTACTCCTCGGTGTCGCCGCGGGCGACGATCCAGTTCTCCCGCAGCGGCGGGAGGCCGCGGCGGACGTCGGTGGTGACGTTCGGGTCGGTGTACGGGCCGGAGGTGTCGTACAGCGTCACGTCCCGGCCGTTGGTGAGGTGGACCCGGCGGACGGGGACCGCGATGTCCGGGCGGGACCCGGTCACGTACCCCTTGTGCCAGCCGATTTCGCGCGCGCGTGCATCCTGCATGGTCATGAGACCCACTCCCTACGCCGGCATTACCCGGTAACAGGTTCAGCGGTCGGCGCAGCTGGTGGCCCCTCGGCCGGTCAGCGCCCTCTCAGCCCGGTGCTCCGAGCTCCCGCGTTCGCAAAGGTGCCTCAACGCTAGCGGGTCCTCACTGACGCACACCAGGGGGTGTTGCGATGATCGGGCGGTGGACTCCACTCACCCGCACGCGCACGGCCATGGTCACGGACACGGTCACGGACACGGTCACGGCCCGGTGCCGCCGGTCTCCCGGCACCTGCGCAAGGTCATCGCCGCCGTCCTCGTCCCCTTCGTCGCGGCCGTGGTGGCCGGCCTGGTGGTGCTGTGGCCGGGCGGTGTGCCGGAGCACGACCGCACCGGCGTCGGCTTCGACCAGCAGACGCAGTCCGGACGGGTGGTGAAGGTCGAGGACGTCAAGTGCTCGGAGGTCAACGCCGAACCGGGCGCCGGCGCCGCTCCCTCCCCCGGGCCCTCGGCGGCGCCGTCCGGCCCGGCGATCTGCCAGCGGGCGACCATCGAGGTCACCTCGGGCAAGGACGCGGGCCGCACCTTCACCGAGATCGTGCAGCCGACTCAGACCCGGCACTACACGAAGGACCAGAAGGTGCTGCTGGCGTACGCACCCCAGGCGCCGCGCGAACTGCAGTACTCGGTGACCGACCTCGACCGGGCGTTCCCCCTGTGGCTGCTGGCCGGGATCTTCGCCGCGGTGGTGGTCGTGGTCGGGCGGCTGCGCGGGATCCTGGCGCTGGCCGCGCTGGTCATCAGCTTCGCCGTGCTGACGCTGTTCATCCTCCCGGCGATCCTGCACGGCAGTAATCCGCTCCTGGTGGCGGTGGTCGGCGGCAGCGCCATCATGCTGATCGCGCTCTACATGTGCCACGGCCTGAACGCCCGTACCTCGGTGGCGGTCCTGGGCACCTTGTGCTCGCTGCTGCTGATCGGCGTCCTGGGCTCGGTCTTCATCGACTGGGCGCTGCTCAGCGGCAACACCTCGGACGAGACGGGGCTGATCCACTCCCTCTACCCGGACATCGAGATCCGCGGTCTGCTGCTGGCCGGCATCATCATCGGTTCGCTGGGCGTCCTGGACGACGTGACGGTCACCCAGACCTCGGCCGTGTGGGAGCTGCGGGAGGCGAACCCGTCCGCCGGCCCGCGGCAGTTGTACTCGGCGGCGATGCGCATCGGCCGCGACCACATCGCCTCGGTCGTCAACACCCTGGTGCTTGCGTACGCGGGTGCGGCGCTGCCGCTGCTGCTGCTCTTCTCCATCGCGGAGCGCGGGGTGCTGGCGGTGGCGGGCAGCGAGCTGGTCGCCGAGGAGATCGTGCGCACCCTGGTGGGCAGCATCGGCCTGGTGGTGGCGGTGCCGTTGACGACGGCACTGGCCGCGCTGGTGGTGTCGGCGGACCGCGGCAGCGGCGACACTGTTCCCACGGGCACCGGTCGCGGGCACCGGCGCCGCGCCAAGTGAGCTTGGAGGGGCGGGGGACGTGGTCGGACTGCAGGGCCGGGTGACCGGGACGGTCGGGCCGGGGCTGGTCGGCGAGGTGATCGTGCACGTGCGGGGCGGTGCGGAGGCGTTCCTGGCGTACCCGGGGACCGCCGGGGAGCGCATCGAGAAGGGCACGGTCGTGGTGGTGGTGGAGCACCTGCCGCCGCGCACCGTGTACGTGGCGCCCGCGTACGGCTGAGCGGATCGCTCCGCTCCGCGTCAAGAAAGCGACAAGGATCCGCCAGGACCTACCGGACCGTCACCCACAGGCGCACACTCCCGTACGCGGCCCCGATCGGGGCCATTCGTAAGGGGGCGTATGCCGATGCTCATCGGCGTTGCGGCGGGCGGGGCGCTCGTCGCGGTCATCATCCTGATCGGCCTGTTCCGGCTCATGTGGCGGGTCGCCGAGCCCAACGAGGCACTGGTCATCTCGGGTTCCAAGCACCGTACGGACGGTGTGGGGGAGGGCATGGGGTTCCGCATCGTCACGGGGCGGGGGACCCTGGTCCTGCCCGGCGTGCAGGCGGTGCGCAGGCTCTCGCTCGACCTCAACGAGGCCGAGCTGAACGTGGACTGCGTCACCCAGCAGGGCATCCCGCTGAAGGTGCACGGCGTGGTCATCTTCAAGGTCGGCGACGACATGGTCTCCATCGCCAACGCGGCACGACGCTTCCTGGACCAGCAGAAGTTCATGCCCGAGCGGGTGCACAACGTCTTCGCCGGTCATCTGCGCTCCATCGTGGGCGGGCTGACGGTGGAGCAGATGATCCGGGACCGGGAGCGGCTCACCGCCGAGACCCGGGCCGCCTCGGGCTCGGAGATGGAGAAGCTCGGTCTGATCATCGACTCGCTGCAGATCCACGAGATCGTCGACCCGACCGGTTACATCAACAACCTGGCCGCTCCGCACGCCGCGGCCGTCCAGCGTGACGCGCGCATCGCGCAGGCGGAGGCGGACCGGCTGGCCACCGAGGCCGAGCAGCAGGCCGCGGCCCGCATGGCGGAGGCGACCCGGGACAGCCAGATCCTGCAGGCCGGTTACATGGCCGAGCGGGACAAGGCCACCGCGTCCTCCCGGCAGGCGGGACCGCTCGCGGAGGCGGCGGCCCGGCAGGAGGTCGTCGTCCAGGAGACCCGGGTCGCCGAACTGGAGGCGCAGCGGCGCGAACAGCAGCTGCAGGCGGACGTCCGCAAGCCGGCGGACGCCTCCGCGTACGAGAAGCGGACGCTGGCCGAGGCCGAGCGCGACGCGCGCATCTCGGCGGCCGAGGCGAAGGCCCGCGAGACGGAACTGGCCGCCATCGCCGAGGCGAACCGCGTCAAGACGGCCGCGGCGGCCCAGGCGGAGCAGACCAGGATCGGCGGTGAGGCGGCCGCAGCGGCCACCCGGGCCACAGGTGAGGCCGAGGCCGCCGCGACCCAGGCACGGGGTCTGGCGGAGGCCGAGGCCGCGAAGGCCAAGGGCCTGGCCGAGGCCGAGTCGATCAAGGCGCGGGCCGCGGCCCTGGCGGAGAACCAGGAGGCGGTCGTCGCCCAGCAGCTGGCCGAGAACTGGCCGGAGATCGTCCGGGCGGGCGCCGAGGCCTTCGGCAACGTGGACCACATGGTGCTGCTGAACGGCGCCGACGGGATGTCGGAGATGTTCGCCAAGGCGCTGACCATGGGTGGTACGGGCCTGGGCCTGGCCCGTCAGCTGCTCGCCCAGATGAACGGCGCGACCGGCGCCGGCGGCGACGCCTCACCGAACGGTGCGGCGCCGCGGGGCCCGGAGCGCGTGCGGCTCCAGGACTGAGCGGCGCACCTCCCGTGGGGCCCGGTGACCGGGCCCCACGGGGTCACCACTTGTCGCGGGAGTCGGACGAGGACGAGGTGAACTTCTTGACCACGTACACCAGACCGCCGACCAGTGCCACGAAGACCAGCACCTTGAACAGCAGCCAGAACAGGAACCCGATCGCGCTGGCGATCATGCCGCCGAAGACCACGATCGCGATCACCGGCACCGCGACCCACTTGACCCACCAGGGCAGGCCCTCGAAGAGCTTCACCGTTTCCTCCTCCTTGTCGTCCTTCCGCTCCCAGGCTAGGGCCGCGGCGGCCCCCTGCGGAGGCCTCGCGGTCCCCATCCGTCCCTGACCCTCCCCCTACGGGAACCCGGGGGCGAAGGCCCTCACGCCTCGGGGGGCGAGAAGACCACCATGACGTTCAGGTCCTCGGTGACGTGGTGGAAGCGGTGCGGCGTCCCGGCCGGGACGTAGACCACGCTGCCGCGCGCGACGTGCGTCGTCTCCTCCCCCACGGTGATCAGCGCCCGGCCGCTCACGACCAGGTAGATCTCGTCCTGCGCGTGCGGTTTCTGCGGGTCGAGCGCCCCGGCCCGCAGGGCGTAGAGCCCGGCGGACATGTTCCGCTCGCGCAGGAAGCCGAGGTACGCGCCCTCGTTGGCGGCCCGCTCGGCCTCCAGGTCGTCCAGCCGGAACACCTTCACGTACCCGCTCCCTCTCGCCCCTGTGCCTGTGGGATCACTTCTGCGACGATCTCAGCCATGATGAACTTCGTCGTCAAGACGCTCGCGAACGCCGGGGCCCTGCTGGTGGCCATCTGGCTCGTGGGCAACATCACGCTCACCGGTGACGACACCGCGCACAAGGCCCTCACCCTCATCCTCGTCGCCCTGGTCTTCGGCGTGGTGAACTGGCTGGTGAAGCCGCTGGTGAAACTGCTCTCGCTGCCCCTGCTCGTGCTCACCCTCGGGTTGTTCACGCTGATCGTCAACGCCCTGATGCTGCTGCTCACCTCCTGGATCTCCGGCGAGCTCGACCTGGACTTCCACGTCGAGGGCTTCTGGGCGGCGTTCCTCGGCGGTCTGATCATCAGCATCGTCTCCTGGGCCCTGAACATGGTCCTGCCGGACGAGGACTGACCCCGGGGCTGCATCATGGAGCCCATGAGCGCTCCGTCCTCCCGCACCCCGCTGCGGGTGTGCTTCGTGTGCACCGGCAACATCTGCCGTTCGCCGATGGCCGAGTCCGTCTTCCGCGCCCGTGTCGAGGAGGCCGGACTCGGCGCCCTGGTCGTCGCGGACAGCGCGGGGACCGGCTCCTGGCACGAGGGCGACGGCGCCGACCACCGCACCGTGGCCGTGCTCCGCGCGGCCGGGTACGGGCACGAGCACATCGCGCGCCAGTTCCAGCCCGAGTGGTTCGCCGGGCTCGACCTGGTGATCGCCCTCGACTCCGGCCACCTGCGGGACCTGCGCCGGCTGGCGCCGACCGCGGAGGACGCCGCCAAGGTGCGGCTGCTGCGCTCCTACGACCCCGGCGCGGACGCCGGGGCGGACGGCCGTGGCCTGGACGTGCCCGACCCCTACTACGGGGACATCGGCGGCTTCGAGGAGTGCCTGGAGATGTGCGAGGCCGCCGCCGACGGCCTGCTGGAGGCCGTACGCGACGCCCTCGGCGAGCCCGCGCCCACGCCGTGACCCGTCCGGCCGGACCCGCGGACCGGGTCGCCGCCCTGCTGGGCGAGCCGGTGACCGAGCTCGGCCCGGTGGGCGGCGGCTCCATCTGCCGGGCGGTACGGCTGCGGCGCCGCTCGGGCGGCACGGTCTTCGCCAAGTCCCTCGCGGACGCGCCGCCGGGCTTCTTCGCCGCCGAGGCCGCGGGCCTGCGGCTGCTGGGCGGGACCGGCACGGTCGCCGTACCGGAGGTGCTCGCCGCCGACGACCGCACGCTCGTCCTGGAGTGGGTCGAGCCCGGCCCCGCCACCCCGGCCGCCGCCGAGCGCCTGGGCCGTGAACTCGCCGCCCTCCACCGGGTCCCCGCCCCGGGGTACGGGACGGCGCACCCCGCCTACATCGGTTCGCTCCCCCTGCCGTCGTCCGGCTCCGGGCAGGCGCCCGGCTCCCCCGGGGACTGGCCCTCCTTCCACGCCGGCCGGCGGCTGCTGCCCTTCCTGCGGCAGGCCGCCGACGACGGGGCCGTGACACCGGCCGACGTCCGCGCGGTCGAGCGGGTCTGCGAGCTGCTGCCGCGGATCGGCGGCCCCCCGCAACCGCCCGCGGTGATCCACGGCGACCTGTGGTCCGGCAACGTCCTGTACGCCGCCGACGGCCGCGCCCGCGTCGTCGACCCGGCGGCGCAGGGCGGGCACCCCGAGGCCGACCTGGCGATGCTGGAGCTGTTCGGCTGCCCGCACCTGGAGCGGGTGCTCGCCGCGTACGAGGAGGTCCGGCCGCTGCCCGGCCGCCGGGAACGGGTGCCGCTGCACCAGTTGCACCCCCTGCTGGTGCACGCCGTCCTGTTCGGGGCGGGCTACGGGGCCGCCGCGGGCCGGGCCGCCCGTGAGGCCCTCGCGTCCGCCTAGCGGACGGCCGTGTTCGTTGGCCCGTACACCGGTATCTTCCGCCTGTACGTTCGCGAAGACGGGGAGAGCGAGGAGAGGGCGATGACGGAGTACGAGAGCAGACCCGGGGACAGCACCCGCAGCGTGCACGCGGGCCGCCCGCCGGCCCGGCCGCACGAGCCGGCCCTGCCCGGCCCGGTGTTCGCCGCGCACTTCCACCTGCCGGGCGACGTCACCGGCCCGTACACCTACGGCCGTGACGAGAACCCCACCTGGACCCGGCTGGAGGAGGCGATCTCCGCCCTGGAGTCCCCGGACGTCCCCGCGCAGACGCTGGCCTTCGCCTCGGGCATGGGCGCCATCTCCTCCGTGCTGTTCTCGCAGGTGCGTTCCGGCGACACCGTGGTGCTGCCCTCCGACTGCTACCAGGCGACCCGCACCCTCCAGGGCCGCCTGGAGGACTACGGGGTCTCGGTGCGCCTGGCGCCCACCGCAGGCGACGCCCAGCTGAAGGTGCTGGAGGACGCCCGGCTGCTGTGGATCGAGACGCCGTCCAACCCGGGCCTCGACGTGTGCGACATCCGCCGGCTGGCCGACGCCGCGCACGCCGCGGGCGCGCTCGTGGCGGTCGACAACACCCTCGCCACCCCGCTCGGCCAGCGTCCGCTCGACCTGGGCGCGGACTTCTCGGTGGCGAGCGGCACCAAGGCACTGTCGGGCCACGGCGACCTGCTGCTGGGCTACGTGACCACCCGTCGGCCCGAGCTCGCCGCCGGGGTGCGGATGTGGCGCAAGACGGTCGGCGCGATCCCCGGTCCCATGGAGGCCTGGCTGGCCCACCGTTCGCTGTCCACGCTCGCGCTGCGGGTGGACAAGCAGGCCGCCAACGCCCTGGAGCTCGCCTCCGCGCTGCGCCGGCGCCCCGAGGTGACCGACGTCCGTCACCCGGGTCTGGTGGACGACCCGGCGCACGCCGTCGCGACCGCGCAGATGACCCGGTTCGGCAGCGTCGTGTCCTTCACGCTGCCCGACAAGGAGCACGCCGAGCGCTTCCTGTCCGAGCTGCTGCTGACGACCGAGGCCACCAGCTTCGGGAGCGTGACCAGCACCGCAGAACGCAGGGCGCGCTGGGGCGGCGACGCGGTCCCCGAGGGCTTCGTCCGCTTCTCGGTCGGGGTGGAGGACGCGGCCGACATCCTGCGGGACGTGACGCAGGCCCTGGACGCCGCCGCGCGCTGACCCCGCCCGTTCATCTCAAACAGATATATCTACGTAGAGGGACCTACGCAGAATGGGTGGCCCGAGCCTCCCCCCTCGTGGCTCGGACCACCCTGGCTTTACGCGCGGAGATCCGCTCGAACAAGGCTAGTTGACTCTGCGTCAGTGTCCAATCACAGTTGCGATACAGACCTATCGATATATTTATATGTTGGGGTCGTACCGGTGGCCGGGAGGGAGCGGTTCCATGGATCTGGCTCTGCTGCGCACGTTCGTCACCGTGCACCGGGCCGGCTCCTTCACCAGGGCCGCCCAGCTGCTGGGACTGTCGCAGCCCGCCGTCACCAGCCAGATCCGCAGCCTGGAGCGGCAGGTGGGCCGCCCTCTGTTCCTGCGCCTGCCGCGCGGCGTCGCCCCGACCCCCGTCGGGGACGACCTGGCCCACCGGGTGGCCCCGCACCTCGACGCCCTCCTGGAGATAACCGAGGCGGACCTCGACGAGGAGTCGGGCAACCGCACCCTGCACCTCGCCGGGCCGCCCACCTTCACCTCCCTGCGCGCCCTCCCCGCCCTCGCCCCGCTGGTCGCCGAGGGCCTGCAGTTGCGGATCGCGCTGGCCGGCGAGGACGAGGCCCTGGCCGGCCTGGCCGCGGGCCACCACGACCTGTCCATCGGCACCCTCCGGCCGCGCGACCGGCTGCTGACCGCCAGCGCCCTGTGGGACGAGGAGCAGATACTCGTGGCCGCGCCCGTCTGGCAGGAGCGGATCGGCGGCCCGCTCGCGGTGCGCACCCACGGGGCACAGGTCCTCGACGACATCCCCGTGATCTCCTACGACGAGGGCATGCCGTTGATCGACCACTACTGGTCGGCGGTCTTCGACACCACCCCTGCCATCGTCCCCGCCGTGGTCGTGCCCGACCTGAGGGCGGTCCTGGAGTGCGTGGTCGCCGGGGTCGGCATGGCCGTCCTGCCGCGCTACCTGTGCTGTGAGGCCATCACGGCGGGCGCCGCCAAGGCGCTCCTGGAGCCGCCGGTGCCACCCCTGCGCACGTACTTCGTCTCGGTGCGCGCCGGGACGCTCGCGCTGCCGCACATCGCGCGGGTGCACGAGCAGCTGATGCGCTCCTCCGCGGCCTGGTGACCGCGCGCCCGGCGTACGGCGGGTGACCTCCGCGAGAACGCGGCGTTCCGATTCGCCGTCCCGGAAGCGTTTGCCGCCTCCCGCGCCGCGGCAGATCTCAGGCATGCCCCCGGACATCGAAGCACCTGCCAGGGGCGGTGCACCGACCGCCCCGGCCACCCGGCCGGTGGTCAAGCGCACCGCCCGTGCCATCCTGCTCGACGGCGACTCCCTCGTGCTCATCAAGCGCACCAAGCCCGGGCTCCACCCGTACTGGGTCACCCCCGGCGGCGGGGTCGAGGCCGAGGACGCCACCATCGTCGAGGCGCTCCACAGAGAGCTGGACGAGGAGCTCGGCGCCAAGGTCACCGACGTCGTTCCGGCCTTCGTCGACACCGTCGAGCACATCGGCGAGGACGGCTCGCACGGCGTGAAGGTGCAGCACTTCTTCGTGTGCCGGCTGGCCTCCATGGACCCCTCGCGGCGGCACGGCCCCGAGGTGGACGAGCCCTCGGGGACGTACGACGTGGTCCGCGTGCCCTTCAGCCGGGTCGGGCTCGCCTCCGTGGAGATCGTTCCGCTGACCCTGCGGCACTACCTGGACGGCAACATCGAAGGCGTGCTGGGACTGCTCTCGGCCGACCTCGGCTGACCTCGGGGCGGCCCGGCCGGCCCCGGGCCGACCGGGGCGGCCTCAGACGCCGAACCAACCCGGGCCCGCGCCGCCGGGCCGCTCGGTGCGGGAGTGCGCGGCGTCGGCGGCCGCCCGGAAGTAGTCGCCGCCCTTGCGCCGCACGTCGTCGGTGCCCCAGGCCCGGCCGCCCTGCAGGGGCACCTTCGCCATCCGCGGGATGTGCTTCGAGCAGTGGACGTACGCCTCCACGACGCTCACCCGTACCCACAGCTGAGGCCTGCGGCCGGGCACCGCGTCCACCGGGAGCCAGGGGTGCAGGGCGCGCATCGCGCCGTCCGGGACCACCCGCGCGCGGCCGTTGACGTGCAGTCCGATCCGGTCCCGGGTGAAGTCGAGCATCAGGATGCCCACGTGCGGGTTCTCGCGCAGGTTGCCCAGCGAGGCCATCACGCCGTTCCCCCGGTACTCGGGGTAGACCAGGGTCCGCTCGTCCAGCACGGTCAGGAAGCCGGGCGGGCCGGCCCTGAAGGTGCTGTCGCACTCCCCCCGGGCGTCCGCCGTGGACAGGAAGAACATCTCCTGCCGCTCGGTGAACTCCCGCATCAGCGGGTTGAGGTGGTCCAGCACCTGTTCGGTGTAGAAGCGGTCCGCGCGGTCGGCCGTGCCCATCTCCTCCTGGACGCGGTGCTCTCCCGCACTTCCGGGACGTTCCTGCGGCAACGTTTCTCCTCGTGGGGGGGTGGTGGGGGCCCCGGGGGGCGTGGGCGGAGCGGATTCAGTCGCCGGCCGCGACCAGTTCCTCGATCAGGTCGTGCCGGATGCGCTGGGAGGGCATGCCGCTGCGCACGAGGGTGTCGACGCCGCTGCGGATCATCCCGGGCGGCCCGCTGAGGTACGCGTCGTACTCGGGCCAGGGGCCGTACTGCCGCACGATCTCGGGGAGCGGGCCGTGCAGCCCCACTTCGCCGCGGCCGTGGGAGACCACGGGGCGCACCGAGAGCCAGGGGTGGCGCCGGGCGAGCCCCACCAAGGTGTCCAGGTCGTACAGGTCGTGGTCGCTGCGGGCGCCGTAGAAGACGTCCATGGCACGGCGGCGGCCGTGCTCGGCGACGTCCTCGACCAGGGCCTTGATGGGGGCGATGCCGGTGCCGCCGCCCAGGCAGAGCAGTCCGTTGTCGGTGCTGTGGTCCACGACCATGGAGCCGCCCGGAGGACCGAGCCGCAGCACGTCGCCGGGTCGGGCCCGGTGGACCAGCGCCCCGCTGACCCAGCCGGCCGGCACGGCCTTCACGTGGAAGACCAGCAGGCCGTCCGGGCGGGGGGCGCTGGCGAAGGAGTAGTGCCGCCAGACCCGCGGCCACCAGGGCGTCTCCAGCGTCGTGTACTGGCCCGCGAGGAAGGGGTAGGGCTGGTCGGGGCGGACGCTGAGGACCGCGATGTCGGAGGTGCGCGGTTCGTGGCTGACGATCTCCGCCTGCCACCAGGGCGGCGCGTGCTTCTCGTCGGCCGCCGCCGCGTCGATCATGATCTGCGAGATCGCCGTGTAGGCACGCACCCAGGCCGCCTCGACCTCGTCGTTCCAGACCGCCGAGGCGTACCGGGTCAGCGCCCCGATCAGGCATTCCCCCACGGCCGGATAGTGCTCGGGCCGGGTGCCGTATTTCCGGTGGCCGCGGCCCAGGTGGGACAGGTATTCGGTGAGTATCTCGGCGTCGTCTATGTGTTCCGCGGCGGTGAGGAGCGCTTTCAACAATCGGTCGCGCTGCGCGTCCATCGCGGCCGGAAAGAGTTCGCGCAACTCCGGATGCCGTATGAACAAAAGTGCATAGAAATACGACGTCGTCTTGTCGGCTACGGGCGCGACCTCCTCCATCGTCCGCCGGATGAGCAGTGCGTCCGCGCTCGGCTGCCGCGACCGAGGCCGGGCCTCCGCCCGGGGCGGGGGCTGCCGGTCCGGCGGCTCCGGATGGTGCCGCGGCCCCGGCGCGTCCTGTGGGGGGCCGGGCCGCGGCAGCGCCGGGCCGGGGCCGGTGCTCCGCCCGGCTCCCGTGCCCACCGGCCTGATGGGCCGTACCGGGCGGCTCGGCTCGCCGCCGTCCCCGCCCTCGTGGTGGGGTCTCGGCCCGTCAGGGGGTGTGTGCGGCGTGAACCATCCGGAGGACCCAGCCCCGGCTCCCTTTCCCGGTTCGGCCGCGTTCGTGGTCAGAGCGTCCATGGTCAGCTTCGCCTCGAGCTTCTCCCGGTCGGTGTCCGTACATCGGCCACACATCCTGCGCGGAAAGCCTGCCAGGACTTCACGCCGTCCGGACAAATAGCCGGAAGTACGGGAAACGCGGTTACCGATCCCGTTAAGCTCGGCCGAATGTGAAGCCCCGCTGCCGCGGAACCCTGACGACCCTACCCCGAGTCACTGCTTTCACAACCGTCACTCAATTCCCGTGACGATCACCACAGTTCCACCGTCACGTATTCAGCCCACGACCAGCGCATACGCTTCACGCAAATCGCGCCCCGTGTACGCATGGCTGGCCAGCCCGCTCACGTGGTGGTCCCCGTTGACCGCGACCGACACCGGCACCGCCGCGAAGAGCGCCGTGTCCGACAGCGAGTCCCCGTACGCCACGCACTCCGCGCGGCTGACCCCGTACCGGGCGCACAGCTCGTCCGCCGCCGTCACCTTCGTCTCCGGCAGCAGGATCCCCGCCACGTCCAGGCCCGCCGCCGGGCCGAACGGGACCTCCGGGAAGGCCGACGCCCGGACCGCGTGCACCCCCCACTCCAGCAGCCGGCGCACGAAGAAGTCCGGGGAGAGCGACACCACCGCGCAGTGCTCCCCGCGGGCGGCGATGTCCGCCCACACCTCCCGTATCCCGGCCAGCCACGGGGCGCCCTCGAACGCCGCCGCCACCTGCGCCCGGGTGAGCGCCCGCCACAGCTCGTACGCCCGCTCCGCGTAGCCCGGCGGGTCCAGCAGACCCCGCCCGAGCGCGTGCTCCAGCTCGCGGAACTCCGCCACCAGCCCCAGCTCCCGGGCGAGTTCCATGCTCGCCGAGGAGCCGTGCATCAGCGTCCCGTCCATGTCGAAGATGTGCAGCCGTCCCACGCGGTCCCTCCCTCGTCACCCGCCGCCCGGCCGGTTCCCGGCGGCGTCCCTCCGAACAACCGGGCGGCGTCCTCCGCCGCCCCGCGGACCGCGGGCCTGCGGTCCGCCGCCCGCCAGGCCAGCGCGACCGTGCAGCGCACGTCCCCGGCCAGCGGCACGATCACCACGTTCGACCGCGCGTAGTGCTCGTCGGTCGCCGTGCTCGCCAGTGCGCAACCCCGCCCCGCCGCCACGAGTTCGAGCGTCTCCTCCAGCGACCCCGACGGCACCGTCCCGGCCACGTGGGCGACGCCCACGGCCGACGGGTGACGGAAGCCGGCGTAGGCCGCGTCCCCGGTCCGCGGCACCACCCAGGTCCTGCCGCCCAGTTCGGCGGGCGCGACCTCGGTCCTGCGGGCCAGCGGGTCCGTCGCGGGCAGCGCCACGCAACGCCGGTCGCTGGAGACGGTCACCATCCCCAGTCCCGGGGCGTCCAACGGGGGCCACACGATGGCCAGGTCGGAGTGTCCGTCCAGCAGCCCGCAGGAGGGGTCGTCGAAGTCGTAGCGCCGCAGCCGCACGTCGCCCGGGGCGCGGGCCTGGACCAGGTCCAGCAGCTCCCGGGTGCGGCCGGCCGCCGCCTCCCCCAGGAAGCCCACGGTGAACGGCCGGGACGCCCCGTCCAGCAGCCCCTCGAGTTCGTCCGCGGCGTCGACCGCCGCCACCGCGTGGGCCAGGATCCGTCGTCCCAGGTCGGTCAGTTCGGCCCGCTCGCGGTTCCGCACCAGCAACGGCCGCCCCGCGGCGGCCTCCAGCCGGCGCACCGACTCGCTCACCGTGGGCTGCCGTACGTCGAGTTGCCGCGCGGCCGCCGAGAACGAGCCCGTACGCGCCACCGCCACGAACGCCCGCAGGCCGGGCAAGGTCAGCGTCACTCCCGGAGGATAGCCAGGCCTCGGCCGATGCCCATAGGGGAAAACTATGGGTGCCGCCCGCCGCCGCCACGGCACGCTGCCCGCATGACATCCCCCACGGCCCCCGTGCGCCGCCTCACCCCCGCCGACCTCCCCGCCTGCAGCGCGCTGGCCGTCAGCCGCGACTGGGGCGCTGAGGAGCACAAGTGGCGCTTCCTGCTCACCCACGGCACCGGTTACGGCATCGACGCCCCCGACGGCGACGGCCTGGCCGCCACCACCGTCCTGACGCGCTACGCGGGCGGCCTGGCGGCGGTCAGCATGGTCCTGGTCGCGGCCCGGTACGAGGGGCAGGGCCTCGGGCGTCGGATCATGACCCACGTCCTGGCCGAGGCGGGCGACGACACCGTCACCCTGCACGCCACCGACCGCGGCCGCCCCCTCTACGAGAAGCTCGGCTTCCGGGCGGTCGGCACCGTCGTCACCCACCGCGGCCGCTTCGCCCCGCGGGTGCCCGCCGGGACCGGCGGTCCCGCCGCCGCGCAGCCGCGGCCCTTCACCGATGCCGACCTGCCGGCCCTGCTCGCCCTCGACGCCGAGGTGTTCGGCGCGGACCGCTCACCCCTCCTGCGCGACCTGCCGCGGTTCGCCGAACGCGTCCTGGTCGCCGAGGAGGACGGTGTCCTGACCGGTTACGCCTCGGCCTGGCTGAACGCGGACACCCTGGTCGTGGGTCCCGTCGTCACCGGGAGCGCGGCCGGGGCCAAGGGGCTGATCGGCGCGATCACCCGCGACGCGGGCACACCCGTCCGCCTCGACCTGCGCACCGGCACCCCCGGCGGTCTCGACGGCTGGGCCGCGGAGCACGGCGTGGCCCCCGTCTTCCCCAACACCCTCATGGTGCTCGGTGACCGTGATCTGCCCGGCGACGAACACCGCCGCCACGCACCGCTGATGGTGGCCCTGGGCTGAGCCGCCGTCCTGCCGCGCGGAGGTCGCACGGCGGATCCCGCCCGCGGACGGCTCAGGTCTGGGCCATGTCCACGAAGCGCGAGTAGTGGCCCTGGAAGGCCACGGTGATGGTGGCCGTGGGGCCGTTGCGGTGCTTGGCGACGATCAGGTCGGCCTCGCCCGCGCGCGGGGACTCCTTCTCGTAGGCGTCCTCGCGGTGCAGCAGGATCACCATGTCCGCATCCTGCTCGATGGAGCCCGATTCACGCAGGTCGCTGACCATGGGCTTCTTGTCCGTGCGCTGTTCGGGGCCACGGTTCAGCTGGGAGAGCGCGATGACCGGCACCTCGAGCTCCTTCGCCAGGAGCTTGAGGTTGCGGGACATGTCGGAGACCTCCTGCTGACGGCTCTCGGGCCGGCGCGAACCGCCCGCCTGCATCAGCTGGAGGTAGTCGATGACGACCAGACGGAGGTCGTTGCGCTGCTTGAGCCGACGGCACTTGGCCCGGATCTCCATCATCGACAGGTTCGGCGAGTCGTCGATGTAGAGAGGCGCCGCGGAGACGTCCGGCATCCGGCGGGCCAGCCGCGTCCAGTCGTCGTCGGTCATGTTGCCGGAGCGCATGTGGTGCAGGGCGACCCGGGCCTCGGCGGACAGCAGGCGCATCGCGATCTCGTTGCGGCCCATTTCGAGGGAGAAGAAGACGCTGGGCATGCCGTTGGTGACCGAGCAGGCGCGGGCGAAGTCCAGCGCGAGCGTGGACTTGCCCATCGCGGGACGGGCGGCGATGACGATCATCTGGCCCGGGTGCAGGCCGTTGGTGAGGGAGTCCAGGTCGGCGAAGCCGGTGGGCACCCCGGACATCTGGCCGCTGCGCGAGCCGATGGCCTCGATCTCGTCGAGGGCGCCCTCCATGATCTCGGAGAGCGGGAGGTAGTCCTCGCTGGTGCGCTGCTCGGTGACGGCGTAGATCTCGGCCTGCGCGGAGTTGACGATCTCGTCGACGTCGCCGTCGGCGGCGTACCCCATCTGCGTGATGCGCGTGCCCGCCTCGACGAGCCGGCGCAGGACCGCGCGCTCGTGCACGATCTCCGCGTAGTACTCGGCGTTGGCGGCGGTGGGCACCGCGTTGACGAGGCTGTGCAGGTAGGGGGCCCCGCCCACGCGCACGAGCTCACCGCGCTTGGTCAGCTCGGCGGCGACGGTGATGGGGTCGGCGGGCTCACCGCGGGCGTAGAGGTCGAGGATCGCGGCGTAGATGGTCTCGTGGGCGGGCCGGTAGAAGTCGGCGCCCTTCAGCACCTCGACGACGTCGGCGATGGCGTCCTTGGACAGCAGCATGCCGCCGAGCACCGACATCTCGGCGTCCAGGTCCTGCGGGGGTACGCGTTCGAAGCCGGCCGCTCCGCGGTCGTCGTCACGGTCGCGGTCGCGGTCCCGCTCGTCCCTCCGGCGGAAGCGGGAGACGGGCAGGCGGTCACCGGGACCGTCCGGCGGGAACGGCGGCTCGCTCCCCCAATGGTCGTCCGCGGGTTCGGGCTGGCTCACCCCCCTGCCACCTCCTCCCCTCCGGCGCGGACCGCTGCGTCGTGTTCCATTTCCTACGCCACGGCTCTGACAATCAGCCGCCCGGACACACCTGTGGCACGTCGGGCGACGCCCCACGGTAGGGGTCCGCGGGGCCCACAGCCAAGACGGTTATCCACAGGGGCTGGGGATGACCTGTTGAAGAACCGCCCCTACCTGTGGAGAAGCCCGCTCCAGCTGTGTACAGGGCGGGGGACAGTGCGGTGGACAAGCACACAATCACGCAATGATCACGTGGTTGACCTGCGCTTTCTTCATCCACCCACTGTGGACAAGAAAAACTTGCCCGCTCGGCCCAAGATCACGACAAACGGCACGGAGGAGATCACCCTGTGCAGCCGCAAGTAAGAGGCTGCATTGCCTTGCGTCCCTTACATGTGGATGATTACCCTTGCCGGGTGCCCCAGGTCGCCGAACACTCCCCCCAGCAGGCCGTACGCCGCCACGACCGCGAGATCATAGGCCTCGCGCTGCCCGCCTTCGGCGCGCTGGTCGCCGAACCGCTCTTCCTCATGGCCGACAGCGCGATCGTGGGCCACCTCGGCACGTCGCAGCTCGCCGGGCTCGGTGTCGCGGGCGCCCTGCTGACCACCCTCGTCGGCGTCTTCGTCTTCCTCGCCTACGCCACCACCGCCGCCGTCGCCCGCCGGGTCGGCGCGGGCGACCTGCCCGCGGCGATCCGCCAGGGCATGGACGGCATCTGGCTCGCCCTCCTCATCAGCGCCGCCGCGGTCGCCGTCGCCGTCCCCGCGGCACCCGCCCTCGCCGACCTGTTCGGCGCCTCGGGAACCGCGGCGCCCTACGCCGTCACCTACCTGCGGATCAGCGCCCTCGGCATCCCCGCGATGCTCGTCGTCCTCGCGGCCACCGGTGTGCTGCGCGGGCTGCAGGACACCCGTACCCCGCTCTACGTCGCCGTCGGCGGCTTCGCCGTGAACGCCGTGCTCAACGTGGTGCTGGTGTACGGCGCCGGCCTCGGCATCGCCGGCTCCGCCTGGGGCACCGTCATCGCCCAGAACGCGATGGCGGCCGTCTACCTCGCCGTCGTGGTCCGCGGCGCCCGCCGGCACGGCGCCTCGCTCCGGCCCGACCTCGCCGGCATCCGCGCCTGCGCCCAGGCCGGGACGCCCCTGCTGATCCGCACCCTGAGCCTGCGGGCCGTCCTGCTGCTCGCCACCGTGGTCGCGGCCCGGCTCGGGGACGCCTCCGTCGCCGCCCACCAGATCACCACCACCCTCTGGTCGCTGGCGGCCTTCGCCCTGGACTCCATCGCCATCGCGGGTCAGGCCATCATCGGCCGCTACCTCGGCGCCGACGACGTGGCCGGGGCCCGGGCCGCGTGCCGCCGCATGGTGCAGTGGGGCATCGCCTCCGGCATGGTGATCGGCCTGCTCCTGGCCGTCTCCCGGCCGCTGATCGCCCCGCTGTTCACCCCGGACCCGGCCGTGCGCTCCCAGTTGACGACCGTCCTGCTGGTGGCGGCGCTCTCCCAGCCGGTCTGCGGCGTGGTCTTCGTGCTGGACGGGGTCCTCATCGGCGCCGGCGACGGCACCTACCTGGCCTGGGCGACGGTCGTCACCCTCGCCGTCTTCGCCCCGGTGGCGCTGGCCGTACCGGCCCTGGGCGGGGGACTCACCGCCCTGTGGTGGGCGATGGGGCTGATGATGCTCACCCGGCTGGCCGGCCTCCACTGGCGCGCCCGCTCGGGGAAGTGGGCCGTCACCGGCGCCGTACGCGCCTGACCCGCAGGTCATCCCGCACGCCTTCCGCACGGCTCCCGTACGTGAACGACGCCGGGCCCGGAACCTCGCGGTTCCGGGCCCGGCGTTCACGCGGTGCGCGAGTGTCAGGAAGCGACGACCTCGACGTCGAGAGCGGCCTCGACCTCGGGGTGCAGACGCACCGACACCTTGTGCGAGCCCAGCGTCTTGATCGGGGAACCGATCTCGATCCGGCGCTTGTCCACGTCCGGACCGCCCGCGGCCTTGACGGCGGCGGCGATGTCGGCCGGGGTCACCGAACCGAACAGCCGGCCGGCGTCGCCCGCGCGGGTCGACAGCTTGACCTTGACGCCCTCGAGCTGCGCCTTGAAGGAGTTGGCCTGCTCGACGGTCGCGATCTCACGGATCCGGCGCGCGCGGCGGATCTGCTCGACGTCCTTCTCGCCACCCTTGGTCCACGCGATCGCGAAGCCGCGCGGGATC
The DNA here is from genome assembly GCF_033792725.1 of Streptomyces sp. PA03-5A. Lineage (NCBI taxonomy): Bacteria > Bacillati > Actinomycetota > Actinomycetes > Kitasatosporales > Streptomycetaceae > Streptomyces > Streptomyces sp. PA03-5A. The sequence continues at coordinate 8,670 of NZ_JARAVL010000046.1, read as the reverse complement.
AGGTAGTTGCGGGCGTAGCCGCTCTTGACCTCGACGACATCGCCGGCGGCACCGAGGCCACTGACCTCGTTGGTGAGGATGATCTTCGCCATTGCTCGGTCACCCTTCCTTAGCGAGCGGTCGAGGTGTAGGGCAGCAGCGCCATCTCACGGCTGTTCTTCACGGCCGTGGCGACGTCGCGCTGGTGCTGGGTGCAGTTGCCGGTGACCCGGCGGGCACGGATCTTGCCGCGGTCGGAGATGAACTTCCGCAGCAGGTTCGTGTCCTTGTAGTCGACGTAGGTGATCTTGTCCTTGCAGAACACGCAAACCTTCTTCTTAGGCTTGCGAGCAGGCGGCTTCGCCATTGTCTCTCTCCAGTGTGATCAAGAAGTTTGGTACGCCGCCGCCCTTAGAAGGGCGGCTCGTCCGAGAAACCGCCGCCGCCGCCGGAGCCACCGCCCCAGCCGCCGCCACCGCCGCCCTGGCCACCACCGGCCGGAGCGCCGGTCGCCCACGGATCGGCGTCGGGCGCACCGCCCTGGCCGCCACCGGGGCCACCGCCCCAGCCGCCGCCCTGGCCGCCACCGCCGCCGCCGTAACCGCCCTGGCCGCCGCGCGAGGCACCGCCGCCGCCGCTGGCCCGGGTGATCTTGGCGGTCGCGCTGCGCAGGCTGGCGCCGACCTCGTCGACGTCCAGCTCGTAGACCGTCCGCTTGACGCCCTCGCGGTCGTCGTACGAGCGCTGCTTCAGACGGCCCTGCACGATGACGCGCATGCCCTTCTGGAGCGACTCGGCCACGTTCTCCGCCGCCTGCCGCCAGACCGAGCACGTGAGGAAGAGGCTCTCGCCGTCCTTCCACTCGTTGGTCTGCCGGTCGAAGGTGCGGGGAGTGGACGCGACACGGAACTTCGCGACCGCCGCACCGGACGGGGTGAAGCGCAGCTCGGGGTCGTCGACGAGATTGCCGACGACCGTGATGACGGTCTCGCCTGCCATGGTGAGTGACCTCTCGGCTTTGCTTGGCTTCTCGGTTTCCCGACTGCCTGAGCCGTCAGGCTCAGTGGGTCTCGGGACGGAGGACCTTGGTCCGGAGGACCGACTCGTTCAGGTTCATCTGACGGTCGAGCTCCTTGACGACCTCAGGAGTGGCGTTGAGGTCGATGACCGAGTAGATGCCCTCGGGCTTCTTCTTGATCTCGTACGAAAGACGACGACGGCCCCAGGTGTCGACCTTCTCGACCTTGCCGCCGCCATTGCGGACGACGCCGAGGAAGTTCTCGATCAGCGGGGAGACAGCACGCTCCTCGAGATCGGGGTCGAGGATCACCATCACCTCGTAGTGACGCATGTGGAACCCACCTCCTTTGGACTCAGCGGCCACGGCGTTTCCGTGGCAGGAGGGTTTGCATCGCGTCGCAACGGTATCGCGGCCCACCGACAACGCCCGCGGCGTTCCGGGGATCACTCCCCGAAGGCCCTTCGGGACCGTCGTGTGGACCTGCACAGACACCGGTGCAGACGGTACACACTACCCGCCTCGTGGCTTCCGGTTGAAATCCGGCCCCGGAAGCCCGCAATCTGTACACATCGGGTGTGTCCGGCGCTACGATGCGCCACCTCTCCATCACGGAGGTGCCCTATGGCACAGGCAGTGCGACCCACCACCGGCAGCCGTCTCTACCAGCGGATCCTCAGCACCCTCAACTCGGACGGCCGACCCCACCCGGTGGAGAACACCCTGGCCGTCGCGACCGTCGTGCTCGGCCTGATCTCCTCCATCGCGGCGTTCTGGAGCGGGCTGCACCTGCTCAGCTCCTGGGCCGGCCTGGTCGGCATCCTCGTGGGCGCCGTCGGGCAGTACCGCTCCGCGACCACGGCCGAGCGCTTCTTCTTCATCATCGGCATGGGGCTGGCCGCGGTCGGCTTCTACATCGGCATGGCCCACGGCGGCCTCTTCGGCGGGGTGGTGTCCTAGCCCTCCGTTCCCGGCCCCCGCCGGGCGAAGCCGCGGACCGAGTTGTCCACAGCCCTCGCGGGGGCGTTCGCCGTTCGCAGTAGGCTTCGGCGCAGTAGTGCAGTCAGCAATGCCGTAGCCGCAGCGATGGGGAGCGCCCCGCATGAGCTTGACCCTGAGGACCATCAGTCGGGAACAGCACCTGGCGTACATCCAGAGCCTGCCCTCGGCAAGCCACTGCCAGGTTCCCGCCTGGGCGGACGTCAAGACGGAGTGGCGCTCGGAGAACCTCGGCTGGTTCGACGACAAGACCGGTGAGCTGGTCGGCGCCGGCCTGGTGCTCTACCGGCAACTGCCCAAGGTGAAGCGCTACCTCGCGTACCTCCCCGAGGGCCCGGTGATCAACTGGTACGCGCCCAACCTGGAGGAGTGGCTGCGCCCGATGCTGGCGCACCTGAAGCAGCAGGGCGCGTTCTCCGTGAAGATGGGCCCGCCGGTCGTCATCCGCCGCTGGGACGCGGCCGCCATCAAGTCCGGCATCGCCGACCCGGACGTCAAGCGCCTGCGCGACGTCGAGGCCACCTTCATCGAGCCCCGCGCCTTCGAGGTGGCCGACCGGCTGCGCCGCATGGGCTGGCAGCAGGGCGAGGACGGCGGCGCCGGCTTCGGCGACGTGCAGCCCCGCTACGTCTTCCAGGTCCCGCTGGAGAACCGCAGCCTGGACGACGTCCAGAAGGGCTTCAACCAGCTGTGGCGGCGCAACATCAAGAAGGCCGAGAAGGCCGGCGTCGAGGTCGTCCAGGGCAGCTACGACGACCTCCCCGTGTGGCAGCAGCTGTACGAGGTGACCGCCGAGCGCGACCACTTCCGCCCGCGGCCCCTGTCCTACTTCCAGCGCATGTGGCAGGTCCTCAACTCCGAGGACCCCAACCGCATGCGGCTGTACTTCGCCCAGCACGAGGGCGAGGCGGTCGCCGCCGCGACGATGCTCGTCGTCGGCCGGCACGTCTGGTACTCGTACGGGGCCTCGGCCAACCACAAGCGCGAGGTCCGGCCGAGCAACGCCATGCAGTGGCGGATGCTGCGGGATGCCTACGCGCTCGGCGCGAGCGTGTACGACCTGCGCGGCATCAGCGACTCGCTCGACGAGAGCGACCACCTCTTCGGTCTCATCCAGTTCAAGGTGGGCACCGGCGGGCAGGCTGCCGAATACTTGGGCGAGTGGGACTTCCCGCTCAACAAGCTCCTGCACAAGGCGCTCGACATCTACATGTCCCGCCGCTGACCCACCTGCCCGACCGACCGCAGACACCGCAGAAAGGTCCTCGTTCCGGCCATGGCGCTCACCCTGTACGTCGACACCGCGCGCTGGCGTGCGCACCAGCAGTCCGTGGCGGAGCAGTTCCCCGGGCTGGTCCCCGTCTGCAAGGGCAACGGGTACGGCTTCGGGCACGAGCGCCTGGCCGAGGAGGCGATCCGGCTCGGCTCGGACGTCCTCGCCGTGGGCACGACGTACGAGGCCGCCCGGATCAAGGACTGGTTCGGGGGCGACCTGCTGGTGCTGACCCCGTACCGGCTGGGCGAGGAGCCGGTGCCCCTGCCGGACCGCGCCATCCGCTCCGTGTCCTCCGTGGAGGGCGTGCGCGGCCTGGTCGGCGCCCGGGTGGTCATCGAGGTCATGAGCAGCATGCGGCGCCACGGCGTCAGCGAGGACGACCTGGTCAAGCTGCACTCGGCCATAGACGACGTCCGCCTGGAGGGCTTCGCCATCCACCTGCCGCTGGACCGCACCGACGGCTCCGACGCGGTGGAGGAGGTCTTCCGTTGGATGGAACGGCTGCGCGCGGCGCGGCTGCCGCTGCACACCATGTTCGTCAGCCACCTGAAGGCCGGCGAGCTGACCCAGCTGCGCAACCAGTTCCCGCAGACCCGCTTCCGCGCCCGGATCGGCACCCGGCTGTGGCTCGGCGACCACGAGGCCACCGAGTACCGGGGCGCCGTCCTGGACGTCACCCGCATCGCCAAGGGCGAGCGCTTCGGCTACCGCCAGAACAAGGCCTCCGAGGACGGCCACCTGGTCGTCGTGGCGGGCGGTACGTCGCACGGGGTGGGCCTGGAGGCCCCCAAGGCCATGCACGGCGTCATGCCGCGCGCCAAGGGCGTCGCGAGGGCCGGTCTGGCCACCATCAACCGCAACCTGTCGCCCTTCGTGTGGGCCGGCAAGCAGCGCTGGTTCGCCGAGCCCCCGCACATGCAGGTGTCGATCCTCTTCCTGCCGGGCGACGTGGCGCCCCCGGCGGTCGGGGACGAGCTGGTGGCGCACCTGCGGCACACGACGACCACGTTCGACCGCGTCGTCGACCGCTGAACGCCCCGGGCGTCCCCTCCCCTCAGTGGGGCGGGGCCGGCGGCGCCGGGTCCACGCCCCACTGCACCGGGCGCGCCTCGCCGTAGCCGTGACCGTCCTCGGGCCCGCCCTGCAGCGGCGCCGCGTGCCGGGGCTGGTGCGGGGACCGCCCCAGCACGAACGCGTCCTCCGCCCCGTCCAGCACGCCCCCCGAGGGGTCGTCCGAGCCGTCCTGGCGGACCGCGTCGCGCTCGGGGAAGACGATGTCGCGGACGACGACCACGCACAGGTACAGCGTCCCGATCAGGTGCGCCGCGATGGCCAGGTGGTAGCCGTCCTGGGGCAGGCCCTTGCTGTTGCCGCCCGTCGTGTACGCCAGGTACGACCAGATCCCGAGGAAGTACATGACCTCGGCCGCCTGCCAGATCAGGAAGTCCCGCCAGCGCGGCCGGGCGAGCGCCGCGAGGGGCACCAGCCACAGCACGTACTGCGGCGAGTACACCTTGTTGGTCAGGATGAAGGCGGCCACGACGAGGAAGGCCAGCTGCGCGAAGCGCGGGCGCCGCGGGGCGAAGAGGGTCAGCCCCGCCATGCCGGCGCAGAACAGCAGCATGAGCGCGATGGCGTAGGAGTTCGCGCCGTCGATGGACTTGCCGGTCTGCTGGGAGATGATCAGCCAGACCGAGCCGTAGTCGACGCCCCGCTCCTGGCTGAAGGTGTAGAACTTCGCCCAGCCGTCCCGGGCGAGCAGCATCACGGGAAGGTTCACCACGAACCAGGCCACCGCGGCACCGCCCACCGCCGCGCTCCAGGCCTTCAGCTTCCCGGCCCGCAGGCACAACAGGAACAACGGCCCCAGCAGCAGCACCGGGTAGAGCTTGGCGGCCGTCGCCAGCCCGATCAGGATGCCCGCGGCCAGCGGCCGGTTGCGCGACCACAGCATCATCCCGGCCGCCGCGAGGGCGACCGCGAAAAGGTCCCAGTTGATGGTCGCGGTCAGCGCGAACGCGGGCGCCAGCGCGACCAACAGCGCGTCCCACGGGCGGCGCCGGTTGGTCCGGGCGACGCAGACCGCGATGACGGCGGTGCAGACCAGCAGCATCCCGGCGTTGACCAGCCAGTAGATCTGCTCCCGGTGCTGGATCGTGCCGCCGTGCGGGGTGAGCCAGGAGGCGACCTCCATGAACAGCCCCGTCAGGACCGGGTACTCCAGGTAACCCATGCCGCCGGAGACCGTGTCCGGGATGCGGTCGAAGTACGGGACGAGGTCGTCGGCGAAGCCCCGGCCGTAGTACAGGTGCGGGATGTCGGAGTAGCAGGCGTGGCTGTACTGGGCGTTCGCCCCGTAGAACCAGCCGCTGTCGTAGCACGGCAGCTTCTGCACCATGCCCAGCGCGAACATCCCGATCGCGACCAGCACGACCACGCGCAGGGGGTTCCACCACCCCCGCCGCCCCACGGCCGCGAAGCGGCCGAGCGGGCCGCCGATGACCTCGCTCCCGGCCACGGCGACCGGGTCCTCGCGGGTCGGGGGCACGACCGCCTCGGCCTCCGAGGCCTCGTGGTGGGGGTCTTCGCGCACGATCGTCATGGGCCACATCCTGCCCTACATCGCCACGCGCGGAGCGTCGGATCCCCACGCAGCCCTCCACCCGGCGGGAACGCCCGCGGCCGCGGAGGGCGTGCTGCCCTCCGCGGCCGCGGGTTCACTCTCGACGGGACCCGGGGCGGTTAACCGCCACTGCCTCCGAGTAGCCCACCGTTGCCGTTGCCTCCATTGCCTCTCGTACTGCTGGAGGACACGGTCGGTGTCGGTGAGCCGCTCGACCCGCCGTCTGTGGTGCCACCGTCGGTGGTCCCACCGGCGTCCTGGCACTGCCACTGCCAGGGCTTGCAGTCACTGGTGTCCGTCGGGGTCGGCTTGCCCTGCGGCCGCGTGGCGGTCGGGGTCGGGTTCGTGGTCGCCGACTCGGTCGGGCTGGCCGAGACCGAGGGGCTCGCCGACGGGGCGCCGGCCTGGTCCTTGACCTCGCCGACCTTCCCGGGGTCCGGGAAGCCTTCGTCCTTCCCCGAGAGCGCCTCGCTCATGTACTTCGCCCAGACCTCCGCCGGCATCTCACCACCGTGCGCGGAGTCCTTCCCCGCGGTGCCCGCCATGCCGATCAGACCGGGCTTCTTGGGGTTCTCCCGGAACAGGACCACCGAGGTCGACAGCTGCTTGGTGTACCCGACGAACCAGGCGGACCTGGTTCCCTTCTCGCTGTCCGTGGTACCCGTCTTGCCCGCCACCGTGCGGCCGACCGCCAGGGCCTTCTGACCGGTGCCGTTCTTGACCACGTTCTGCAGCACGTCGGTGACGTTGTTGGCGACGTTGCTGTCGATCGCGTCCCGCTTGATCTTCGGCTTGCCGAAGCCCGGCAGGACCTTGCCGCCCGCGACCACCTTGGTGACGGAGTAGGGCTCGGCCTGCGTGCCCGACGAGGCGAACGTCGCGTAGGCGTCGGCCATGCGGATGGCGGACGGCTTGGACGTACCGATCGAGAACGAGGCGTTCAGGGACTCGAAGCTCGAATCCAGCACACCCGCGTTCTTCGCCATCTCGGCCACCTTGGGCAGTCCGACGTCCTCGCCGAGCTGCACGAAGGGGGTGTTGATGGACTGCTCCATCGCCTTGCGCAGCGTGATGTAGCCCCAGGGGTACCCGCTCTCGTTCTTCTGCTTGAAGACGCTGCCGTCCTTCTTCAGGACCCAGTTGCCTTCATGGTCCTTGATCTTGAGCAGGTCGTTGCCGTTGTACTTGCTCTGCGGCGACAGCCCGACGCCGTTGGTCTGGTTGGTGCCGTACTGCATCGCCGCGGCCAGGACGAACGGCTTCCAGGTGGAGCCGACGGGGACACCCGTGGTGTTGGCGTTGTTGTTGAACTGGCCGTGCTCGTAGCCCTCGCCGCCGTAGATGGCGACGATCTTGCCGTCACCCGGTACCACGGACGCCGCGCCGAACTGGACGTACTTGTCGGCGTCGCGCTTCTTCGGGTTGATGTTGTCCTTGCGGACCTTGTCGACGGCCTTCTTGAGCGACTCGACCTTCTTCTGGTCGAAGGTCGTGTGGATCTCGTAACCGCCCTTGTCCAGCTGGCTCTGGCTGATGTCCGAGTGACTCAGCACGTAGCTCTTGGCGATGTCGACCAGGTAGCTGATCTGACCGCTCATGCCGGCGGTCGCCTTGAGGCCCTGCGGCATCGGGTACTTGCTGACGGCCTCGGTGTACTCATCCTTGTTGAGCTTGCCGTCCTTGTACATCTCGCCGAGGATCCACTTCCAGCGTTCCTCGGAGCGGACCCGGTTCGCCTTCGCCGTCGCGGTGCTGTCGATGTTCGTGGCACCGGCCGGGTCGTAGTACGTCGGACCCTTGAGCAGCGCGGCGAGGAAGGCGCACTGGCTCGGGGTGAGCTTGTCGGCGTCGACGCCGTAGTAGGTCTGCGCGGCCGCCTGGATGCCGTAGGCGCTCCGCCCGTAGTACGAGGTGTTCAGGTAGCCCTGCAGGATGTCGGGCTTCTCGAGCTTCGTCCCCACCTTTATGGAGATGAAGAGCTCCTTGAACTTGCGGCTGACCGTCTGGTCCTGGCTCAGGTAGGTGTTCTTGACGTACTGCTGGGTGATCGTCGAACCGCCCTGCGCGTCACCGCCCTTCGCCATGTTGAACAGGGCCCGGCCGACGCCCATGGGGTCCACGCCGGAGTCTTCGTAGAAGCTCTTGTTCTCCGCGGAGATCACCGCGTTCTGCATGGCCTTGGGGATGTCGGAGAGCGTCACGTTCTGCCGGTTGGCACCGGTGCCGGTCGCCACCATGCGGCTGCCGTTGGCCCAGTAGAAGACGTTGTTCTGCGACTTGGCGGCGTCGTTCTCGTTGGGGATGCCCACCATCGCGTAGCCCACGCCCGCGACCGCGACCAGGCTGCCGAAGAAGAACAGGCACAGCCCGGAGGCGAGCTTCCAGGACGGCATCCAGCGGCGCCATCCGTCCTTCCCCCAACGGGGGTAATCGATGATGCGCTTCTTCGGGGGCTGGCCCCCACCGCGGCCGCCCTGCGCGTCCGTGGCGCCACGGCGGCGGCCGCCCTTCTGCGTGGCCTGGGCGGCACGGCGCGCGGCTGCCCGCCCCTGGTACGGCGGCTCGGCCCCGCGGGACCGGCCCCCCGTACCCGCGCGGCCCCCCGCGCCAGCACCCGCACCCTGACGGGGGGGTTGTCCCATGCCCTGGCGCGGGCCGTGGCCCTGCCCCGAACCGGTTCCGTGCGTGCCGTACGGCTGCGGCGTGGGCGGCCCAGCGGCCCGCCGGCCGCCTGGCGGCGGGGGCGGCTGCTGCGCGCCGCGCCGGGCGGGGTGC
>NZ_JARAVL010000099.1:0-519 GCF_033792725.1 Streptomyces sp. PA03-5A | reverse complement strand
CCCTGGTACTGCGCCGGCCTTCTGTTTCCGCCCACCCGACCGGAATGCTGCCGGGGGTGCGGGGATCGCGGATGCGTGACCGGAGACCACCTCACTATCGATGTCCTGCGGTACCCGGGCTCACGATGTCCGCCCGGGCGATCCTGATGGCGCTCGGCTCCTCCGTTCTTCCCTCGGGAATCAATCACTCACCTACTGCGGGTACTGCTCTCCTGCGTACTGCTGGTGATGCGAACCGCTCAGTGACCTACCACAGCGCCACTGTCCGGCAGCCGGCCCCGTCGCCCGTCCTGCACCTGCTCCGGCTTGGAACCCCTCTGCCGAACCTCCCGGTGCGCGCGCCCGCAGCCGACGCCTTCACCGGGGTACTGCTCATGACTTCACTGCTGGGTACTGCGCACTGCACTTACAGGTACTGCTCACGGCGGCCCCTGATCACTGCGGGCCACCCGGTCCGGCGTCAGTCCCGTCGCCGTCCTGCAACCGCTCTGGCTTCGGAACTCCACCACCGCACCGTCC
>NZ_JARAVL010000045.1:0-73551 GCF_033792725.1 Streptomyces sp. PA03-5A | reverse complement strand
GGCCTACCGCGTCGGCTGCCCGGAGCAGTGGTGCGGCTACGCCCCGACCTGGCCGCACTGGCCGGCCGGCTAGTCCGCGAGCCGACACCGCGCCGGTGCACCAGTGCGTGCTGTCGGAGCTCCCAGAGCAGGCCAGGTCGCTGCCGTTCGAGAGGAGGCCGAGTGGCGGTCGGGCCCACCCAGGGATGCACGCGGTGGGTCGAGGGCGAGGCGAGCGGGTGGCCCGCGTACGACACGCCTCCTGAAGGGTGCGGCCACGGGGCCTGGGGTCAGACCTCGGAGTTGAGCCGGCCCGAGCGAAACGGTTCGACCTGGTAGGGCAGGTCGGCGAAGCCCGCTTCTGTGAGCGCTCGGGCGAGCCCCGGCAATGCCGCGATGCGGGCGACGAGGGGCGGGTCCGCCTCGATGCGGGTGCGGTCCCCGAGGTCGCGGACGCGGAGGTCCCGCACGTCCACCCCGGCCTCGGTCGTCAGCGCCCGAACGGCCCTCTCCGCACGATCGATGCGGGCCAGGCGGTGGGAGGTGACCTCGATGCCGTAGCGGACGCGGCTGGCGAGGCAGGGGGTCGCGGGTTTGTCCCAGGTGGGCAGTGACCAGTGTTTGCTGAGGCGGCGTACGTCCGCCTTCGTCAGGCCTGCGTCGAGGAGCGGTGTCCGGATGCCGCGTTCCCGCCCGGCGCGGATGCCCGGACGGTGGGGATCGGATGCGTCGTCGGCATTGGTGCCGGTGGCCACGGCGTCGACGCCGTGCTCGTGTGCGAGCGCGGTGATGGTGTCCAGCACCTCGGACTTGCAGAAGTAGCAGCGGTCGGGCCCGTTGGCCCGGTATCCGGGCCGGGTCAACTCGTGGGTGCGCGGCGTGAGATGGATGATCCCGAGGTCGTCGGGGAGTCGCCGCGCGCGGGACAGCTCACCGTCGGCCAGGCTCTCCGAGACGGCGGTGACGGCCAGGACGCGCTCGGGACCGAGCGCCCGTGCGGCCGCGGCGAGGACCAGGGCGGAGTCGGCGCCGCCCGAGTAGGCGACGGCGAGGGAACCGCCGAGCGCGCGCACGCGGTTCAGCAGCCGGCGCTCAAGGGTGTCGTCACTGTGCACGGTCTTCCTCCTGGCTCGTCAGCGTCGCCCCTCCTCGGCTCAGGCGCAGTGCGCGCGCGGCGACGGCGCGCAGGGGCAGACCCAGCGCCGTGGCCGCGGCCACCACGTCGTCGTGCTCGGGTTTGGCCGCGTACGGACCGTGTTTGACCCGGATGGCGTGTCCGTCGACGTCGACGGTCTCGAAGGCGCGCGGCAACGCGGTGCGGGTCGCGCTGATCCGCCGGATGCCGAGGGCACCGGTCTCGGCCAGGACCATGTCGCGCAGCCGTCCTTCGTGGTGCGCGGTGGTGAGGAGGTGCAGGACCTGCGCGGGCCTGCCCTTCTTCATCACTGCGGCGGTCGTCCAGGCGTCAAGGGCACCGGCGTCCAGAAGGCGGGTGATGAGGTGCCCGAGGAGTTCTCCGGTGACGTCGTCGAGGTTGGTCTCCAGGACGACGACCTCCTCGTTCGCCGTGGTCGGGACGGGGTCGCCGAGGGTGACGGAGACGAGGTTGGGCCGGTCGGGCAGGCGGCGGGACCCCGCTCCGTAGCCGGTGGCGCCCAGTGTCATGGGGGGCGGCGGGCCGTAGCGGGCGCGGACGGCGCGCAGGAGTGCGGCGCCCGTGGGTGTCACCGTCTCCCCGGGAAGGTCGCAGCCCCTGACGGCCGCTCCGGTCAGCAGGGCGAGGGTGGCCGGCGCCGGGCAGGGCAGGACGCCGTGGGCCGAGTTCACCTCGCCGCGGCCGAGCGGCAGGGGCGAGCTGATGACGTCGGTGACGCCGAGGGCGTGCAGGGCCGCGGCGCTGCCGACGATGTCCACGAGGGCGTCGTGACCGCCGAGTTCGTGCAGGTGGACGGTGGCGGGGTCGGCGTCGTGCAGTCTCCCCTCCACCTCGGCGATGGCTGTGAGGGCGGCGACGGCGAGGGTCGCGACGGGCCGGGGAGCGGCCCGGGAGGCCATCTCGATCACCTCGGCGGCGTGCCGCTCGGTGCACGGATCGGTGACCTCCACGCGTGCGCGGGTGGCGGCCAGTCCGTGGTCGGTGACGCGTTCGGCCGTCAGGTCCCAGCCGGTCAGCCCGGTGGCGGAGACGGCGGACCGGATCCGGTCGAGCGGTGCCCCCGCGTCGATCAGGGCACCCAGCAGCATGTCCCCGGCCAGTCCGGTGAACGGGTTGATCCAGCAGATCACCTGGCGCCTCCGGGATCCGCCGTGCCGCGGGACCGGGCGATGCGGTGCACGGCCATGGCCGCCGAGAACCCGGAGTCGATGTTGACCACGGTCACGCCGGCGGCGCAGGAGGCGTGCATGGCGAGCAGCGCGGTCACCCCGTCCAGCGAGGCGCCGTAGCCGGTGGAGACCGGCACCGCCACGACGGGGCCGGCCACCAGACCGCCGACGACACTGGCGAGGGCGCCCTCCATGCCCGCCACGACGATCACCGCGTCCGCGGACCGCAGCAGACCGCGGACCTGCAGCACGCGTTCGAGTCCCGCGACGCCCACGTCGTGCACGGCCGTCGTGTCCAGCCCGACGGCCGTGGCCACAGCGGTGGCTTCGGCGGCCACCGGCCGGTCGGACGTCCCGGCGGCGGCCACCACGACGGAGAAGCCCGAGGCGACGGCCGGTCGCCAGCGCAGCAGACGGGCCTCCTCGTCGTACGACCCGCCGTGCACCTGCTCCTGGACGGCCGCCGCGGTGTCCGGGGCGACGCGGGTGACCAGGACGGGCCCGGTGTTGTGCTCCAGGAGGCCGGTGACGATGCCGGCGATCTGCTCCACGGTCTTGCCGGGGCCGTACACGACCTCGGGCAGTCCCTGCCGTGCCTCGCGACCGATGTCGACTCGTGCGTATCCCAGGTCCAGTACGTCGTTCACGACCGGCTCCCTTCGACGTACGGGATGGTCTGCGGACCTTCCGGCAGGACGCACAGGCGGGCCTCCGGCCCCGCGGCGGCCAGCGCTTCGGCGACGGTGGCGGAGATGTCCCGGGTCTGCCGCAGGTGGGCTGCGGCCAGCTCGTCGTCACTGAGGAAGGAGGTGTGCATGATGACCTGACTGCCCGACTGGATGCGGGCCTGGATCTGCACCTGCCACTGGTCCGGAACCGTCTCGGTGCGCGCGGAGATCTCGGTCATGAGCGCCTGCGGGGACGGGGCCGAGGCCAGGACCCGCCGGTAGGAGCCGTGGTCGGGGAAACCGTCACGGCACTCGGCCGCGCACACGATCGTCCCTCCGGGGCGGACCACCTGGTGGGCCGCCGACATCCCCTTGACCGCCTGGTACAGGTTCTGGTCCAGCGGGAAGCCGGAGTTGGTGGTGACGACGACGTCGAACGCTGCCTGTACCGGGCGCATCGCCATGCGTGCGGCCGCGGCCGTCGCGGCGGCGTGCATCGGCAGCAGATCGCCGCCGAACGCCGCGACGACGTCCTTGTCGCGGTTGAGCACCACGTCGAACGCGAAGGTGACGCCCGTGGCCTCCGCGATGGCGCGCACGTCGTCGTGAACCGGGTTTCCGTGGGTGATGCCCCAGGTGGCGCGTGGATCGCCGATCCGGGCCGCGTCGTGCAGCACGAGCACGGTCTCGAGGCCCGCCAGGCCGGGGGCGACGAGCTTCGGGCCACCGGAGAAGCCGGCGAAGAAGTGGGGTTCGACGAAGCCGGTGGTGATCCGGACGTCCGCCTGCACCCACTCCCGGTTGAGCCACACCGGCACGCCGTTGCCGTACCTGCCCATCCACGTCAGCTGAGCGGCGTCGCGGGCGTCGTGGTTGACGATCCTCACCGTGTCCGCGATCTCGTCGCCGAACATCGTCCGGAGCTCGGACGCGTCGTTGCCGCGGTGGGTGCCCGTCGCCACGAGGATCACCACGTCCTCCCTGCGGACGACGCCGTCCAGCTCGTCCAGCACGGCCTGGATCATCGGGCGCCTGGGCTGCGGCCGGGTGCCGTCGCAGGCCGAGATGGCCACCGTCTGCCCCGGGCGCACCCTCTCGGACAACGGGGGTCCGGCGACCGGCTCGCGCAGGGCCGCGCGCAGGACGGCCGCCGGGTTCCGGGCCGCCGCGTGGTGGACAGGCTCGACGACGGTGGTCCTGTGCGGATCGACGTCGATGTCGAGCCCTGACTGCCCGTAGGCGAGGCGTACTTTCACCGGACGGCCTCCACGGCCTCTGCGTCCTCGGCCCGCCCTCGACGGTGTCGCTCGTGCAGGCGATAGGCGCGTTCCGCCGTCGCGCGGAAGACGTGGGATCGCTCGGCCTCGGTGAGGCCGTCCGTCAGTGCCTCCGCCGCGCCGACGACCTCCTCGTACGAGGCGGCCAGCAGGCACACCGGCCAGTCCGAGCCGAACATCACCCGCTCGGGGCCGAACGCGTCGAGCACCACGTCGGCGTAGGGACGCAAGTTCGCCACGCTCCAGCGGTGCCGGTCAGCCTCGGTGACCAGGCCGGACAGCTTGCAGAAAACGTTGGGGAGTGCCGCCAGTTCGCGGATCAGCGAGGTCCAGGGCTGCAGTTCACCGGCGGCGATGGGGGGCTTTGCCAGATGGTCGAGGACGAAGGTGAGTTCCGGCAACGTCCGGACGGCGGCGATGGCCGATGGCAGTTGATGCGGAAGGACGAGCAGGTCGTAGGAGAGGTTCGCCTGCGCGACCACGCGCAGACCCCGCTGCACCTCCGGCCGGTTCAGCCAGCGGGGATCCCGCTCGTCCTGCACCAGGTGCCTGGTGGCCACGAGGAGTTCGCCGCCTGGCGCCGCCCGTAGGGCGTCCAGCGTGCGCGGGAGGCAGTCCGACGTGAGGTCGAGCCAGCCCACGACACCGGCGACCGTATCACCCGTGGAGGCCAGGGCCAGGAAGTCCGCGGTCTCGTCGGTGTCGGGCAGTACCTGGACCAGGATCGTACGGTCGATGCCCGCTGCCAGGGCAAGCGGCGACAGGTCTTCCAGGGTGAAGTCCCGCCGCACCGGGGTCATGTCGGGTTCGTCGAGCCACGCGTGCACACGGCGCTGTGGACCTGGGCCGTCGGTGGGGGAGGGGGACGGGGCCGGTGCCGGTGCCGGCCGCCAGACGTGGTGGTGTGCGTCGATCCTGCTCATCGTTCCTCCGCTTCCAGGACGTCGAGCTCCGGCCACAGCTCTTCGGGGATCGTCGTCGAGGCGTGCGCGGCGTTCACGGTGATCTCCTGTGCGCTGCGCGCCCCGACGACGACACCGGTGACAGCCGGGTGGCGCAGCGGGAACCGCAGGGCAGCTGCGGCAAGCGGGACACCGTATTCGGCGCAGCGCTCACCGAGGGCGCGGGCGTGGCGGAGGACCGCTTCCGGAGCCGGCGCGTAGTCGTACATGGCGTCCGGGGCGAGGTTCGCGAGGATGCCGCTGTTGAAGACACCACCGACCAGGACGCCCACCTCGCGTTCGGCGCATGCGGGCAGCAGTTCGTCGGCCGCGCTGCGGTCCAGCAGTGAGTAGCGGCCGGCCACGAGCACGCAGTCGAGGTCGGTCTCGGTGACGAAGCGGGTGAGCATCGCCGTCTGGTTCATGCCCGCGCCGATCGCCCGGACGACTCCCTCGTCGCGCAACCGGGCCAGCGCCGGGTAGGCACCGGTGACGGCCTGCTCCCAGCAGTCGTCCGGGTCGTGGATGAAGACGACGTCGAAGGCGTCGAGACCGGAGCGCCCCAGGCTTTCGACGAGTGAGCGGTAGACGCCTTCGGCACTGTAGTCGCGGACCCTGACGAGGCCGGGTGCGCCGTGGAAGGCCTCGTCCCCCGGGGCCGGTTCGCCCGGCACGAGCAGGCGGCCGACCTTGGTGGACACCGTGATCTCCGCGCGCGGGTGCCCGGCCCCGGAGAGGAACGCGCCGAGCCGCTGCTCGGCGAGCCCGGCACCGTAGTGCGGGGCGGTGGCGAAGTACCGGATCCCGGCCGCCCAGGCGGCCTCCAGCGTCTCGGCGGCCTGCCGGCCGCCGACAGCGGAGAAGAGGCCGCCCAGCGGCGCGGTGCCGAGCCCGACGCGGCTGACGCTCACGCCGGAGCGTCCCAGAGGCACCCGTTCGGCGTACCACGGTCGGATCGCGGAGGACATCAGGTTTGCCCGAGGACGTGCCGCTGACGGCCGAGCCGGTCGATCGTCACTTCGACGCCGCCGCCCCACAGTCGCATCCTCGGACCCCGGCCCGCCCGCTCGTGCCGGAAGGAGCTTTCGCTCACGACGTCGGCGATGGCGCGACCAGCGATCACGCCGGCCGCGGCGTCAGGGGAGCCCAGGCAACGGGCGGTCCGGCTGATGACCACCGAGAGTTCCATCTCGTGGCCGTAGGCGGCTCCTTCGGCGCCGAGGGCGGTGGGACGCTCGAAGCCCGCGGGGCCGACGCGCAGGAATCTCATCGGGGTGCTCCTCGCTGATGATGCGTGCTCGCCAGTGGCCGGCCGGGCCTCGGGCCGGCCACGGAGCGGACGATGGTGTGCGGGGTCACTGCCGGCCGTCCGTGACGTCGCCCCGGACGCCGAGGTTCGGTTCCAGATGCTCGCGCAGCCACTGTTCGGTGTTGCTGACGTGCAGGAGGGCGGCTGCCTGGGCCAAGGGAGCGTCACCGGCGGCCAGTGCCTGGTGGATCGCCTCGTGTTCGGCGACCGTCCTTCCCGCGGCGTCGTCATCGACCAGACCGCGCCAGACACGGGCCCGCAGCGTCCGCCCGGAGATCCCCTCCAGCAGGGTGGTGAGGGTGGCGTTGCCGGTGGCTGCGACGACGGCACGATGGAAAGCGGCGTCGTGTTCGTTGAGGCGCTCCACGTCGTCCCGGGCCGCCCGCATCGCCTCCAGATGCCGTTCGACCTCCCGCAGCCCCGCGGCCGAGATCCGCGTGGCGGCGAGCCCCGTGGCGATCGGTTCGAACAGCCGGCGCACCTCGGTGAGCTCCAGCAGGGTGTCGCCACGCAGCAACTCCACCGCCGAACCGATGCTGCTCAGCAGCAACTCGGGTTCCAGACTGGTCACATAGGTCCCGTCGCCCCGGCGGATCTCCAACACCCGTGCGACGACCAGCGCTTTCACCGCTTCCCGCATGAGGTTGCGGGACAGGCCCAGCTCGGCTGCCAGCTGCTGCTCCGGCGGCAGTTTGGCGCCCGGGCGCAGCTCGCCTGAGTGGATGAGGTCCCTGATGCGGTCGATCGCCTTGTCGGTCAAAGACATCCGTCTGCTCCCTGCTCGTCGCTCAAGCGGCGGCAGCGTAGCAATACATCCCATCGCTGCGGAATAGATGGGATGACCCGGACTCGTGCCCGGGTGTGAGCCTGTCGCACATCTGCAGGTCAGAGGCATCTCGGAATCCTTTGCCTGTCGGGGGTATGGACAGCGATGCGAGTCGACCCTATAAATCCATCCAATGTCCGAGGCTGGTCGTAACGAAGAGAACATCTCGTTGAGACATGAGGACGGGTGGTTGCCATGATGCGGGGAGTGCGACGGAGCCTCCGAGCCGGAGGCGCCGGAAGCGATGACTGAGCTGATCACCGCGGTCGAGGCGGTCGACGTACGGTTCCCCACCTCGCGGGAACTCGACGGTTCCGACGCCATGAATCCCGAGCCCGACTACTCGGCCGCCTATGTGACGGTCCGTACGAGTGCCGGGGACGAGGGATACGGACTCGCCTTCACCGTGGGCCGCGGCAACGACGTCGAGGTCGCCGCCGTACGGGCCCTGGCGCCACTGGTCGTCGGACTGCCGGTGGAAGAGGTGCTGGCCGATCTCGGCGGCTTCTCACGGCGGCTGACCGGCGACAGCCAACTGCGCTGGCTGGGGCCGGAGAAGGGGGCCATCCACATGGCCACCGCGGCCATCGTCAACGCCGTCTGGGACCTGTACGGGCGCCGTACCGGAAAGCCGGTCTGGCGACTGCTGGCCGAGTTCTCCCCGGAGCAGTTGGTCGACCTCGTCGACTTCCGCTACCTCCAGGACGCCCTCACCCGTGACGAGGCGCTGGAGATCCTGCGGCGCGCCGAGCCCGGCCGCGCCCAGCGCACCGCGCACCTGCTGGAGCACGGCTACCCGGCGTACACCACGACCCCGGGCTGGTTGGGTTACGACGACGAGAAGCTGGTGCGACTGGCCAAGGAGGCGGTCGCCGAGGGCTTCGGCCAGATCAAGCTGAAGGTCGGCGCCGATCGCGAGGCGGACGAACGCCGCATGCGGCTGGCGCGCGAGGCGGTCGGCCCGGACGTCAGGATCGCCGTCGACGCCAACCAGGCGTGGGGCGTCCAGCAGGCGATCGACTGGATGGCGTCGCTCACGCCCTACGACCCGTACTGGATCGAGGAGCCCACTTCCCCGGACGACATCCTCGGCCATGCCGCCATCCGCAGGGCGCTGGCGCCGGTCAAGGTCGCCACCGGAGAACACACCCACAACCAGGTCATGTTCAAGCAGCTGCTCCAGGCGGGCGCGCTCGACGTGCTGCAGCTCGACGCCAGCCGCACCGCCGGGGTCACCGAGAACGTCGCCGTCCTGCTGCTGGCCGCCAAGTTCGACGTCCCGGTCTGCCCGCACGCCGGCGGGGTCGGGCTGTGCGAGATGGTGCAGCATCTGGCGATGTTCGACTACGTCGCCGTCAGCGGCACCACCGAGGACCGGGTCATCGAGTACGTCGACCATCTGCACGAGCACTTCACGGACCCGGTCCGCATCCGCGACGGCCGCTACCTGGCGCCGGTCTCGCCCGGCATCGGCGCCGAGCTGCACCCGCGGTCCCTGGAGGACCACCGCTATCCCGACGGCCCCGTGTGGGGTGGGGAGGCCGGCGGATGAGCCCCCCCGAGTTCGCGGGCCTGAAGGCGCTCGTGACCGGTGGCGTCTCCGGCATCGGGCCGGCCACCGCTCGGCTTCCGGCGGTCCGCGGGGCCAGGGTCGCCTGCCTCGACCTCATCCCGGACGATGTCCCCGAACCCCTCATCGGCATCCGCGCGGACGTCGCCGACGGCGCGAGCGTCCGGGCAGCTGTGGACGAGGTGGCGCGGTTGCTCGACGGCATCGACGTCCTGGTCGTCAACACCTGTTCCGTCGCCGCCACCGCCGGACTGCCCGACCGGGCACCGTACTCCGCGACGAAGAGTGCCGTGCTCGCCCTGCCCCGTGCGACCGCTGCCGACCTCGTGCACTCCGGCATCCGCGAGAACTGCGTCAACCCCGGCACCGCCGACGCACCGTGGATCGGGCGCCTTCTCGATCGCGCGGCCGCCCCCGAAGCCGAACGCGCTGCGCTCTGCGCACGCCAGCCCATGGGCCCCCTCGCCTCCGCGGACGAGGTCGCCGCCGCCGTCGTCCACCTCGCGAGCCCGTCGTCCGGCTCGACCACCGGCACGGCCCTCGCCGTCGACGGAGGCATGGAAGGCCCGCGGATCCGCCCGCGCGCCTGACCCCGGCCCCTTCCCTGGACTCCGGCAGGCCCCCACACCCGCCTCCGTACAGCCCGCCCTCGCGACCCACCGGCAAGGAGAACGAGCAATGAAGCTCAGATTCACCCGGCACGCATGCTTCGGCGGCCTCGCCGCCCTGACCGCCTTCGCCCTCACCGCCTGCGGCGACTCCGGACCCGCGTCGGGCACGGGCGGCGGTTCGACGGTGATTGGGGTCGACTACCCGCGCTCCGACACCGACTTCTGGAACTCGTACATCAAGTACACCCCCGAGTTCGCGAAGGAACTCGGGCTGGACCTGAAGACCACCAACTCGCAGAACGACGTCGCCAAGCTCACCGCCAATGCGCAGACCTTCATCAGTCAGGGCGTCAAGGGTGTCGCGATGGCGCCTCAGGACACCGCGGCCATCGCGCCGACCCTGGCGCAGATGGAGGCGAGGAAGATCCCGGTCGTCACGGTGGACACCCGACCGGACACCGGCAACGTCTACATGGTGGTCCGCGCCGACAACCGCGCCTACGGCGAGAAGGCCTGCCAGTTCCTCGGCACCAAGCTGGGGGGCAAGGGCAAGGTCGTCATGCTCCAGGGCGACCTCGCGTCGATCAACGGCCGAGACCGCACCGAGGCCTTCAACGCGTGCATGAAGAAGAACTACCCCGCCATCAAGGTCCTCGGTGAAGCCACCAACTGGGACGGGGCGGTCGCGGCGCAGAAGCTCCAGACCGACCTGACCGCGCACCCCGACATCAAGGGTGTCTACATGCAGTCCAGCTTCGCGCTCGCCGGCACCCTCCAGGTGCTCAAGCAGAAGAGCCTGCTGGTCGGCCTCGAGGACAAGAAGCACGTCTTCATCGTCTCCAACGACGGAATCCCCGAGGAGCTCAAAAACATCGCCGAGGGGAAGATCGACGCCACCGTCTCCCAGCCCGCCGACCTCTACGCCAAGTACGCCCTCTACTACCTCAAGGCGGCGATCGAGGGCAAGACGTTCCGGCCCGGCGAGACCGACCACGACAGCACGATCATCCAGGTCCGCGACGGCCTGCTGGAGGACCAGCTCTCCGCCCCGCTCGTGACCGTGGACGGCGGCACTTACGGCGGGGTTCCCAGTCTCAAGAGCGACGACCCGTCCCTGTGGGGCAACAACCTCGGCTGACCGGAAGGACGGTACACACCATGGTCACGGCTCTTCCCGTCGTCCAGGCGGCAGGGCTGACGAAGCGGTTCGGGCCCACGGTCGCGCTGCACGACGCCAGGATCACGATCATGCCCGGCGAGACGCACGCGCTCGTGGGCCGCAACGGGGCGGGCAAGTCCACCCTCGTCTCCGTCCTCACCGGCCTTCAGGCACCGGACGAGGGGACGGTGGCCTTCGACGGGGTGCCGGCCCCCCGGCTCGCCGACCGGGATGCCTGGCGCAAGCGGGTGGCATGCGTCTACCAGAAGTCCACCGTCATCCCCCAGCTGACGGTCGCGGAGAACCTCTTCCTGAACCGGCACGGCCGGGGACGGGGCGGCCTGATCAGCTGGCGCACGGTCCGTGACAGGGCACGCGAGGTCCTGCAGACCTGGTCGGTCGACGTGGACGTGCGCACCCCTGCCGGCGAACTCAGCATAGAACAGCGGCAGTTCGTGGAGATCGCCCGGGCGCTGTCGTTCGGCGCACGCTTCATCATCCTCGACGAGCCCACCGCGCAACTCGACGGATCCGCCATCAACCGGCTGTTCGCGCGGATCCGGGACCTCCAGCGCCAAGGCATCACCTTCCTGTTCATCAGCCACCACTTGCAGGAGGTCTACGAAATCTGCGACACGGTGACGGTGCTGCGCGACGCCCGGCACATCCTGACCGCCCCCGTGGCCGAACTGCCCCGTGCCGAGCTCGTGGCCGCCATGACGGGTGAGAGCGCGGACAGGGGTGCTGCAATGCGCCGTCAGCCCGTGGACTCCGGGTCGCCGACCGTGCTCGCGGTGGAAGGCGCGGCTGTTCAGGGAACGTACCGTGACGTGTCCTTCCGGATCCGGGGCGGGGAGATCGTCGGTCTCGCAGGTGCGGCCGGCAGCGGCCGTACGGAGGTGGCGGAGACGGTCGTCGGACTCCGGGCCGCCGAGACGGGAACGGTCAGGATCGCGGGGATCCGGCCACGGCCGGGCAGCGTCCCCGCCGCGCTGGCGGCGGGTGTGGGGTTCGTCCCGCAGGACCGTCACCACCAGGGGCTCGTACCGGAGATGTCCATCGCCGACAACGGGACCCTGACCATCCCCGAACGGCTCGGCTCGCGGGGTCTCATCGACAACCGGCGCCGTGACGCCTACGCCCGCTCCATGATCGAAAAGCTGGCGATCAAGACACCGGGGCCGCAGCTGCCCGTCTCCGGGCTCTCGGGAGGCAACCAGCAGAAGGTCGTCATGGCCCGGGCCCTGGCCAACGATCCCAAAGTGCTGGTGCTGATCAATCCGACCGCCGGCGTGGACGTGCGGTCCAAGGAGTTCCTCCTCGGCAAGGTCGAGGAGATCGCCGAGTCCGGTACCGGGGTGCTCATCGCCTCCGACGAACTCGACGACCTGCGCACATGCGACCGGGTCCTGGTGATGTTCCAGGGCCGTGTCGTGGCCGAGAGGGCCGGTGGCTGGCACGACCACGAGCTCGTGGCCGCGATGGAAGGAGTGGACCTCGATGTCTGAGAGCGCGACCGCGGCTGCTGCGAAGAGCCCGGACGGCGGGCAGCCCGACGCCTCGAGCGCGCAGCCGGCCGCAGCGACAAGGAGCGGTCACCGGATCGCTCTCGCACGACTGCGCGACCTGGCGCTCGTTCCCGCGATCATCGTGATGGCGATCGTCGGCCAGCTCGTCAACCCGGTGTTCCTCCAGGCTGACAACCTGATCAACGTCCTGCAGACCATGTCCGAGATCGCGCTGCTGGTCCTCGCCCAGACCCTGGTGCTGATCGTCAAGAAGATGGACCTCTCCCTGGAGTCCACCGTGGGGATCGCACCCGGGGTCGCGGCCTGGCTCACCGTCCCGGCGGGCGCGACGCACGGAATCGGCGTGCTGCCCGGCGGGTGGTCCGTGCCGGTCACCTTGGCGGTGGGTCTGCTGATCGGTGTGGTCAACGCCTTGTTCATCATCCGGTTCGGTCTCAACGGCTTCATCGTGACGCTCGGCATGCTGATCGTGCTGCGCGGTGTCCTGACCGGCATCTCCGGTGGCCAGACGTTCTTCCAGCTGCCGCCGTCGATGCTCTACCTCGGCACCGCCCAGTGGGCGGGCATGCCCGCCTCGGTGTGGATCTGCCTGCTCCTGTTCGCCACCGGCATCGTGGTGCTCGGCTTCACCAGCTTCGGCCGCTCCCTGTACGCGATCGGCGGCAACGTCGACGCGGCGAAAGCGGCGGGCATCCGTACCGACCGTGTGCTGTGGACCGTCATCGTCACCGCGAGCGTGCTGGCGGCGCTGAGCGGCCTGCTGCTCTCGGGGCGCCTCGCCTCGGTGGCCTCCGCCCAGGGCAACGGCTACATCTTCACCGTCTTCGCGGCGGCGGTCATCGGCGGCATCAGCCTCAACGGCGGCAAGGGCACCATGTTCGGAGCCTTCACGGGCATCCTGCTCCTGTTCATGATCCAGAACGTCCTCACCCTCGGTGGCGTCCCCGCGCAGTGGATCGGCGCCCTCAACGGCACGATCATCCTCATCGCCCTGGCGCTGTCCCGCATCACAGGCGGCAGGGCCCAGGAATAGGAACCCTCCGACCGGGCCGGGCGACAGCCACCCGCGCGTGCGGACCGCGCCCGCGATTCCGGGGTGCACTCCTCGGGACCGGCCCGGACACCTGCGACCGAAAGGCATGGCAACCTCGTGGAACGAAGAGACTTTCTCGTCGCCTCCGCGGCCGCTACGGCCGCGCTGACCGCCGGACTGCCGGCAGCCGAGGCGGCCGCGGCGCCGCATCCCGCTCCGGGACCGGAGCCGCACCCCGCCCCCAAGCCGTCTCCCCTTTCCCTGTGGTACGACAAGCCCGCCGCACAATGGCTGGAGGCCCTGCCGCTCGGCAACGGCCGCCTCGGCGCGATGGTGTTCGGTGGCGTGAACACCGAGCAACTCCAGCTCAACGAGGACACGCTGTGGGCGGGAGGCCCCTACGAGCCCGCCAACCCCCAGGGCCTGGCCAACCTCGCGGAGATCCGGCGCAGGGTCTTCGCCGGGGAATGGAACTCCGCCCAGAACCTGATCAACTCGTCCTTCATGGGCATACCGGTCGGCGAGCTGATGTACCAGACCGTCGGAAACCTGCGCCTCACCCTCGCGGGCACCGGCGACGTCACCGGCTACCGACGGGAACTGGACCTCGACAGGGGCGTCGCGACCGTGACGTACAGCCGTGGCGGGGTCCCGTACCGGCGCGAGGTCTTCGCCAGCCACAGTGATCAGGTGATCGTGGTCCGGCTGACCGCCGGCGGCCGTGGCGGACTGTCCTTCAGCGCGGCTTTCGACACACCCCAGCAGGCCGCGACGGACTCCCCCGACCCGCTGACGGCCGCACTGGAAGGTGTCGGGCAGACCCGCGAGGGAGTCACCGGACAGGTCCGCTTCCGCGCCCTGGTCCGGGCCCACGCCGACGGCGGCACCGTGCGCAGCGAGAACGGCACGCTCACGGTGACCGGGGCCGATTCGGCGACCCTGCTGGTGTCCGTGGGCACCAGTTACCTCGGCTACACGGATGCCTCGGGCGACCACCGGGCCCGCGCCGAGGACCCGTTGAACGCCGCTGCCGCCGTCCCGTACCCGGAGCTGCGCGCACGGCACGAACGGGACCACCGGGCGCTCTTCCGCCGCGTCACGCTCGACCTCGGCACCACCGATGCGGCCGGCGCGCCGACCGACCAGCGGGTGGCCGCCTTCGCCGGGGCGGAGGACCCGCAGCTGATCGCGCTGCACTACCAGTACGGCCGCTACCTGCTCATCGCCTCCTCCCGCCCGGGCACCCAGCCCGCCAACCTGCAGGGTATCTGGAACGACCAGCTCTCGCCGCCCTGGGATTCCAAGTACACGATCAACATCAATACGGAGATGAACTACTGGCCCGCCCCCACCGCCAACCTCCTGGAGTGCTGGGAGCCGATCTTCGCGCTCCTCGACGACCTGTCCGAGGCCGGGCGGAAGACGGCGCGGGTGCAGTACGGCGCGGACGGCTGGGTGGCGCACCACAACACGGACGCCTGGCGCGGGACCGCGCCCGTCGACGGCGCCTTCTGGGGGATGTGGCCCACCGGCGGCGCCTGGCTGGCGACCTCCGTCTGGGAGCACTACCGCTTCACCGGCGACCGCGAGGCCTTGCGCCGCCGCCTGCCCGTGGTCGAGGGAGCGGTCCGCTTCTTCCTCGACTCACTCGTTCGCGACCCCGGTACGGGACACCTCGTCACCTGCCCGTCCGTGTCACCGGAGAACGCCCACCACAACGGTGTGTCGGCGTGCGCCGGGCCGACCATGGACAACCAGATCCTGCGCGACCTCTTCGACGGCTACCTCGCGGCTTGTGACACCCTCGACGCCCCGAGCCCCTACGCGGAGCGGGTGCGTGCGGCCCGGGACCAGTTGCCTCCCATGAAGATCGGGGTGTTGGGGCAGTTGCAGGAGTGGCAGGAGGACTGGGACGCCGGCGCCCCGGAGCGGCAGCACCGCCATGTCTCCCACCTGTACGGCCTGCACCCCAGCAACCAGATCACCAAGCGCGGTACGCCGGACCTCTTCCAGGCCGCCCTGAAGACACTGGAGATGCGCGGCGACGCCGGCACGGGCTGGTCCCTCGCCTGGAAGATCAACTTCTGGGCGCGGGCGGAGGACGGCGCCCGCTCCTACAAGTTGCTCAGCGACCTCCTCACGCCCGACCGCACCGCGCCGAACCTGTTCGACCTCCACCCGCCGTTCCAGATAGACGGCAACTTCGGTGCCACGGCGGGCGTGACCGAATGGCTGCTCCAGTCGCACACCGACGAGGTCCATCTGCTGCCCGCGCTGCCTCCCCAGCTTCCGGACGGACGCGTCACAGGCCTGCTCGCCCGTGGAGGCCTCACCGTCGATCTCGTCTGGCGTGACGGCGCGCTGTCCCACGCCCGCCTTGCGGCGCGGCACGACGGCACCGTCCGGCTGCGTACCTCCGTTCCGGTAACCGTGCGCTCCACCGGCCACCCCCCGCGGCACCATGTGGAACATCCGGAGAGCACCGTCGCCGTGTTCGAGGTCAAGGGAGGCCACGACTATGTGATCAAGCCTCGCTGAGCATTCCCGTTCTCGTCCGCTCATGAGCACGTGGGCGGCGTAAACGTCGGCGCGGAAAGGGAGGTGCCAGGTGCGGGGGTTGACCGCCAGGCCCTCGCCGGGGCCCGTGCCTGGCAAGGACCGACCCGATCACGCAGGCGCCCGCGTATCCCACACCGACACCCCCGCGGCTACGTCGCGTCGAACGTACCTGTGGCAGGGGGACAGCGAAGCAGGCGCCTGGCTCGCGCCTGCTTCGCTGTCGTCGCCGCGCGGGCCGGTCACCGTGGTGACCGGGTGCCGGTCGCGGCCCTGTCGTGGTGGTGTGGTCAGTGTTCGGCACGGTTCAGGCCGGCGGCTTCGCGTATGGCGTGGGCGATGGCGGGGGCGTCCTTCTTGAGGATGGCACCGTGGTTGCTGGCGACCTTCGCACTGATGCGGATGTTGGGGTTGCGGGTGATGACGGCCTCGAGGCTGGTGCGTATGCGTTCCTGCTCGTCCCCGCGGCTTCCCAGGGAGGTTCCGGAGGCGACGACGTAGCGGACGGGGACGGTGATGGCGTCCAGGACGGGGCCGAGTTCGCGTTCGCGGGAGAGCCGGCCGAGTTCGATGTTGCTGTCGGCCATCTGGTGGGCGGTCATGCGGGGGGTCAGACCGGTGGGGCGCAGTAGCGGGGTGATCCAGCTCATGCGGCGGAACAAGGTGCGGATGCGTTGTTCCATGGCCTCATCCAGCCAGTCGTGGGGGAAGGCGCCGTCGACGAGGACTGCGCCCAGGCTGCGGTCGGGGTTGCGGTGGGCCCAGTGGGCGGCGACGACTGCTCCGTAGGACCAGCCCACCAGCAGTGCCTGGTCCACGTTCCTGGCGGCGAGGACGGCATCCACGTCACGGACGGCGGCTTCGAAGGAGTAGTCCGCCGAGCGCTTCGATCTTCTGCCGCGGGCGCGTTCGTCGTAGGTGATGTGCCGCCACCCGGAGCCCAGTTCGGTGATGACCCGGCGCCAGTAGCCCTGGGTGGCGAACTGGCCGTTGAGGTAGACGACGGGGGTGCCGGGGCCGCCGGTGTCGGTGACGGCCAGGGCGCTGTCGTCGACGGGCACCATGCCGCTCCACGCGGAGCCGGCCGGGGGAGTGCTGTTCTTGGTCATGTCTCTTCCGCCTTGGTGGTGTGAGGGCGTGGTGTGAGGACGTGGGGTGTGGCCAATTGGGGGCCCGCGACGTGGGTCGCAGGGCCCCGAGGGGGGCGGGTTGGTGGCCCGCCGTGCGGGACTTCTTGGTCGGCGCCTGCCCCCCGGGTGGTGCTGCGCCGCTTACAGGCTGCGGGCGGTGATGTTGCCGTGGGGGGTGGTGGCCTGGATGTCGAGGTCGGGGGTTCCGTTGTTCTTCAGGGCGTTGCTGATGCGGCCGTGGCCGGTGCCGGCGTCCAGGGTGGCCGAGACTCCGGCGGCGGCGGCGATGGTGATGTCGCCGGACTGGGTGCGCAGCTCGACGGTGCCGCGCAGGGCCGAGGTGAGGCGGATGTCGCCGCGCTGGGTGCTGATCTTGGCGGAGCCGGTGAGCCGGCCGATCTCGACGTCGCCGTCGGTGGCGGTGAGGCGGACGCCGGCGGCCTCGTCGATCTTGATCTGGCGGTAGGCGCCGTCGAAGTCGATGTCGCCGAGGCGTCCGACGCCGCGCAGTTCGGCGCTTGCGGCCTTGGCCTGGATGCGGGAGCCGGCGGGCAACTGGACGGTGACCTCCAGGGACCCGGAGGGCCCGAAGAGCCGATTGCCGGTCTGGGTGCTGCGGATCTGCAGGACGCCGTCCGCGTAGGTGACGGTGGTCTGCTCGGCGGCCTGGACGTCGCTGTTCTTGGCGGGGTTGGCGGGCAGGACCTCGACGGTGGTGTCGGTGCGGTCGGCGGCGATGAACTGGATGCGTCCGGCGGGGACGTCCAGGACGGCGGAGATGGGGGCGGGGGTGTCGAAGGTGCGCATCGTGGTCTCCCGTGTTCGCTCGTGGTTTCTGACACCGGAAACGCTACGTTGCTTTCCAATTTGTGGCAACAGGATCGTTGCACAACAGCCCTGTTAATGCAGGTAGATGCCAGAAAACTGTTGCAACGGCTCTGTTGAGAACGCAACGCCCATCGCTGCGATCATTGCAATGGCTGTGGCGTGAACGCTATAGTGTCGGGCGTCAGGGACCATCACGCAGGATCACCGAGGGAGACCGCGATGCCGGGCGGCAGGCTCACCCAGACCGAACGTCAGCAGATCGCGCTGGGACTGGCCGACAGCCTCCCCTACGCCGAGATCGCCCGGCGTCTGGACCGTCCGACGTCGACGGTCACGCGGGAGGTGATGCGCAACGGCGGCCCCACCGCCTACCGCGCCGATCTGGCCCACCGGGCGACCGAACGCCGCGCTCACCGGCGCAGGCCCGCCTCGGCGCGGGAGGCGCAGCCGGGTCTTCAGCCGCACGGGCGGGATGCGGAGGCGGTGGCGGAGTACGAGGAGACGTTCACCACCGTGCTGATGGGTTCAGGGCTGAGCAAGATGTCGGCCCGAGTGCTGACGTGTCTGTTCACCACCGATGCGGGCAGCCTGACCGCGTCGGAACTCGCCCAGCGCCTCCAGGTCAGCCCGGCGTCCATCTCCAAGGCGATCGCGTTCCTGGAGAGCCAGAGCCTGGTGCGCCGCGAGCGCGACGAGCGCCGCCGGGACCGCTATGTCGTCGATGACGAGCTGTTCTACCAGGCGACGATCGCCAGCGCCCGGGCCAACGACCAACTGGTGGCGACCGCTCGTCAGGGTGTTGCCGTTCTCGGCGCTGACACGCCTGCCGCCGCCCGGCTGGAGAACATCGCCCGTTTCCTGGACTTCATCAGCGAAAGCATCACCCGCGCTGCCGAGCAGGCCCGCGAAGTCCTCCACACCAGGCCCGGCACCAGCCCCGACGCGACCGCCCCCCCGCGTCCGGACCACGGATAGACAGCCCTCTCGGCGGCGGGGACTGCTGCGGCGGGCGAGCCGGTGGCAGGCGTGCGTGCAGAGCCGGCCCGGCTCTCTGGAAACTGCTCGGGCACGCACGGATGAATGTGCCCAGTCACCAGTACGACAGGCTCGTTCAGGTAGCGTCGAAGCCGCTGCATGCGAGTGCCTGCAGATAGGGGTTCCGTCGTGTCACGGGTTGCTTCGAGAAAATCAGAGCGAGAGCGTCCTTCAGTGACTGCTCCACCAGGCTGTCGAACTCACCCGCGGGGCAGCGCCCCTCTGCTGGGCGGAAGCGCCAGCCCTCCCGGGTGGCGTATCGGGTGCGCAACCCCATGAGTTCCTTGCCCCGTGTGAAGCGCCATTCGCCCTGTCGATCGGACAGTTCGAACACTGCGAGCCCGTCCTCGCGGAGCGTGACCCTCGCGGCGTGAAGCATGAGGACAAAATCCAGAACGCAGACGGAGGCCGCGGCGTCGGAGAAGTCGCCATTGCCGATCCTGAGGCTGACGTCGACCTTGAAGTTGTCCCGGATGAAGGCAGACGGGGTGAGCTCCTCAACCACCGTGGGCTCGCGGAAGGCATCGAGCGGGACCCACTCTGGCCCCCATGACGTGTCTCCAGGGCTGGGAACCAAACCGAGTGAAGGCGTTGCGGGTGTGCTCACCGCTCCAGGATGCCGGACGGGGTGGCGGGATCGGCAGGGTCCCCGCTTCGAGCCAGCCCCTCCGGGGGCTTGTCACGTTTCCCGTGCATCGCCGGTCTGTGCTCGAGAAGACGTGCGTGGCTTCTGCTTGCCTGGTAGGGCGACTGCGCCGCCCGTGGGCGGGTCCGCCTCCGCGACCGTAGAGGATGTGGAGAGGTGCGAGGCGGTGTCACCAGCGCAGGACTCGACCTCGACCACGGGCAGCCTCTGCCGCGGGGCGATGCATGCAAGACGAACGAGAGAACCGAGGTCGGCATTATGGCAAGTGAGAGTGTTGCGCATCCGAGCCTGATTGTCCCGGTGGGGCATGTCGAGCCGGTGCCGCGCAGGGTCCGGGGCGTGGTGGGAAGCCGCGTGGTGTTCGATACGCGTCGTGCGCTGTACGTGTGGGAGTGGCGGGCCTACCCGCAGTTCAGTATCCCGGTGGAGGACCTGGTCGACGGCGTGCTCGTCGATGAGCATCACACGGAGCATCACGGTGCCGGTCCCGCACGCCGGCACGCGCTGCGGGTGGGTTCGCAGGTCCGCGAGGGTGCGGCGTGGGTGTGGGACGAGGGTGCCCCTGGGCCGTTGCGCGGCCAGGTGCGGTTCGAGTGGGAGGCGCTGGACTCCTGGTTCGAGGAGGACGAACCGGTCTTCGTCCACCCGCGGAGTCCGTATTCGCGGGTGGACGCTCTGCGTTCGTCCAGCAGTGTGCGGGTCGAGCTGGACGGGGTGGTGCTGGCCGAGGCGCCCAATTGCGTGAAGTTGTTCGAGACCGGCCTGCCGACCCGCTACTACGTGGAGCGCATGTACGTCGACTGGGCCCGGCTGAAGGCCTCGGAAACGGTATCGCGATGCCCCTACAAGGGGACCACGAGCGCCTACTGGTCCTTCGACAGCGACAGTGACCCGCAGCAGGACATCGCCTGGGCGTACGACTTCCCGACCATTCAGGCCAATCGCATCGCGGGCCTGGTCGCGTTCTACAACGAGCACGTCGACCTGTACGTCGACGGCGTCCTGCTGCCCAGGCCCGCCGCCACCTCCTGAACCCCGGGGCGGCCCGGTCGTCCGGGCCGCCCCACACGGCACGTGCCCCGTTCCCAGCGCGGGCCGGGAGGGCAGGCCCTGGTCCCATCTGAAACCGGGATGGGCGCGGCGCCTGGTGTGTTGGGTGCGGTGGGGCCCCCTCCGGGGTGGAGGGGGCGTGGTGCCGCCGGCGTGCGGGGTGGGCCGTCGCCGGTTCAGATGGTGGGTGTCTCGTCGACGTGTTCCTGGTGGAGTTCGAGGACGAACTTCCAGCCGGCGCTGGCTTCCATGAACCGCACCCGGGTGGGGTAGATATCCAGGGCGCGGCGGTCCCGGTTCTGGCCGGTCGTGCCCTTGCGCCCGCGGGCGGGCTCTTCGAACAGGTCGACCTTGACGTCCGGCACCGCGACGACTTCCTCGTTCCAGCGCTGGACGATTCCCGCGCCGAACGCCTCCCGTGCAGCAGCGTAGAGCGATTCGAGGGATGCGGTGTTGCCGCCGGGCACGAAGAGGGCGAGGTTCAGCAGGACGCCGGCACTGGCCAGGACCTCGATTTCCTCTCCGGCCTCGTCGGCAACCCATATCCCGGGCTGCTCGGCATCGTCGGGGAGGATGTGGACTTCCTCGCCGAAGACCGTCCTTGCGGTGAAGGATCCGCCCTCGAAATTCTTGCCCGACTTCGTGAGGGATGCCGGCGCGTAGCAGCCGAGGGGGAGATCATCCATGGCTGCCGAGACGAAGATCTCGTCCTTGAGGCCCAGTTCTGAGACCTCCTCGGCCGTCAGACGCCGGGCCGTAACCTTGCTGGTGTTCACAGTCTTTCCCTTTCTTCGTGTAGCCCCACCGGGAGTTCGGCGACCTGCTGTTCGCGGCTGGGCCGCGGCCTGTCGGCTGCCCTGGTGGTGACCACGCGTCACGTAGCGTAAGTGGTGGGCGCGTCGTGTGACGTCGCCGCCCCCGGACAAGATCCCAGAAGCCTCCGGCTCCCCACGACCGGGGGATACGGCCTGTTCAGGGATGCGTCGTCTTCCGCGGCAGCGCGGTTTGCAGGGGGAGCCACGCGCGGTGAGTGTAGTGCGGGGACTGACAGCGCAGCGGCGTGGGCGCCGGCCGGCGTCAGCGCGGCAACGGCTGCCGCCGAAGTCCCTGCCGGTGCGGGGGTAGCCGCCCCTTGTCGGCCCGGAGGCGCCGGTGCTTCAGTTTCCCTCCGCGTACCGGGTCTGCCGGCCACGGCCGTCATCCGTGTTCACCCGGTACGTCTGCCTTATGTGGCATCAGACGAGTCTCGTCTACCGTCATGGCCCCCGATCCCGTGGCACAAGTTCCCCATGGTCGCCGAGCATCAACTGGCCTATCGATAGCTGCAGTTCACAGCGAACATCGGTCGGGCTCCCACTGGCCCAGCTCATGAGCACCGTTCCTGCGCAGAAGCCGGTGCGGCACGACAAGCGAGATATCGATCGAGAATCGCCTGGCTATCAGGAGTGAAGGTCCACTGCAGCAGAGCCCGCCGCAGCTCGGACTCAGTCAGCCACCCGTGCCAGGCCACCTCTTCCGGATCAGGGGCGACGATCTCCGGCAGCACGGCGTCACAGACCGCAAGCCAGTGAGGGCTGAGCCCGCCCCGGTTGAGGAACTTGAACCGAAGGCACACTGTCGCCCGCACTCCCAGCTCCTCGCTGAGCTCGCGGGCAGCTGCCTGCTCATAGGACTCGCCGACTCCCGCAGCACCCCCGACCCCGAGTTCATAGTGCCCTGGGAAACGGGACAGGTGCACGGCCCGCCGATGCACGAGAAAACGTCCTTGCCCGTCGCGGCACACCACCACGCCAACCCGGTGCAGCCAGCCCTCCCGAACGGCGTCCCGCCGACTGACCACCCCCAGCACACGGTCCTGAGCGTCAACGCGTTCCACGAGTTCATCCACGACACGCACGATCGCAGAACCCACTGACACCCGCCCGGAACGACCGGACCGCCACACGGTCGGCGAGCACTCAGACCGGCCGCCCCACCCCACCGAACGAAGGATCACGCCCCTGTCTCCATTCTCGATAGCCTGCCGACGGGCAGACCCGGCCGGGCCGCATCGCCACGCCCTCGCCCCCTGCCTCAAGGCACGCCCGGGCGCCGGGCGGTTCGCGGCGGGCACCCAGGATTCTGGCGCTGAGCCCGGGCCGGTCCGCCAAGTGAGGTGGAAGCCTGCCGCACCCGAGTGGCCGGTCGGCGGCCCGCCGGGTTTCCAGGGTGGGCCTGCCGGGACCGGGCTGCCTCCCCGACAGCAGGACTTCGTAGACCCGCCTCGGCATGGGCGACGGCCTCGTGGGCCGGGCCACCGGGCCAACCCGCCGCCACGGGGACGCGATGGTCCCATCGACTTAAACCGATTCATTGATCTCTGGAATCCATCCCATCAAATCTGTCCAACCCGTTGCCATGGAGGGGTGATGGCCGCCAGGGTGTCATTGAAGCGTTTCAGTATCCTTCTTGAGGAGCACCCGTGCGTCAGCAGATCACCGCGGTGGTCGCTGCATCAGTCTTCGTCGTGGCGGCAC
The DNA here is from genome assembly GCF_033792725.1 of Streptomyces sp. PA03-5A. Taxonomy (NCBI): domain Bacteria; kingdom Bacillati; phylum Actinomycetota; class Actinomycetes; order Kitasatosporales; family Streptomycetaceae; genus Streptomyces; species Streptomyces sp. PA03-5A. Next base: position 50,563 of record NZ_JARAVL010000045.1, on the reverse strand, counting down.
CCGCGACGGCGACGGCAGCGAGTCCACCCACCGCCTCCACCGCCCCCGCCGCCGCTGCAACGAGCGTCGGCGGTTTGACGGTCAACGCCCTTGACGATCCGCTCGGTATCCCGTTGGCGGCGCCAACCTTGGGCTGGCAGCTCGGCTCCGAGCGCCGCGGCGTCACGCAGCGGGCCTACGAGATACACGTCGCCTCTTCGGCCGACCGCCTCGACAAGCCCGACGTCTGGGACAGCGGCAAGGTCTCCTCCCGCCAGTCGGTCGACGTCCGCTACGGCGGCCCCGCGCTGCAGCCGCACACCGACTACGTCTGGTCCGTCCGCGTATGGGACGACCGCGGCATCGCCTCCAAGTGGAGCGCGCCCGCCACGTTCGGCACCGCTCTGGGCGACCGGCCGTGGACCGCCGCGTGGATCGGTGCGGACACACCGGCGCTGGGCGCCCAGTGGACCGACTACACGATCAAGTTCACCGCCTCCGACATCAACGGGGCGCTCGGCGTCTACTTCCGCGGTCAGGACACCGAGAACGCCTACATGTGGCAGATCAGCGACGCCGATGACGCGCTGCGCCCGCACGTCAAGCGCAGCAGCAACTACTCGGTCCTCAAGGCGACACCGTTCCCGGCCGGGTTCGACTTCGCCGCCGAGCACGACTACGCGATCGCCGTCGACGGCGACACGATCACCACCACCGTCGACGGCAAGCAGCTTGACCAGCGCACCGATGCGACGTTCGGCGGCCCCGGCACGATGGGCTTCCGCACCAGCGGCGCGGAGCGCGGTCTGGTCCGCGACGTCACGGTCACCAGCGACGACGGAACCGTCCTGGTCGACACCGCCTTCCCGGCGGGCGACCGCACCTTCGCGTCCGGCACCGTGACCGCCGGCGGCCTGCGCGTCGACAGCGCGGGCGGCGAGGCCTGGCTGCGCCGCGACGAGCCTGTCCCGCTGCTGCGCAAGGAGTTCGACCTCGGCGGCAAGACGGTCGCCCGGGCACGTGTGTACGCATCGGCGCGCGGCGTGTACGAACTGCGGCTCAACGGCGCCCGGGTGGGCAACGCCGAACTCGCACCCGGCTTGACGGCTTACGACAAGCACATCGACTACCAGACCTACGACGTGACCCGGCAGGTCCGCGCCGGCGCCAACGTGCTCGGCGCCGAGGTCGCACCGGGCTGGTACAGCGGCAAGGTCGCCATGTTCGGCACCGACGTCTACGGCAAGGACAACTCGGTGATCGCCGAGATGCTGGTCGAGTTCACCGACGGCACCAGCACCACCGTGCGTACCGACGGCACCTGGACCACCACCGGCGGTCCGACCCGCGAGGCCGACCTGCTCGACGGCGAGTCCTACGACGCACGGGTGGCCAAGCAGGTCGGCGGCTGGGACAAGCCCGGCTTCGACGACGCGAACTGGGCCACGGCGCACGTCCGCGACGAGCCGACGACCGTGCTCGAACCACAGACCGCGGTCGACGTACGGGTCACCCAGGAGCTCAGGACCGCCAAGCGGATCGACTCGCCGACCGACGGCGTCTACCTCTACGACCTCGGGCAGAACATGGTCGGCCACGTGCGCCTCACCCTCAAGGGCAAGCCGGGACGGACGGTGAAGATCCGGCACGGCGAGGTGCTCAACCCCGACGGCACGCTCTACACCGCGAACCTGCGCACCGCGAAGGCGACCGACCACTACACCTTCGCCACCGACCAGCCGGAGACCTTCGAGCCGTCGTTCACCTTCCACGGCTTCCGGTACGTCGAGATATCCGGCGTCGACGAGGCCCCCGTGGCCAAGGACCTGGTCGGTGTCGTCGTCGGCACCGACGGTGACCTCACCAGCAGCCTCGACACCAACTCCGACCTGGTCGACCAACTGCACAGCAACATCGTCTGGGGCATGCGCGGCAACTTCCTGTCGATCCCCACGGACACCCCGGCGCGCGACGAGCGGATGGGCTGGACCGGTGACATCAACGTCTTCGCCCGCACCGCCGTCTACAACATGGACGCACAGTCCTTCCTGACCAAGTGGCTGCAGGACCTGCGGGACACCCAGCGGCCCAACGGTTCACTGCCCGGCGTCGCCCCCGTGGTCCCCGGCCGCTTCGACGGCGGCTACGAGTCGGCCGGCTGGATGGACTCCGGCGTGCACGTGCCGTGGACGGTGTGGCAGGCGTACGGCGACACCAACGTCATCCGCGAGAACTACGACCTGATGAAGGGTTACGTCGACTTCCTCGACGCCGACTCCACCGGCCACATCCGCTCCGCCGGCGGCTACCTCGACTGGCTCAACCTCGACGACGCGACCCCGGCCGACGTGCTCGACACCGCGTTCGTCGCCAAGAGCACCCGCGAGTTCGCGCAGATGGCGGCCGCGATCGGCCGGGACGGCGACGCGGCGGCGTACCAGCAGCGCTACGAGGCGATCAGGTCGGCGTACCAGTCGGCGTTCATCGGCGCCGACGGCACCGTGAAGGGCGACAGCCAGACCTCGTACATCCTGACCCTGACCAACGACCTCGCCCCCGCCGACCGGCGCGACAAGGTCGTCGCCAAGTTCGTCAAGACCCTCGAGCGCCGCGACTACCACCTGTCGACCGGCTTCCTCGGCGTCGACGGACTGCTGCCGGCACTCACGCAGGCGGGCCGCTCCGACATCGCCTACCGGCTGCTGCAGCACAAGGACTACCCGTCCTGGGGCTACGAGATCGGGAAGGGCGCGACCACCGTCTGGGAACGGTGGAACTCCATCAACCCCGACGGCACCTTCAACGACGTGGGGATGAACTCGTTCAACCACTACGCGTACGGCGCGGTCGGCGAGTGGATGTACGGCACCATGGCGGGCGTCTCGGCGGCCGAGCCGGGCTACCGCAAGGTGCTCATCGCCCCCGAGCCCGGTGAGGGCATCGACCACGTCGACTTCAGCCACCAGACGCCGTACGGCACGGTGCGCAGCGCGTGGAGCACGACCAGCGGGACGATGAAGCTCGACGTCACCGTGCCGGCGAACACCACCGCCCAGGTGCGCATCCCGGCGGCGAACCGCTGGGCGGTCACCGAGGGCGGCACGCCGATCAGCGAGGTCGACGACGTGAGATACGTCGAGCAGGCCGACGGTGACGTGGTGCTGGAGGTCGGCTCGGGGCGCTATGCGTTCGCGGTCGACCCGGTGCTCGGGGACCTGGGGGCGGCCCGGGCGCAGGCAGCGTCGTTCTCCGACGATGTCGACGCGCTGCAGGTGCGTGGTGCCGGCAAGATCGCCAAGGGTCACCTGCAGGTGCGCACCGCCCTGATGCGGACCGAGCTCGCAGCCGCCTGGCGCCTGCAGAGCGAGGGCGCGGACGAGCGGCTGACCGCCGCCGCGGTGCACCGTGCGCTCGCCGGCGTGGCGGACCTCGACCGATGGACGCAGACGTACGCCGAGCAGGGCACGATCGACAAGACAGCGGCCACGGCACTGCGTGATGCGCTGACCGGCATCAAGCAAACCCTGTCCCGGGCATCGTCGCGCCTGGTCGGCGCGGTCGCCACCCTGGAGGTGCCGGCCGACGAGATCCTCCCGGGCGATGTCGTCCGCGTGACCGTGGCGTTGAAGAACACCGGCAAGCGACCGCTGACCGGCGTCGATTCGTCTCTGCAGGCACCCAGCGGCTGGACGGTGAAACCGGTGGGCCGGCACGCGTCCACCACAGGTGCGGGCAGTACGGTCAAGCACGCCTACGACGTCACGGTCGCGACCAACGCGCAGGCGTCCATGGCCGACCTCACCGGCTCGGTGTCCTACCAGTACGCGGGAGGAACGGCGACGCTCCCGGTGTCGGCGGGCCTGCCGGTCGCCCCCGGCGTCGCCATCGACGGTGTGTCCACCACGCCTGACACGGCCGGCCCGGGCCAGGCGGCCACCATCGCCACCGTGCTGACCAACCGCACCGATGTGGTGCAGTCCGGCAAGCTCACGCTCGGCCTCCCTGACGGCTGGTCGACGCCGAACCCGGTCGGCTACCAACTGAACCCGGGGGAGAAGAGGACGGTCCAAACGGTCGTGACGGTGCCGCTCACCGTCGTCGGCCAGGCGGCCACGGTCACCGTGGCGACCGGCTCGACGCCGGCGGAGCAGGCGACCGGCACGATCGCGGTCTCGCTGCCCACCCCGCCCGCGCAGTCCAGCGACCACGTCGACCTCGGCGACGGGCCGTCGGAGTCCGCCCACCGGCTGACCGCGTCGGAGCACTCGGGAACGAACATCGAGGCCGGACTGACGCGGCGCTACACCCACTCCTCCTACCCGGGCGGCTGGCTGGAGTTCGACGCCGCCGTACCCACCAAGGGTCGCTTCGTGGTCCGCATCGTCGAGACCTTCGACGGTGCCCGGCGCAAGACCTATGACGTCCAGGTGGACGGCACGGTGGTGCACAGCGTCGACCTGAGGCGAAGCGAGGGCGGCCAGGGCACCATCACCCACCAGTTCGTGGTCGACCCCTCCGCCGGCACGTCGGACGGCACCGTGCGGCTCCGCTTCCAGGACACCGGCGCCGACTACGACCCCTCGATCGCCGACGTGTGGGTGATGCCAGTCGACTGATGCAGCCCGCGACACCCGTGTGCCTGAGCACCCCCGCGCCGGGGTGCTCAGGCACACGACCCGCGGCACGGGTGATCTCTGGACCCGGTCGAAATGGCTGACCAGGGGGTCTGCCGGGGCGTGGCAGGCCGCTGTCGAGGGGCGCCGTCACGACACCCGCGGCCGGGCCGGGAAGGGGGTCTGCGGCGTACACGGCCGACGTAGCCACGTGTTTGGAAGGCCACCCTTCCATGCGCGATCGTGGCCCTTACGCGGGACGCATCGGCGACCCGGCTCCCGAGAGGCATGGCGTGAAGCGCATCATCGCTGGACTGTGGCGCATCATCCGGGGGCCCCTGCAGTGGCGGGTCCTGTGGCTGACGAACAGCAAATACATGGTCGGCGTGACCGGCGTTGTCCGCGACGCCGAGGGCCGCGTGCTGCTGCTGCGCCACCGCCTGTGGCCCGAAGACCGCCAATGGGGCCTGCCCACCGGCTACGCCAAAGCAGGTGAGGACTTCCGCGACACCGTCGCCCGCGAGGTACGTGAGGAGACCGGCCTGGACGTCAAGGCCGGCGAGGTGGTCCACCTCAAGAGCGGCTACAAGCTGCGCGTGGAGGTGGCGTATGCCGCCGAGCTCGTCGGCGGCTCCCTGAAGCTCGACTCGTTCGAAGTCCTGGAGGCCAAATGGGTATCGCCGAACGACCTGCCGCCGGGATTGCAGGAGTCGCATCGACTCCTGATCCAGGGCCGGCCCCAGGGCTGACTCGCCACGGTCGAGCGCAGCCCGCGATCGCCCGCCCCGTACGAATGCCTGACCGGCACCTGCGATGCGGCCCGGCTGCTCGAACCGCTGACCGTGGGATGTACGACGCCGGAAACCCTCACCGAGCATCAGCCAGCCGTCATGTTCTCCTTTTGCCGCGCGTTCTGCGGCGGGGGAGGCGGCGGGCCTTGACTTTGAGCCCGTCAGGCCCGAGGGGTTGATACGGAGGCTCTTGTTGCGGAGGTCCAGGGTGTCCGAGACCTCAGTCGCTGATGGTCAGACCGGGGCCCGGGGTCGCCAGGCCGGGAGCGACCGAGCCTGCCGCGGTCAGGATCCGGTCCGGGTCGCATGGAGTGGGGTGGCGGCCCGACAGGCCGTGTTCGCGGTCGCGGTGTTGCGCGGGCGGGGGCGGGCATGAGGGTCCGGCATGAGCCCGGGGTGGGGTCCTGGGCGGCGCGTCAGCCCGAGGCGCCGTTGCGCCGGGCGTAGGCACGGGCGGCGCGGGCGCGGTCGCCGCAGCGGATGGAGCACCAGTGGCGCCGGCCGTGGGTGCGCAGGAGGAACCGGTCGCAGGGGGCGGAGCCGCAGGTGGCGAGGATGCCGGCGTCGGGACCGGTGAGCAGGTCGGCGGCGTCGGCGGCGAGGGTCGCCAGTGCGTGGTTGACGGCCTGGTCGGTGGGGTGTGCCTGGATGCGGCGCAGTCCCTGGGCCCCGTCCCAGGCGAGGAGGGGTGCGGTGGGTACGGCCGTGAGTGCCTCGTTCACCGCGCGCAGGGAGTCTTCGGGCGGGGCGGTGCTGTCGACACGGGCGGCGAACAGGGCACGTACGTGTGCGCGAAGCGCGCGCATCCGCTGTGCGCACACCTCGTACAGCTGCACGTCCGGGGTGGTCAGGTCGTGGGCGACGAGCCAGTGCATGGCGGATCCGGGGGTGGCGAGCAGGTCGTAGCTCTGGCCCGCAGGCAAGGTGGCGGCGGTGTTGGCGAAGTCCAGGGAGCGGTGGCGGTCGGCACCCGGAGCTGGAGGCAGAGCGCTCTGCACTGTGTCGGTGGCCAGGGCGTCGTCCATGCTTCTCATGGTAGCGGTTGCATTTTTCCGTGAGCCCTGCCTAGCCTGGTGTCACGTTAAACACAGACCTTTTGCGTGAGGAATGAGGAAGACGTGATGTCCCAGCCCAACGCCGATCAGTTCCCGGTCCGCACGTACGGCGGCCCGACCGCCTTGTTCGAGTACGGCGGGCTGCGGTTCTTGACCGACCCGACGTTCGACGGCCCCGGCGACTACGGCCGGCCCGGCCGCCCGGTCCTGACCAAGACCGCCCCCTCCACCGGCACCCCTGCCGATCTCGGCCCCATCGACGTGGTCCTGCTCTCCCACGACGAGCACCCCGACAACCTGGACACCTCCGGCCGTGCCCTGCTCGCCGACGTCCCCCTCACCCTGACCACCCCCGGCGGAGGCGAGCGCCTCGGGGAGAAGGCCAGGGGCCTGGCCGACTGGGAGACCGTCGAGCTGGAGCGCCCGGGCGGCGGCACTGTCACCGTCACCGGCGTTCCCGCCATCCACGGCCCCGGCCCGCGCGAGGAGGTCGAGCCCTTCACCGGCCAGGTCGTCGGTTTCGTCCTGACCGGAGAGGGCCTTCCCACGGTCTACGTCAGCGGCGACAACGCATCCCTCGACGCCGTCAAGGAGATCGCCGGGCGCTTCGCCCCGGTGGACACCGCCATCCTGTTCGCCGGTGCACCTCGTTTTCCCGTGCTCTTCGACGGCAACCTGATCGTCCTGGACAGCGCGCAGGCTGCTGAGGCCACCCGGATCCTCGACGCCCGCCGTGTCGTCCCGGTCCACCACGACAGCTGGGCCCACTTCACCGAGGGCCGCGAGGACCTGGAGGCCGCCTTCACCGCCGCGGGCCTGGCCGACCGCCTGGACCAGGACTGGGCGCAGCGCTCCTCGGCCTGAACCGCCGCCCGGAACCGAGACTCGCGCGCGTTCGGCGCGTCAGCCCTGGTCCGGCTGCGGCGCGTTCGTGTCGAGGCGGGCGAACAGGTCGGCGACCAGGGGTGCCGCGTGCTGTTCGAGGTAGAAGTGCCCGCCGGGGAAGGAGCGCGTGGCGAAGCCCGACCGGGTCCTCGAGCAGGTGAGCGGGCGCGGTGGCTGCTCCGGCTCACTCCGGCGCCGCGGTTTCGCCGTCCGGCAGACGCTGCCGCGCTGCGACCACGGGTTGTCCGTCTACGCGCCGGCCGAGGGCTTCTTCCCGTTGTCCCGTTGCCGCCGTGGCGCCCGCGCGTGCCTGTTCCGGGTCTTCGCGAAGGTTGAGCGTCCGCGTCATTGCGCAGACGACCCTGACCGCCGGCCCCGAAACCCCAGCGGACGGCACCCTCACGCGCCCGAGTTCCGGCGGGTGCTATTCGAAGGGGCGGAGTGCTTTTGTCGCTGTTTCCCGCACGGTTGGATTTGTGTCGTCGGTCAGTTGGGCCAGTAGCGGACGTGCGGGCGGCCAGTGCCCCACACTGGCGGCGAGGGCACCCGCGACTGCGGCGCGTACCCACCAGTCTGGGTCGTCCGTCCTGGACCGCAGGGCATCGAGCGACACGCCCAGCATGCCGAGGCCGCGGGCCGCCCCGGCCCGCACGGACGGTTCGGAGTCGGCGAGCAGTTCACGCAGGGCGGCAGCCGCGGCCGGGGCGCGATCGGAGTTCGCGGCCCTGCGGCCTACCGCCTCGCCCAGCACCGAACGGACGTACCAGGCGGGATCGGAGGTAAGCGGAACCAGGTGGTCGACTGCCGCCGGAGGGGCGGACCAGGCCAGCAGGAGCACGGCATCGTGCCGCACCCAGGAGTCCGGATCCTGCAAGGCCGTGACCACAAGCGCGTATGCCTGTGCGTTGTTGCTCACGCTCGGCAGTGAGTTGAGGGCGGTTCGCCGGATCGTCGGATCGGGGTCGGCCAGCGCCTCGCGCAGTACCCCCGTGTCGGGCGCCTCGAACACGTCGCGGAGCGCCCACAGCGCGGCTCTGCGCAAGTCGGGGCCATCACCGGCGAGCACCGGGAGGATGACGGCCCGGCACTCGTCCCGATCGGCTCGCATGACGGCGCTCAACGCCATGCCCAGTCGTTCACCGTCATCGTCGTCCTCGCCGCGCAGCGCGTCGGCGAAGACCCGCAGGAGCAGCGGGAACGCTGCGGCCCCGGAGAGGCCGGCCAAGGCATGTGCCATCAGGTCCCGGCCGTACCAGTTGCGCTCGCGCGTGCAGGTTTCCAGCGCGGCCCGTACGGACGCTGCCGCCGAGCGGTCACCGCTCACGGCCAGTTCCCTTACGAGCGGCCAAGGATCACCATCCAGTGTGCCGTCGGCGTACCGGAACAGTTCGGCTGGTGTCACCTGGGCCTCCTGCCCTGAGGTGAGGCGTGGACCGGGGACCTGTTCCCGCCGGTCCAGCGCCCGCATGGCGGGGTCAGCGTACGCTCGAGTCACCGCGCCCGCACAGCACCGCGCTGGGTTTGTGCCTGGCCGGTTCCTCGGAGAACCGGTGCCGTCCTGTCCTGGGTACCGGCAACCGGCCTTGCTCAGGAGTGCAGGGGGGCCGTGTTTCCGTACCGGTTGCCGCGCGGCGGGGCAGTTGTGTGTACGAGTCGGGGGAGTTGTCTTGATGATGTGGCAGTTCGGGGTGTGTTGTGCGGCGTGCGGATACATTGGGGGTCTGCTGTTGGGGCGGGCCGGATGCGGGATCCGGCGGGTTTGAGGAGTTTTTGGTCATGGGGGAGTCCGGGTTCGCTGAGCGCTGGTTGGAGACCGGCTCGGGGCCCGGTGCTGTGGTTCGGGCCCGTGTGGCGCAGGTGAACCAGGCGGTGCAGGCGGCGTACCGGGCGTGGTTGGACCACGCGACCTCGTGCCCGACGTGCCGGGACGGGGCCGCGCGTCAGTGCACGGTTGTGCAGCCGTTGTGGGATGCGTACCAGGCGGCTCAGCAGGCGGCCCGGTGACCCGGTGCCGCCGTGGCCGGGCGGTATCTGGCGTCATGCATTCCGGTGAGGCGATCCCCCGTGCCGCGGTGTGCCGGCGGCCATGACGTGCCAACCGCCCGCCTGCACGCCGACCCCGCCGGATCACCACGAGGGCCTTGACCTTGACCGCGTCGTGATGACGGACGAGACCCACGCCCGGCATGTCCTGGCCGCCTGCTGCTACCCCGGTGACAAGCGGCGCCGCTCCCACCGGGCGGGCCCGCGGCCGTTTACCGCCCGGTGCCGGCTGGCGCGGCCCTTCATCGTGCGCGGGTTCGAAGGCTGCGGAGTCCCGCGCGCCTGCATCCCCGGTGGCGTCCCCAACGGGTGCCGCCGTGGGGTTGACCTGCGACGATGGCTTTCCTGGCTCCCGTGCGGTGGCTGTCCTGGGGTGCACCTGCCCCTGAGGTCGAGGTGCGCATATGAGTGCAATCCGTTCATACTTGCATATAACCTCCAGTCAGGTCACGATTACCCTACGTAACCGAGGCGCGATCTCGTATGAACGCCACGACCAAGTACACACTCGCCGCCGCTGCCGTCGGCTGGACCTTCCTGGCGTCCCAGTGGTCCGGCAAGGGCTGCGACTTCGTCCCTCAGTCCTACGCCCTCGTGCTCTCCCACGGCGTGCCCGCGGGCGCTGAGGGATGCAAGGCCGAGACGGACGGGCCGCAGTACACCGACCAGTACGACCGGTGACACCCATGTGAGGTCCGGAGTGGGTGCCACCGGCTCGAGTTCGGGCTCGTCCGGGGTGGCCGGCGGCGTGCCGCATACGGGCCCGTCGAGGTGGGCAATGTGCCACGTCCGGTGGTGGTGGCCCCCCTTGGTGTGCCGCTGCGCTATGACTGGGCCAGGATTCCCCGGAGCAGGCCGGTGGACTGGCCCACCTCGATGAGGTACCCGTCGGGGTCGCGCAGGTAGCAGCGCAGCTCCGAGCCTCGGTCCACCGGTTCGGTCAGGAATTGGGCGCCCTGGGAGACGGCGTGCGCGTGGAAGGCGGCGAGGTCGGCGACGCGCACGTTCAGGAAACCGGATACACGGTCGCCGGTGTGGGGCGCTTCCAGAGTCACGTCCGGCTTGTCGGGCGTGGGTCCGCCCCCTGGGTTCATGATGAGCCAGCTGTTGGCGATCTTGACGATCGCCGGGTTCTCCTCCATCACGACCTGGCCACCGAAGACGTCGGCGTAGAAGCGGCGCGAGACCGTGACGTCCCGCACGGTCAGGAAGTGCGTGAGGAGCAGACCGTGCTCGGGCACGGGCAGGTCACCGGGAGGTACCGTCATCGTTGGGTCACCCTTCGTCGAAGTGGGGTGGTCCCGGGGTGAAGACCACGACGGAGCAGGGTGGCCAAGAGGCCGTCGCCTCAACCGCGTGCGGCAGACTTGTGCAGTGCACGACGCGGGCGGGCTCTGCCCCGGGCTGCCGACCGCTCCGCAGTAACCGACCAGAGCGGCCGTGGTTGTGTGACACCCCGGGGGGCGGCCTTCTCCCCGGGATGTTCGTGGGCCGGCCAGCAGGGGCGGTCGAATGCGTCTGCCGGCCGATCGAAGGCGGTTGCTGTCACCGTGGTCGTGGGGCCCGCTGGGCGATCTCGGTGCATTCGGTGTGCAGGTCCCAGGAGACCGGCCGGTCGAAGTCGAGATGCAGCCGTACGGCGCGGGTGGTGGTGAGCACCTGGTCGGCGGACAGGCCGAGATGCCCGGTGGTGGGGTTGATGTCGTGGCCTTGGGGGTGCGGGTTCACGGGTGGGGCCTGCTGGTGAGGCCGAGCAGGGTGAGCCGCTCGGCGGTCGAGGTACCGGCGACCGGCGAGAACAGGGCGAGGACCTGGGTGCGGTCCTCGTCGATCAGGGACTGGCAGTCCAGATCGAGCAGGCCGACCTTGGGGTGCAGGATCCGTTTGCGGCGGTACCGCATCACGGCGACGTCGTGGAGATCCCACAACGCGGCGAACCCGGGGCTGCCGCTGCGCAGCCGGTCGACCAGGGTGCGGGCGGGGTCGTCGTCGCGGCGGCCGACGGCGGCCCGCAGGTCGGCGACCAGGGCTCGCGACCCGTTGGCGTGGTCCTCGACCGGATACCCGCAGCGCCTACCGGGGTCGGTGAACCAGCGGTAGATGATGCTCGCCTCGGGGCCGCTGCGGCCGGTGAGGTCACCGAACACGGCGCGGGCGAGGTGTTCTGGGCCAGCGTGTCACCGAGGTCGGTCATCACCTGGGCGGGTACGTCGGAGAGCCGGTCGAGGACGGCCGGCAGGGCCGGGGAGACGTGCCGGTCGCCGCGCCGGCGGTCCGGCACGTTCAGCCCGGCGAGCCGTTAGAGGTGGTCGCGTTCGTGGGGCATCGGATCGGTTCCAGTCGTCTCGCGACGGTCCGCTGACAGCCATACCCAGAACCCCTGGGTCCAGCTGATCCAACGAATGACCAGTTCGAACCGGGGAACCAGAAAGTGGGGCCTCTGCTGGGGCGGAGGCCTCCTCACGACGTCGCAGCCTGGACCCGGGTGAACTCGTGTGGTCGTAGCGCTAGTTGAGCGAGAACGGTTGACGAGCGCCGCCCCGGACAGCGCTGCCCGGGGCGGCCGCAGGACGGACCCCGCCGCAGCCGTACGCGCTGCCGGCTGGCCCCGTACGGACGGTTCACCGTATGGGGCCACCTGCTCATCCGCCGACGAGCACACTGTCGGTGACAGCGTCCTGGAAGCCGTCACCGCCTTCGTAGGCGGCCCGGTAGCGGGCTTCTCCGCTGCCCTCGAGGTCCGCGGAGAAGTAGTACCCGGTGCCGTCCCACCGTGCCTCGACGGTGGTCAGGTCCGACCAGTCCAGGCCGTCGGACGAGCGCTGCACGGTGACCAGGACCGTGCCCGGGGTGAAGCCGTCGGTGAAGTCCATGTGGCCCTCCGCGTGCACGGTCCGCTCGTCGGTCCGCAGCGACGAAAAGTCGGTGAACACCGCGCCGTGGTGAACGTGTACCAGGTCGCTCAGGCCGGTGGACGGCTGAAGGAAGGGGTCTTCCGTGGTGTCCAGCGCGAGCTGGAAGTATCCGCCGTCCCATGGCGTGTAGGTGACCGAGAAGGTTCCGTCGTCTTTGGTCGTGAAGCCCCCTACGGTATCGGTCCTGCCCTCCTTCGGCCCGAAGAGGATGCCACCGGACTCCCCGGCCAGGGGCACCCAGCCCTCCGCCGTGTGCTGTTCGACCTTGGCGGTCAGCGTGACCGCCTCTCCGTCGTCGATGTCCGTGGCGCTGACCTGGGCGACGAACCGCGTGGGAATCTGGTCGACGCCGATCTGGACCAGCTCCGACTCCCCGGACAGGACGAAGGGCTCGCCCCCGGTCGCCCGGAACACGGCCTGAACAGGGGCACCGTTGTCGAGGTGGACCGAGCCGGCGAAGCGTCCAGCAGCATCCGTGGTCACGGAGGACTGGGTCCAGTAGTCGACATCGAGGTCCACCTGGCGTCCCGCGAGCGGGAGCAGTTCCCTGGTGGGCCGGCGCTCGTACAGGGTGCCGCTGACCTCGACGTCGCGGTGGTCCCTGTCGATGGCAGTACGGTCGACGGTCAGTGCGCCGAACTTGGCCACGACGTAGTAGGCGAGTTCGCCGGCCGACGTCTGCGAGACGTGGTCGCCGTCGGCGTCCGTCAGTTCTACGTCGACGCGGTAGGCACCGAACTGGTCCAGCTGCAGCGGCTTCTTGGTGCGCCACACGCCGCTCTTGCGGTCGCCGGAGGAGAGCGTGAAGTCCTTGGGTTTGACCCGGGCGACCTCGTGCCCGGTGGTGTACGAGACGATGTGCGCCGAGACCGCGGTGATGTCACTGCCGGATTCCGCAACGACCTGCAGGGTGCCAAGGTCGTCGTTCACGCTGCCGGCGTACCGCACCTGCAACTGGTCGGACGCGTGAGCGGCCGGGGCGGCTGTCACCACAAGCCCTACGGTGAGACCCAGCGCCGCCACGACGGCACGTAGCTTTCTTGGGCGGCGCCCGCCATTCGTCCGTCTCGCCAATCCATCCATATGCTGTCCCACCCCTTCTGTGCCGAAATCAGCCCGGCGATGCGATTGCGCGGCCGAGCCCGCGAGTAGTTGTAGCGCACCTTGATCATCACTCGCATGCCCATTCGGTGACCGTGGCTTCGGCCACGTGCCTCGGGGGCTGGGGGAGGACCACGGTGACCCGTTATGGCGTGCTCGGCACGATGCGTGCGCGACTTGTCGGCATTTATGGTGATTCACTCCCAATGGATGCCGGAGTGATCGCAGACTGACCGTTGCAGTACGGTCGGCGCTCCGAACTGCCCGTAGGTGTTGGCGTGTGATCACCAGGGGGACCCAGCTTGCACCGCGGAAGCCGCGGTCACGAGCGCGCCCGCCACCGGGTCAGGACGCCGGGCCGGTCCCGGTGCCGGATGAGGTGCGGGCGAACCAGCTCCGCGTCTCCTCGGCGGGGAGGACGCGGGTGAGTTCGGCCGTGCCCGGGAGCAGCGGGAAGAACCGGTCGGCGTTCCAACTGCGCTGGTACATCGGCTCGTCCAGTACGAGCAGGCGGCGCCCCTCCACCACGGGGATGTCGTCGGGCAGCCCCTCGTTCCAGATCCGGTCGCCGTTCGGGGCGAGGAGTTCGAAGGCCCCGGTCGCGACCGCTTCGCTGCGTCCCCGGGCGGGCTTGGGGTCCGTGGCCAGGCGGACGCTCTCGGCCGAAGGCGCGGTGCCGGGCACGTGGCCGCCGCTGACGAGGACGTGGGCGAGCAGCGTGTGCAACTGGAAGTTGTCCGCGATGCCGCCGATGCGCACCTCGAAGCCGGTTCCGGTGGGCCGGTGCAGCACGACCAGGTCCTCGTCGTCCAGGACGGCCAGTGCGTAGGCCAGGCACTTGAGGTCGTGCCGCTCCAGGGCTGCCAGGTCGTTGCAGACGGGGAGGAGCGCGGACGCGTGCCGGCTGCGCACCTCTGCGCTGCGGCACAGCACGGCCAGCGCGGGCGGTTGCCACTCCTCGACCGAGCACCAGGCCAGCGCCAACCGCGTGGCCTCGTGCGCGTCGTCGCCCAGGCGGGCCAGCAGGGCATCGTCGATGATCTTCTGGTCGGGCTCCGGCAGTTCGTCCTCGGCGCCACCGGAGCCCGTCCACCGGCGGGCGAACTCCAGTGCGTCGAGCAGGTCCTGCCGGACGCCGCCGAGGATCGGCTCCGCGCAGGCCGCCGGATCGGCCCCGCTCTCGACGCAGAACCCGGCCGCCATCGCCAGCAGCGGGCGCGGACCGGTGGGCGGGAAGGCGGGAATCAGTGCGGCCAACCGGGGCCCCACTGGCGCGCGTTCGGGGTCGGTCGACTGCTGCAGGCTGTTTATCGCGGCGGTGAAGGCCCGCTCGGTGCGGGCACCGTCACGAGCGTCGACGGCCTCTTCCAGCTCCGACACGACGGCGCCGAGGCCGGCGGACTTCTGCTTCCTCTTGAAGATCACCGGCACACCTTATGCCCGAGGACTGACAACGGGCGGTGGAGCGATCCGAACGCCCGTGCCCGCTGTTCCCCCTCGCCCTCAGCGCCGGGTGGAGATCTGGTTCGCGCCACGCCGGTAGGTGTGGAGGATCAACCCCGCGTGGAATGTGCCCCCCTTGCGTACAGCGCGGGAACCAGGGCGTCTTCCAGCATGTTCCGGTAGAGGCCTGGGGCGTTGTGCTTCTCGGCGTCCCGCGCCACCCACTCGATCATGCCGTCGTCGCACACTACCGCCGGTCTTCGTCCACGAACAGGTCCGTCAGATGGCACTTCCCGGCGTACCTGCCGCCGGCGTGGAACAGGTGGTGCGCGATGCCGACCATCGTGCGGTCCAGCCGGGCCGCGATACCGCGTATCCGCTCGTCGTCGAGCAGACGCCGCCCCGTCCGTTCGCAGGCGTCGTCGTCGCGTTCGACCTCGAAGCAGGAGTCTTTGCCGCGGACCGGTACCTCCCAGCAGGCGCGGCCGGACTCGGCAAGGGAGCAGATCTCCACGATTGCGCCCATCCTGGCGTGGGCAGTGCGGCAACGTCCGCCGGTCTCCCCTGATACGTCCCCACCGCCGGCCCAGCCGTGATGCGTGAGTGCCTTCAGCGCACCAGCTCGGTGGCCAGCAGGTCCATCAGTAGGCCGTCGTGCCAGGTCCCGTCGGGGCCACGCTCGTACTGCCGCATGATGCCGACCGGCCGGAAACCGGCATTCGCGTAGCAGCGGATCGCCGCGGTGTTGTCTGCCGCCGGGTCGATGACCAGACGGTGGTAGCCGAGGTCGTCGATGAGATGGCGGGCCAGCGTGCGTACGGCGTCGGTGCCCAGACCCCTGCCGTGCGCCGCAGGATCGAGGAAGAGGTCGATTCCCGCGTGCCGGTAGTCCGGATCCTCCTCGGAATACCACTGGATCATGCCCACGGTCCGCCGCTGGTGAAGGACCGTCAAACAGGCCGTGTCAGGGTCGTCAAGGTCGGCCGCGATGTCCGCTTCGAGATCATCCCCGCCGTTCCAGCGTGCGCGCACCTCGGGAGTGCCCCGGATCGCGGCCAGAGCGGGGATGTCCTCGGGGGCGGTGGGCTGGAGGACGACGAGGGTGCCATGCAGCACGGTCACGGCAAGCACTCTATGCGACCGCGACCGTGCGCCCTGCGTTGTCCTGCCGGTTGCCGACTGTCCTCCACCGGGCCGCCGTTGTCGGTGCCGGATGACACCATCCGGTCATGAGTGGCGAGGCTTTCAACTGGCACGGGTTCCTCGGACGATGGCAGGAGGAGTGGGTTCCGCGCGCTGACCGGGACGAGGACGGCGGACAGGCCGTGCCCCTGGGCAGGCCCGGGGCGGACGAGACGGCGATCGCCGCGGCCGAGGAGCGGCTGGGGCGGCGGCTGCCGCCCTCGTACCGGGAGTTCCTGGCCGTGAGCAACGGGTGGCACGTGGACGAGACGGCCGGGGTCTACCAACTCGGCGGTGTCGCGGACATCGACTGGTTCGGGGATCCGCACGGCATGACCCCGCTGTACGAGCAGGGTCTGGGCGACGACCCGCGCGAGGAGGACGTCCTGCTGGCCGGGATGTGGCGACGCGCGCTGCGGCTGGAGACGGACTCCGACATGTCGAACGCCCTGCTCGACCCGGGCGACAGCGACCAGGACGGCGAGTGGGCGCTCTACGTGTTCAAGGGCTGGAGCGGTGAATACCCCCGCCGCTACGCGTCGTTCCGCGCGTACATGGAGGCCAAGTACCGCGCCTTCCACGCCGACCGGACGGAGAGACCCGACTTCGTCAACGCGACCACGCGAGCCCAGGACGCCCAAGTGGAGCAGGGCCGCCTGCTGGCCCTGCGCGGGCGGTACGAGGAGGCCCTGCCGCTGCTCGAGGAGGCGCGGTCATTCGGCCGACCACGTAGCGCCGCCCTGCTGGGCCAGCTCCGCCACCTGCTCGCTCCGCACAGCCACCGGGACTACGGCCACCTCGTGGCCGACCCGCGCTACCTGTCCGAGATCCTGTCCGTGGAGGCCATGGCACCGGCGGGCGACCGATGGCGCCAGGGCGGGGACGACCACTGGCTCAAGATGATGACCGCCCGTGGGGCAGACCGGAAGGCCGCCGAGACGCTACTGAGCGCGATGCGGGACGGCACCTATCGCTACGCGCCTCCCGGTGCCTGGGGCCGGGCCGTCGCCGAAGCCCGGGAATTGGCCCGCTGGGGGGCGACCGACGCCGCATGGCGGGTGCTGCGGGACGCGCTGCCGGTTTGGGAGGCGCCCGAGTCCCTGCTGATCGCTCCGATCGGCCTGCTCGCCGATCCGTTCCTGGGCCCGCTGATCACCCCGGACCGTGGGCGGGAAATCCTCGCGACACCGCGGGCCGGGGAGACGGGACCTGCTCCCGAGCCGGTGCCCGATCTCGACCCGCCGGGCCTCGGCTGGCTGACGGAGCCTGCCGTGTACGGGCAGCGGGTGGACGGCTACCGCTGTGTCTGGGTCGAGGGGGTCGACCCGGACCGGCTCCCCGCGCTGATTGGCGAGGAGGGTGCCGAACTGAGCGGGCCCGTGGAGCTGCGCATGTTGCCCTGGCGGGGGCCCAAGCCGCACGAGCGCGAGGGCGTGCAACCCTGGGAGGACCGGGCCGTCGTCGCCGCGGGCCGCACCGCCGAAGCGTGGGCCTTCGCCTTCGACGGCCACTCCCGGCGTTCTCTGAGTGAACGGCTCGCGTCCCCCGCCGTGGCGGCCTCGTCGTCCGGCCGAGCGGTGGTGGTGTGGCGCGACCCGGAGCGCGCGTCTCCCGGTGCCCGCCCCACCGCGTTCCACCTCTCGGTGGCCGAACAGGGCGAGGAGCTCTATGCGTTCACCGTGCGGGGTACGGAGATCGAGCGTTCCGGCGCGATACCCGAAGCCCTGGACCCCGCACGGTTGTTCCGCCCCGAGGACACGGAGCCGGACCGCGAACGCCGTTTGCTGGAAGCCCTCCATGCCGAACTCGGGCTCTCGCTGCCGCGCTTCGCGCTGACCCAAGGCAGGCTCCGCACCTTCATCACACGGTCCTGGACCAGGGCGCCGCGCGAGGGGGAGGCGTACGCCTACCTCGGGTTCGTGCGACACCGGCCCTGAACTCGTTGACGGGAACCCCACATGACCGCCCTCCCCGACCTTCCCCGTCCCGAACGCGTCCGAAAGGGCGGCGGACGAGCTTCTCGCCGAGGCCACCCGCAACGGTCTCCGTCCCAGCGTCCTGACACTCGCCAATCGCGTCGGACTCTCCAACACCAGCTTCCGCCGCCCCGCCCCCGACATCGTCGAGACCATCACGACGGCGCGAAACGCCACAACCGAACCCAGCGCGCCAGCCGGCACCAAGCGCGACACGGACCTCGTCCGGAGAAACGCCAAGCTCCGCAGAGCGAACCGGGAACTCACCGACCAGCTGGGCCTCGCCCTCGCATGGGTCCAGCTCCTGGCCATCGAGAACAAGGACCTGAGAGCTCAAGTCGAAGCATCCTCCCGAGTCACCCACCTGCCGAGGAGCCGGGGAGCGGAACGTTGCTTCCGGTGCTTGATCCTGGAGCCGTCAGGCGCATGAGCCTGATGGAACCCCGTGCCGTGCTCCTCGGTCGCCGAGCAGAGGTGGACGGGCAGGCCGACCGGGTCGAAGCTGACGTAGCAGGTCCAGATCGCGCGCATATCGACGGCATGCAACCCGGGGCGGTCGGACGAGCGGTGGGCTATTCCTTGCCGCTTATCGTCAACTGGCGTTCTCGGCGGCATAGGTCTGGAGCTTGCTCAGGGCCTGAGGAGCGGCGCTCTCGTTGGCGCGGGCGACGATGACGATTTTGCTGGTGGCGACCGCGACGATTGCCTTGTCGTCCTTCTTGCCGATGACGGTGTCGTTTTGCCGGGCAGTCAGCGCGTAGTTCTCGCCCTGAACCGCCAGGCGCGGCGAGGCTTCGGGATCGCGGACCGTCTGCACGATCTCCTTGGTCTCCTGGGGCGAGGGGCGCCATTGCGCCGCGTCGCTGGTTCCATACAGGCTCCCGTTGAGATCAGCGAGGAACACCGCATCTACGCCCGGAGTGCTTCGGACGATGCCTTCGCAGGACGGTTCCCAGCTCATGAACCGCTCCTTTCCGACGGGGAGCCGGCGGCGGCCGGACCTGGGTCCAAGACAACGCGCATACCGCCAGCGTGCCACCCGGGGCGGTTCCCCGCGCGGGGTGCTGCTCCGGGTCAGTGACCGGCGCACGCGCAGGGGAACCACCGATTCCGCCGTCAATGTCCGCGCAGGGCCCTACTGTGCGCCTCGTGGACATTCACTGGAACGCCGGCCTCAGCACCGCGGCAGCCATCTGCAGCGCCATCACCGCCGCTTTTGCCTGACTTGCCGCGCGGCGTGTGAACAAAAGCGCGACGACGGTTGCCGTATCGAGCGCGACCGCTGGCATGCCGACGTGCCCCCAGCTCGACGTGACCCTGGAAGATGCGGGCGGCGACCGCGCAAAACTCAAGGTAGGTGGCCGTCGCAGCAGCCCACCTGGTGCCGGATGTGTCGGTGGCGGCGTACTTGGGATCGTCGGTGCGGGGGTTCTTCTTGCTGCCTCTCCAGGTGCAGCGCTGCCGGCTGTCGTCACCGGGGAAGAGGTCGGGGTTGTGATCGCTGATTCGACTGCTGCGGGACGGCGACCGGTGAGCTCCCCGACGGCGAGGACTTCCTTCGCGCCGAAGGCGGGGCTGACGCCGGAGGGGGTGAGCCCGGCGGCTTGGCCGAGGGTTTCCCGCGTGTGCGGGCGCGGGGTGACGTAGACCCGGCCGCAGGCGGATCCGTCCTGTGTGACCCGGCCCGCGCGGAATCCGCGCTCCGGCAGGATAGGTGCATGCATCTCGATGTCCTGCGCATCCGTGACGACTTCCCCGCGCTGAGGGAAAAGGTGGCCCACTTCGACGGGCCGGGTGGCTCACAGGTGCCCCGCCAGGTCGCCGAGGCGATGGCCGCGGCGATGTGCTCGGGCATCTCCAACCGGGGCGCGGTGACAGCTGCCGAGCGCCGTGCCGAGCACGTCGTGAAGGAGGCGCGGCGGGCCATGGCGGACCTTCTCGGCTGCGAGCCGCGCGGTGTCGTCTTCACCCGGTCGGCGACGCAGGCGGCGTACGACGTCTCCCGTACCCTGGCGCGGCAGTGGACAGCCGGTGACGAGGTGGTCGTCACCCGTCTGGACCACGATGCCAACATCCGGCCGTGGATCCAGGCCGCGGAATCCGCCGGTGCGGCGGTGCGGTGGGCCGCGTTCGATCCCCGGAGTGGTGAGTTGAGCGTCGACGCCATTCGGGAACAGCTGTCCGGCCGGACCAGGCTGGTGGCGGTCACCGGGGCGTCGAACGTGCTGGGCACACGCCCCGACATAGCGGCGATCGCCGCGGCCGTCCACGAGGTCGGAGCCCTGCTGTACGTGGACGGGGTGCACCTGACGCCGCACGCGCCGGTCGACCTGGCCACCCTGGGTGCCGACTTCTTCTCGTGTTCGCCCTACAAGTTCTTCGGCCCCCACCATGGTGTCGTGGTTGCGGATCCGGGACTGTGGGAGGAATTGCGACCGGACAAGCTGCTGCCTTCCACCGACGACGTGCCGGAACGCTTCGAGCTGGGCACCCTGCCGTACGAGATGCTCGCCGGCACCACCGCGGCCGTGGACTACATCGCCGCACTTGTGTCCTCCGCGGGCGACCGGCGCAGCCGGGTACTGGAGGCGATGCGAGCGGTCGAGGCATACGAGGAGAACCAGCTGGGGCGGCTGCTGGAGGGGCTGTCGGGCATCGACAGGGTGCGGCTGTACGGCGTGCCGGCACGCCGTACGCCGACGGTGTTCTTCTCCGTGGAGGGAGTGCCCGGCCGGGAGGTCTACGAGCGGCTGGCGCGGCGCGGTGTGAACGCCCCCGCGGGCAACTTCTACGCGCTGGAGGCATCGAGGCTGCTGGGGCTCGGTGACACCGGTGCGGTGCGTGCCGGGCTCGCCCCGTACGTCGACGGCGAGGACGTGCAGCGGCTGATCGACGGTGTCGCGGAGGTGGCCGAGTGAACCGCGGAGCGCTGGTCACGGGCGCGTCCCGGGGCACTGGCCGGGCCGTCGTCGCGGCGTTCGCGCGGGCCGGCGACCAGGCCGCGGTGCACGGCAACAGGTCTGCACGGGAGGCCGAGCAGGTGGCTGCGTCCGACATGACCCGCTCGGTCATCGACGGCCCGGACGGAGCGAACGCGGCGGCCCCCTTCTGTACGCCTCGGACAGGTGCGCCCTGACGGCGGCGCGTGGTACAGGTCGCCGGGCTAGACTCGCGCCCCGGACGCGGGAAGGAGCGGACACGTGAGCGCAGCACCCATACGGTTCGGCATCGTGGGCAGTGGCTGGCGGGCCGAGTTCTTCGCCCGGCTGGCGAGGGCGCTGCCCGAGCGGCTGGCGGTGGCCGGCGTGGTGACGCGCTCGGCCGATCGAGCCGCCCAGGTGGAGGCGGAGTGGGGGGTGCCCGCCTTCCGGACGGTTGATGAACTGTGCGGCAGTGAACCGGAGTTCGTGATCCCGTCGGTGCCGTGGGAGGTTTCGCCCCAGGTCGTACGGGAACTCGTCGAGCACGAGGTCCCGGTCCTCGCGGAGACACCGCCGGCGCCCGATGTGCGCGGGCTTCGGGAGTTGTGGGATGCCGTGGGAGGCGCGACGCGTGCTGGGGGCGGAGGACTCGTCCAGGTCGCGGAGCAGTACACACTGATGCCCGGCCACGCCGCTCGTATCGCCCTCGTACGGGAAGGGGTGATCGGCGAGGTCACGTCCGTCCAGGTGTCCTCGACCCACATGTATCACGCGATGTCGTTGATCCGGCACACCCTGGGTGTCGGTTGCGGGCCTGTGACGGCGACGGCCCGGGCCTTCACCGCCCCGCTCGCCGATCCGCTGTCCCCCGGCGGCTGGTCGGACGACCTCACGCCCAAGGACGCCGTCACCACTCTCGCTCTCCTGGACTTCGGCGGGGCCCGCACGGGCCTGTACGACTTCACGGACAACCAGTGGTGGAATCCGCTGCGTGCCCGCCGGATCGTGGTGCGCGGCTCGCTCGGCGAGATCGTGGACGACACGGTGGTGCGGATGGCCGATCCGCGCACGCCGGTGGAGTCCCCGCTGGTACGTCGTCGCACCGGCACCGACCTCAACCTCGAAGGGGCGGAGGTGCACCACATCTCGTTCGACGGGCGGGTTGTGTGGCGCAACGGCTATCTGGGCGCGAGCCTGTCCGAGGACGACCTCGCCGTGGTGGACCTGCTGTGCCGTACGGGCGCATGGGTCCGGGACGCCGGCCCGGAACCGTATCCCCTGGCCGAGGGCTGCCAGGACCATCTGCTGGCGTTGGCCATCGAGGAGTCGGCGCTGACGGGGGCGCCGGTGACGACCGCGGCGGAGGCGTGGGCGGCCCGCTGATCCCGCCGGCCGCGCGGCCTTCTTCGTGCCCGCCCGCGGCGCTCCAGCGTCCACACGCCAAGGGCTCCCGGTCGGCAACGCCTGGGGCCGGGACGACGTCCCGGCCCCAGGCGTTGCCGACTGCTGCTGCTGGTCGCGGTGGGTCAGTGCTGGCCGTGGCCGCCGTCACTACGGCGGCGTTGGAGCGTGAACTTCTCGAAGACCGACAGCTCACCTGTGGGCGTGATGATGTTGTAGTAGGTGACGTGGATGCGGGTCATGTCACCGGGGTGACGGCCCGGGTCGACGGCGAACTCGGCGAAGCCGTACGGATGCTCCGCGTCGCGGACGCCGATCCAGACCGCCGTCTCCTTCTCCTTGACCGAGTTGTACTTGCCGACGTGCTCCATCTGGACGTATGCCGAGTGATGGCCATGACCGTCGGCGTCGTCCGTGGTGAAGCTGTTGTTGGTGATGCCGGCCACGCCGCCACCGCCGAGTACCATGTGCGTCGTGCCGTGCGCACTGTCGATCACGTCGAGTGCGGTCTGACTCGGGTTGGGCGTCAGGGTGACGCTGCCGGGGACGACGCCACGCACCGCCAACGAGCGCTCGTAGTCGTGCTCGTGGCCACAGACCACCAGGTCGACGCCGTACTTGTCGAACAGCGGGCCGTACGCCGCGCGCAGCGCGACATCGGGGCCGTTCGCGGCGGTCGCCGAGCTGATCATCACCTGGTGCATGCAGACCACGATCCAGTCGATGTCCTTCGAAGCCCGTGCCGACTTGAGCTCCTTCTCCAGCCAGGCGAGCTGCCGACCGCCGGAGTAGCCCTTGATGTAGATGTCACCGCCCTCCTGCAGGGCGATGTCGTCGTTCTGCAGGGCGATCACCTTCACGCCGCCGACCGTGAAGGAGTACCAGAGGTTGTCGAGCTCGGGCTGGGTCTCGGTCGAGGGCAGCTCGAAGTAGGTCTGGTACGCGTCGAGACCGAGCTTGCCGTTGGCCAGCTCGATCTCATGGTTGCCCGCGCACGGCATCCACGGACGGAATCGCGCCGAGCGGCTGTTGTTGGTGAGGAAGTCGCGCCAGACGCGAATGCGGTCGGGCCCGGTGTTGGCGTAGCAGAGGTCACCGTTGAGGAGGTGGAACAGCGGGCCGACCTTCTCGACGCCGGTGACGATGTCGGCAGCGGCGGGCGTGGCGTTGGGCTCGAAGTCCCGGCCCGAGGCGTCGGCCGGGTTCGCTCCGGTCTTCCACGTCACACTGGGCGCACCCTGGTCGCCGAAGCTGGTGAAGGTGAACGGAGCTCGGCCGGACGGCGCCGTGTGGAAGGTGCCGGCGTCGGGGGTGGCGCCGTCGTGCTGGGCCGCGTACAGGTAGTCGGTGTCGGCCTTGAGCTTGCTGAGCAGCGCGTGATGGACCCAGACGGTCCGCCCGGAGGTGCCGTCCACGTAGGTCTTCGTCCTCGCGTGCACTGTGGAGCCGAAGCCGCCACTCAGCGTGCCGTAAACGACCCGGGGGTTCTTGACGGCCGCGTCGGTGACCCACGAGACGACCATCTGGCTGCGTGGGTCGGCGCCGAAGGTCAGGTGCAGGCCCTGGACGGGGGTGGTGGCCGAGCCGGTGGTGAGACCGGTGACCTCCGACTTCGCCGGGACCGCCTCGGCGGTTCCGGCGCCGAGGACCAGTGGACCGGCGGCTGCACCGGACACCGTCGCGCCGAACAAGCCGAGCGCGTTGCGGCGGGAGATTCTGGTTTGCTTGGGTTCTTTCGACATTCCGGGGGCCTTTCGCGTCGTCGGCTGCAGTCGCACACCGACCGGACAGCAGCGCTCCGAACCTGACAGCGGGCTGCGGCAGGTCAGCGGTGCGCGCACTCTCGGACGCTAGGAAGCACGGTCGACCGGAGCGGTGGGACAGGTATGAACGGCAGATGGCGGTCACCGCAACGGACGGTTGTTCCCGGCGGTTGGGGTGTGCGGGCGCGCTCCTGTGCCGTTTGGAGCCTGCGCCTGGATGGCGGTTGGCGGGGCCACCGGCATCACGGAGGCTGGGGGCACGCCAAGAATGTGTGGAAACTCGGGCGAGGTGAATACAGGGCAATCAGAAGCGGGCGATGGTGGAGATAAGCTGGTCCGGTCGGCGGTACCGTCGGCCGATGGAGCCTGATGTGTCGAATGAGTGCCCGCTTCATGGTGCTGGGGTGAGCGCGCAGAGCTTGGTGGGTCGTCGGCTCGCGGAGGTCGTCGGCTCGTGGCACCTGTACGGCCGTGATGCCCCCACGGGCCCGCTGGAGGTGTGGCTGATCGATGACCTGGGTGCCGCCATGCACCTCCCGACCGCAGCGGATTGGTGTCTGATCGTTGAGGCGTCCGCAGGGCCCGGCCGTGGAGCCGTCCGCTCGAGGACAGGGCACTGCTGGTCGCCACCTACTGGCGAACGAACCTGACCATGCGCCAGCTCGGCCCGCTGTTCGGGGTGTCCACCTCGGCAGCGGACCGCATCATCGACCTCCTCGGGCCGATGCTCGCGCTCCACTCGCGCGAACGGTTCGCCAAGGGGAGGCCGTGCTCATCGTGGACGGCACCCTCGTGCCCACTCGCGATCACACCGTGGCCGAGCGGTCGAAGAACTGCCGGTACTCCATGAACCACCGGGTTGTGATCGACGCCGACACCCGCATGGTCGTGGTCGTCGGCCAGCCGCTTGCCGGCGACCGCAACGACTGCAAGGTGTGGGAAGTCCTCGGCGTCCCGAGCCGACTGCCGCTGGAACCGATACGTCAATGCCACTCCGAGCAGCGTTCCCCCGACAGGGATCGCAGCTGACAAAGCCTGGTCCATGCTTCAGGACCATGCCGGGCCCCGGCCTGCCAGAGCACCGACACCCGTCTTCGGCCGCTTCCTTCACCACCCGCGGCGCAAGATGTCCGGGGGCATCCTCGAGCCCGACCGCCGCTCACCACAGGCGGGCTCCGGAGGCGAGCGGCCCGCTGCCACTGCTCTGAAGACGGAGGCGCTCGTCATGAAGCCGCACGGTCCACGAGCTCGGCCGCGAGCTCGGGGTCGGGCTTGGGGATGGTGCCGAAGTCCTCATCGGGCTGCGCCTCAAGGCGCTGGACGGCCTTGGTGATCGAGTGCGACAGCGGCAGGGACGAGGCGGGCCGGCACGCACGGTGAACGACATCGACGGTGACCACCTGGGGCACCATCGCCGTCCGGGACGGCGACGGTCCCCACAGCCAATGCGTCAGTGCCCGATCGGTCGTCGCCTGCGACCACGCGGCGTGCGCCAGAGGGTCCTGACCCAGGTTCCGCAGCAGAAGAGCTTGCTTGCGCCAGTGCTGCGCGTCGCGTAGTTCGCTGTGCTGCAGATGGTGCAGGAACAGGCAGTGGGCCGCGGTGGGGGAGTCGGCGCCGGCGGCGAACTGCCACCAGAACTGCGCCGCCTCGTGCCGGTCGGCCAGGTACAGCAGGCACGCGAACGCGAGGGCGCCGGTGGGTTCGATGGTGGCCCGGTCGTCGACGAGCAATGCCATGGCCGCGATCGCCTGCGGGTCCCGGACCACCTGGGAGGACAGCAGGCCCAGTTCGGTGGCGGCCTGCTCGTGCAGAGCGGCCGGCAGGCCGTCCCGTGCGTCGGCCTGGCGGGTGTATGCGCCGGATGCGGTGCGGATCCACCGGGCGCGGCTTTCCATCGACTCGGCCCTGTGCCACACCACCCGCCGCGCGATGCGGTCCAGAGCCGCTCGCTCATCGAAGTCGGCGTACTCATCGGCCAGGACCTCCGCGCCGGCCAGCACCTGGTCGATGCGATCGGTGCGCTTGTTCCCCCGGTTCATCAATCCTCCTCGTTCATCTCTTCAGCGGCCCAGTCGATCCCCAGATCCCGGGCCAGCCGTCGGCGGGCACCGCGCACGTGGCTGCGGACCGTTCCGTACGTGATGCCCATCAGCTCGGCCACCTGCCGCATCGGGTAACCGAGCACGAACCGCAGCACGATCACGTCGTACTGGCGCTCCGGCAACCGGGCGATCGCCGTGTACAGCCCGAGGCTGGACTCCAGCACGGCGAAGGTCCTACGGCTCCTGCGCCGGATCTGCTCGAACGCGGCGGTCTCCACCAAGGCGGGGGCACGGCCTTGTATCTCCAGGCGCCGGGCGACCTCTTCCTTCAGCGCCGCCCAGGCATAGCTGTCCACGTTCGGCTGCTTCAGCACGTGCGGCCACATCGTGGCCAGCTGAACGAACACGTCCTCAACGACCTGCTCGGCTGCGGGCCGGCTGTCCAGCTGCAGGTGGGCGTACCGCAGGTAGGCCTTGTGGTGCAGGCAGTAGAAAGCGGTGAAGGTGTCCGGCAGCACCGCGGTCAGATCGTCGCGCACGGCCTGATCGGCCCACGGATCCGGTTGCTGGCGGCTCATCAGTCGCGCTCCAGCGGCTGAACGTCGGTGCCTTCGTTCGGGGCAGCCGCCTCGCCGCGCCGGTGCTGCGCGGCCAGTTGGGCGGCGCCGACCCGCACGCCGGCGCTGAGCATGCGCGTTCCCAGGGCGCGGATGTCTCCCGCGAAGACCCGGAGCGCCACCGCTCCGGTCACCACGTGAGCAGCCATATCGAGATCCACTGGCTGGAGTCCTTTCGTCGGCCGATGCAGCCCCCGCCCGGCACCGAGCGCTTTTGCCTTGCTCCTAGCCAAGCGAACGAGACCCGCAAGTGTGCACGCCGAACGCCACCAATTTCACCGAGCGTGCGCACGCTGTCACGCGCGCGCCCCCCTTGCGCGCTTCGCGCTCCGTAGTGCCTCCCCTGCGACCTCAACGCCCTTCCGTGTTACTTGAGCGCGGGTTCTTCGGCGCGGCGGTAGGTGTGGGCGCCGAAGTAGTCGCGCTGGGCCTGGATGAACGCTGCGGGGAGCCGGGGTATGCGCAGGGTGTCGTGCGGGTGCGGGTGCGGGTGCGGGTGTGCGGGTGCGGGGGCGCCGCCGTCGGCGGCGTGGGCCACGACCAGGCGCCAGGGGAGTTGGGCGTCGCCGACTTCCCTGGCGGTGTAGGAGATGACCTTGGATGCGTACAGGGCCTGTTCGCCCTGGTCGGTGAAGCGGGCGGCGTCGCGTGCGCCGAGGACGGTCGGCGCCGGGCCGGGCAGGGTGGCGCCGGTGGCGCGCAGTGTGGAGTGTCCGGACAAGGAGCGGCCGAAGACGGCCTCGGCGATGCCAGGCAGAAGGTGGGTCAGCTGGGTGGGTGTGCGGTGGTGTGGCGAGGGACGAGGGTGGGGGAGAACGTGATCTGGGCGGTGGGGCGGGCCAGCCCCGCGGCGGGCCCGTCGAGGTCATCCGCCCCGGCGACCGCGTCCTGTGCGAGGCCGACGAGGAACACTGGCACGGCGCAGCGCCGAAGCGGCTGGTGGTCCACCTGGCCATCAACGAGAGCGACACCGAGCACGACGTCGTGCACTGGCTGACTCCGGTCGCCGATCAGGAATACGCCGCCGCGCACGCCACCGACTGACGCGGGTCCTGAACCGACCCTCCCCACAGTCTGAAGAATCGAACAGTTCCTGGCTTCGGGCGACACGGGCCCCTGCCGAGAGTTCAGCAGGGGCCACGCTGTGGCGAACTGCATGCCGGCCGACCTCAGCTACCGTCTGTTGCCGGTCTGACGGCTCGGCCTCACTTCAGATGCCGGGTGAAGAACTGGGCCGCGGCGTCTCCCGCGAACTGCGGGACGCCGGTGTGCCCGCCCATGTTGGCCTGCAAGGACTTCTCCTTGGAACTGAAGGCGTCGAACAGGTCCAGGGCTGCCTGCCGGTCGTTCCCCTCGTCGTCCCACTGCAGGAGGACGTGCAGCGGAATGGTGACCTGGCGGGCCTCCTCGAACATGGCGCGAGGCACGAAACTCCCGGCGAAGAGACCGGCGGCCACGATGCGCGGCTCGACCACCGCCAGCCGGATGCCGATGGAGATGACTCCCCCCGAGTACCCGACCGGACCGCCGATCTCGGGCAGCGACAGGAGGGCGTCCAGGGCGGCCTGCCATTCCGGGACCGCCTTGTCGACCAGCGGGAGGATGAGGGCGTCGACGATCTCGTCGCTGACCCGCTCGCCGGCCTCCATCGCCCGGCGCAGGTCGGCGCGGGCCTGCTCGGCGGCGGGCCAACGGGGCCGGTCACCGCTCCCGGGGAGCTCGATGGTGGCCGTCGCGAAGCCCTCCGCCGCGGAGTGCCGGGCCCGGTCCACCAGACGGGGGTACATCTTGCGCAGCCCAAGGGGAGGGTGGCCGAGCAGGATCAGCGGCACCGGTGCGGATGCGGATGCGGGTGTCCACAGGATGCCGGGGATCTCGCCGAGGGTGAATTCGCGTTCGAGGACGCCGTCGTCGAGGCGCTGCTCGGAAGTGAAATGCATGGTCGTGCCTTTCGGGAGTGCGCTGGAACGGCGCTCCCGGACGACCTGCTCTACCGTCCGACCGTGACCCCGGAGGGGAGCACCCATGTCGATACTGCGTTCACGGGTACCACCTCCTCGATCTCTCGCACGGCCTCCGGAAATGTAGCAGTGGGCTCCTCGTCCGCCTAACGGTTTTTTGCGGAGTCTCCACACGGTCCTGCTGCCGTACCATCCGAGGCTCACGGCAACGGCGCGGGCGGCGACGACGAGGACGAGCCGCGCGGGTCAGCGGGTCAGGAACGGGATCATCTGCCGGCCGTACCGAATGTCGTGGGCCGCGCCCGACAGGCGGCCTCGCCGAGGCTGGTCAGGCGCTACGGCAGCCCTGAGACGGTCAGGGGAAGGGAAGTTGCCGCCGTCGCCCACGTCGATGTGAGCAGCCCCGCCTTCCGGCGCAGAGGGAGATCGTATACATCGCAGTTGCCCACGGCCGAGGTGGACCGGCCGGGAAGGCCTGCGTGGGGGAGCGGCCACTAGGTCGTGTCGTCAAATGAGCGCCGGCCGCCCGAAGGGCGGGCCCAGCGGCGTCTGGTGCGGTGCATCGCAAGGCGGAGAGTCGTCCTCGTAGTGGGCTACTCGGTCGATTCGACAACGCAGCGTGGGGGCACCCCCGGCCGAAGGCTGGGGGAGTGCCGTGCCAGGCGCCGCGGGGCAGGCGGGCATTTGACGACACGGCCTAGGTCACACGTCCGGTGGGTTCGGCCGGTTCGGCCCGCAGGGCGAGCAGTCCGGGAGGTGCCGCGGCGGCGACAGAGCCACGGGCGCCGGTGATCCACGATCCGGTCGGCATGAGCGCTCCTGTCAGGGATGACGATGGTGCCCGGAACCGCTGACTGGGTGGCGAAGCGTCACGAGCGTGCGGCAGAGCGTCACCCCTGTCAAGGTGCTATCCAACATTTGGGCGGATTCAATTCGCGTATGACGGCGATCTTTTGACGGTTTGCCCAAAAGATTTTGATGACTCCGTCCAAAGCTCTGGACACCACTGGGGACCCCGATTAGCGTTCCAGCCGATCGACGCGATGTTGCGTCGACGTAACGCCAGTGCGGCCTTGCAACCCACCCCGCATGCCGGGGCCGTATGTGACGCGTCCTCACCGCCGACGAGAAGCCGAGCTCCCGCCCGCCGCACGTAGCGGGTTTCCGTCGTAACAGTTGTCCCGCACTCCGCAGCACCCCGCCGTGGCGGGGGTTCCCGGCCGCGGCATGTCGCCGTGGCCGTAACAGCAGCAGAAGGGAAGCTCCATGAAGATCCGTTACTACCTTGTTGCAGCTTCGTTGGTGGCCTCGGGAGGGCTGGTCACGATTGCGGCGCCCGCGCAGGCGGCGCTGACGACCACCTGTGTGGGAGAAGGCGGAGCCGTCACCGTGAGCGGCGCCCTCGTGGTGCCGGCGGGCGCGTCGTGCACGCTGACCGGTACGAAGGTCAAGGGCACGGTGACGATCGAGGCCGGCGCCGACCTCGTGGCGAAGGGCGTCACCTTCAGCAGCACCGTCGCCGTCGGGGACAACGCCTACCTGGACATCACCGACAGCAGCGTCAAGGGCGCGGTGACCGAGCAGGGGGCCTTCGGCGTACATGTGCAGAACACCACGGCCAGTGGCGGCATCTCGGCCGTCGAAGGATTCCTGTACAGCGTCGACGCCACGGTCAAGGGAGACATAAGAGCCTCCTCAGGCGAGCTGTACATCTCCGGCACCACCGTCTCCGGCGCCGTCTCCGGCGACGCGAACCTCTACACCGACGTGTACGACAGCATGGTCTCCAAGACGCTCACCGTGAGCGCCAACACGCTCGGCGGTGTCCTGTGCGCCAGCGAAGTCCAGGGCGACACGGCGTACCAGAACAACTCCGACACCCTCCAGCTCGGCGGCGACGGCCCGCTCAGTTCCTGCGCGCAGGCCACCTACCTCGGCGGCGACCTCGCGGTCACCGGCAACAACGCGAACGCCGTCCTGGACAACACCATCGTCCGCGGCAAGCTCACCGCCACGGACAACAGCCCCGCCCTCCAGGTGGGCGAACTGGCCCGCGTGCGCGGCGGCATCGCCGCGACGACCACCGCCCCCTCGGCGTCGCTCGCCCGGGCCGCCAAGGCGGCCCCGCAGGATCGCGGTGCTGACCTCGCCGCGAAGGTGGCGGCGCGTACCGCGCAGGCGGAGGCCGAAGCGGCTGCCGAGGGCACCGGTCTGTGATCGCAGCCCGTCCACGGGCGAAGAGCGCTTCGCGCCGTCAGCACCACACACCTCACACCCCACTCTTCTTTGCCCCACCCATCAAGGAGTGACCGTGGGCCACCTGGACAAATCCTTCGACCGCAGAGACTTCCTGCGGGCCACCGCCGCCAGCACCGTGGCGGTCGCCGCCGCCTCGATCGTCGGCGCCGCGACGGCGCCGTCCGCCTCCGCCGCGACCAGCATCCTGTCCATCCCGAAGGACCGCATCTCCCTGCAGCTCTACAGCGTCCGCGACAAGGTCAGCTCGCTCGGCTTCCGGGTCGTCCTGGAGGAGATGGCACGCATCGGGTACAAGGAGGTCGAGTTCGCGGGCTACACGCAGAACACCTCGATCCTCGGCCGGCAGATCACGCTCCAGGAGATCCGCCAACTGCTGGACGACAACGGCCTGAAGGCGATCGGCAGCCACGTCGGCATCGGGGACTTCCGCTCCAACCTCCAGGGCCAGCTCGACGCGGCGGAGATCCTGGGCATGCCGCACGTCGGCACCGCCAACGCACCGTCGAACTCCAACACGGTCGCCGGCTACCTCGCCGCCGCGGAGGAGTTCAACGCCTGGGGGCAGGCCGCGGCCGCCCGCGGTCTGAAGCTCTACCAGCACAACCACGCCGGAGAGTTCGCCTTCGCCTCCGACCAGCCGTCGGTCCGGCTGTACGACGTCTTCCTGCGCAACACCGACCCGCGCTACGTCTACCTGGAGCTGGACGTGTACTGGGCGTACGTGGGCCAGCACCGCTGGCCGGGCTTCGACCCCGCTGCCTACGTGCGCAACCAGCCCTACCGGTACCCGCTGTTCCACATGAAGGACGGCGCCGCCAGCTCGGGGGCGGACGGCTACTCCATCGTCGAGTTCGGCGCCGGCGTCCTGCCGTACCAGCAGTTCATCCGGGACATCGGGGCCCGCGGCAGCCACGTCGGCATCTGGGAGCAGGACACCGCGCCCAACACCCAGCCCAACCCGCCGGGTTCGTTCGGCGCCGCGCAGCGCAGCTTCACGGCCCTGAAGGGGCTGCTGGCCTGATCGCAGGCACTCCACTGGGCACAGCCCGCCGTTTGCGTACCGCTGCCACGGCGCAACCGGCGGGCCGGCCCGGCTGCGCACCTCCTGACCGGCACAGACCAAGGAGACGCATCACTGTGTACCGTACCCTGAGAGGCCTCATGGCCGGGGTGCTCCTGGCGTCGCTGCCCGTGCTGGGCGGTCTCGCCTTGGCACCGGCGGCGCAGGCGCACCCGGACGACGCACTTGCGGCGCAGGCGAGCGCCGACCCCGCCGTGGACTGGTCGAACTACGAGAAGGCCACGCTCAGCAAGGACACCGGCGAGCCGATCGACCTCGCCGTGCTGCCCGATCTGCGCGTCCTGCACACCGCCCGCAACGGCGATCTGCGGATGACCGACCCCGGCACCGGGATCACCAAGGTCGTGAACCACCTCGACGTCTACCAGAACTCAGAGATGGGTCTGCAGACCGTCACCCTCGACCCGGACTTCGCGACCAACCACTGGGTCTACCTCTACTACTCGCCGCCGCTGAGCACTCCCGCCGGTGCGGCCCCCGAGCGGCTGCCGGCCGGGCAGACCGACGCGTACTGGAAGCAGTGGGAGGGCTACGACACCCTCACCCGCTTCAAGTGGACGGGGGACAAGCTCGACCTGTCCACCGCCCAGGAGATCATCCGCGTCACCACCAACCGCGGTCAGTGCTGCCACGTCGCCGGCGACGTCGACTTCGACGCGCAGGGCAACCTCTACCTGGCCACCGGCGGCAACACGCCTGCGTCGGGCCCCAACGTCAACGGGTACACCCCGATCAACGACGCGGCCACCTACAACCCCGGCCTTGACGAGCGCCGCGGCTCCGGGAACACCAACGACCTACGCGGCAAGATCCTGCGCATCCACGTCCAGGACGACGGGACGTACACCATCCCGCCGGGCAACCTGTTCCCCGTCGGCACGGACAAGACCCGTCCCGAGATCTTCGTGATGGGCCTGCGCAACCCCTACCGGATGACGGTGGACAAGGCCACGGGCGCGGTGATGTGGGGCGACTACGGCCCCGACGCCGGGAACGCCGACCCCAACCGCGGACCGATGGGCTACGTCGAGTGGGACACCACCACCACCGCCATGAACAGCGGCTGGCCGTTCTGCACCGGTGACAACACCCGTCCCTACCGGGACTTCGACTTCGCCACCCTCACCCCCGGCCCCGCCTTCGACTGCGCCGCGCCGGTCAACGACTCCCGCTGGAACACCGGCCTCACCCAGCTGCCCCCCTCGAGGGCGGCCACCTTGTGGTACGGCGACCGCGACACCGACCAGCCCTGGCCGGAACTGACCGCCTTCCGCGGTCCTGGCGGCCCCGGCGGCCAGGCCCCGATGGGCGGCCCGGTCTACCACTACGACGCGTCCAACCCCGCCCCGGGCAAGTTCCCCGCCTACTGGGACGGCAAGGCCTTCTTCGGGGAGTTCTCCCAGGACTACGTCGCCGCCCTGACCCTGGCCGGCCCGGACGGACCGGTCACCAACCTGGAGAACGTGCTCCCCAACAGCCAGCGTTCCGAGAACGGCATCCCGCCGTGGGACAACCCGATGGACCTGGAGTTCGGCCCCGACGGCGCGCTCTACGTCCTCGACTACGGCGACGGCTTCTTCCGGCAGAACCCCGACGCGGGCCTGTACCGGATCGACTACGCCGAAGGCAACAAGGCCCCCACCGCGGTGATCAGCGCCAGCCCCTCCTCGGGCCAGGCACCGCTCACGGTCTCCTTCAGTGCCACCGGTTCCACCGACCCGGAAGGCTCCGCCCTCACCTACCAGTGGGACCTCGACGGCGACGGCACTTTCGAGACCACCGGCCCCACGGCCACCCGCACCTATGCCGACAACGGCCAGCTCCGTGCCCGCCTCAAGGTCACCGACCCCGAGGGCAAGACCGGCCTGACCAGCAAGCAGATCACCGTGGGCAACACCGCTCCGACGGTGGCGTTCACCTCCCCGCCCAACGGTGGCTTCTTCACCTGGGGCGACGTGGTGCCGTACGCCACCCGGATCGACGATCCGGAGGACGGCACCAACGTCGACTGCACCAAGGCCGCCTGGACCCTCGGCCTCGGCCACAACCAGCACGGCCACCCGGTGAGCAGCGGGACCGGCTGCTCGGGGGCGATCACCACCCCGGCCGACGCGGGCCACGGTGACACGGAGAACGTCTTCGGTGTCCTCGGTCTCACCTACACCGACCGGGGCGCCGGCTCCGTGCCGCCCGCCACGAGCGACGCTCAGGTCGTCCTCAACCCCGCCCTCATGCAGGCCGAACACTACGACTCCTCCCAGGGCGTCGTGATCACCGATGACGCCACCGCGTCCGGACAGCGCAAACTGACCGCTTTCGACAACGGCGACTGGATCGGCTACGACCCGGTGTCCTTCGCCGGCATCACCGGGGTGCAGACCCGTGCCACCGGCGCCGGCACTCTGTCGCTGCGCTGGGGCACACCCAGGTCCGACCCGTTCGCCACGATCACCGTCCCGGCGGGTGAGGGCTGGCAGACGATCAACACGGCGCTGAGCACGGCTCCCTCCGGCACTGGGCAGCTCTACGTCACGTCCTCCGGCGGCGTCGATGTGGACTCCTTCACCTTCCAGGGGTCCGGTATCGCCGACAGGACCCCGCCGACGGCGACGGCAGCGCTCAACCCGGCGCAGCCCACCGGGAGCAACGGCTGGTACACCGGTAATGTGTCGCTGACCGTCAACGCCACCGACAACGGCGCCGTCAGGAGCCGGGAGTACTCGCTCAACGGCGGCACGACCTGGCTGAGCGCGAACAGCGCGGTCACCCTCTCCACGGAGGGGATGAGTTCCATCCGGTACCGGGCGACGGACACGGCCAACAACATCTCCGCGGTCGGCACCATCGCCGTTCGGATCGACCGGACCGGACCCACGGTGACGGTCACGGGCGTGACGGCTGACACCGCCTACGGGGACTCCCAGCGCCCGACGCCGGTGGTATCGGTCACGGACGCCGTCTCCGGAGGGGCGACCGCGACCGCGACGCTGGACGGTACGCCCGTCACGCCGGGGCAGCCATTGCTGCTGTGGCGGTTGCCGCTGGGTGAGCACGACTTGGCGGTCACGGGTCGTGACGCGGCGGGCAACACCACCACGCGCACGGTGCACTTCACCACCCGTACCTCCTTCGACGAGATGGACTCCCTGATCACCCAACTGCGTGCGGAGAACCGGCTGACCGAGCAGGGCCGGCAGCGGCTGACGGTCCGGCTCGGCCAGGCCCGGGCGCACGCCGACGCAGGGCGTACCAACCAGGCGGCCGCGGTCCTGGACCAGGTCGCGCAACTGGCCAAGGACACCGGACTGGTGACCGACGCGACCGCGCGGACCGCACTTGCCCGCGATGCCCTCGCCGTGAAGGGAGGCTTGGCCGGCTGATGCGAAGGGTGCTGCCCGCCGTCACGGCCGGCAGCACCCTGCCGGCGGCTCTAGGGCCCACCAGCGGCCGTCACCGGACGGCGGCCGCCGGGCCCTCAAGTGTGTCCACATGCCGTCAGTTCCGGACCGGGATTCGGGGCGGGTAACTTCTCGGCACACCGATGCTTTTTTTGTTTCCGATTTAACTTTCGGTGATCCGTGCGAAAGCCATTGACGCTTATGACGTAACGCCCCTAACGTTTTGTCACACATGCGGCTGATACCCAGGAAGTGAGCCTGTGACCATCCAGTACCGCGCGCTGAGCCTGTTGCGCGACCTCGGGCCGCTGTCGCGCGCACAGCTGTCCGACCAGCTGGAAGTGGCGAGGCCGAGGCTGCTCGCTGAACTCGACCGCTTGATCGCCGCCGGGAAGGTGCTCGAGGCGGGTCCGGCCACCTCTCGAGGCGGGCGCCCCTCCACTCTCGTCCAACTCGATCCCGAAATCCGATTCGCGGCGGTGGACCTCGGGGCCAGCTCGATCGACATCGAGATCACCGACGGAGGGCTGGAACCGATCGCATCCTATGCCGAGCCGGCCGATATCCGCAAAGGTCCGCGCGCGGTCCTGGAGAGGGTCAACGAACTCCTGAACAAAATGGCGGACCAGGCCGGGTGCGCGCGGTTCAACTCCATAGGCATCGGCCTGCCGGGGCCGGTCAGCTTCAAGGAGGGGATCTCGGTCTCCCCGCCGATCATGCCGGGGTGGGACCGCTTCCCCGTCCGGGACACCCTCACCCGCGCGCACGGCTGCCCGGTCGTGGTGGACAACGACGTGAACGTGATGGCCCTCGGCGAGCGGTACGCGGGGGTCGCCAAGACCGTCGACAACCTGCTGTTCGTCAAGATCGGCAGCGGAATAGGCTGCGGTGTCCAGGTCAACGGCCAGATCTACCGCGGGTCGGAGGGATCCGCAGGCGACATCGGCCACATTCAGGTCGAGGCTGAGGGACCGGCCTGCTCGTGCGGCAGAACCGGCTGCCTGGAGGCCCTCTTCGGCGGTGTGGCCCTCGCCAGGGACGCCACCGAGGCCGCCCGTTCGGGGCAGTCGCCGGCGCTGGCCGAACGCCTCGCCGCGGAGGGCCTCCTCACCGCCGTGGACGTGGCGGAGTGCGCGGCCGGCGGCGACGTCACGTGCGTCAACCTGATCCGGGACGGCGGCCACCGGGTGGGGCAAGTCCTCGCCACGCTGGTCAGCTTCATCAACCCGTCGATGATCGTGATCGGCGGCGGCGTCTCCGGCCTCGGCCACCTGCTGCTCGCCGAGATCCGCAGCGTCGTGTACAAGGGCTCGCTGCCGCTCGCCACCGGGAACCTGCAGATCGTGCTGTCAGAACTCGGCCCGCGCGCCGGAGTTGCCGGCGCGGCACTGCTGGCCAGCGAACTCGACTTCCAGCGACATCTCTGACGGAGCGGTCGCCCCCGGGGCTGGGGGGCCGTGCTGCCCGGATCTGGGCTGTACAACGAACGGCACATCTCTGTGTCAGGCGTGGGCGACAAGAGAAGCACCCTCTATGCCTCCGGCTGTTCCACGCGCCCGTCAGTTCACGGAGCGAGGCAGTACGGCGAGGGCAGTCTGGGCGATGTCTGTCAGCGTCTCCGTGTCGGCCCCGGCCTTGCCCAGCGCTTCTATACCGCGCAGTACGGCGAGCACCAGCGCGGCCAGCTTTTCGGGATCCACGTTCGCGGCGATATCGCCGTTGCGCTGGCAGGCGGCGATATCGTCCTCGAGCAGCGTACGCAGTGCCTCGATGGTCGCGTGCGCCCGCTTGGCCACCGTCTCGTCGTGTTCGGCCAGCTCGGCGGCACCCTTGGCCAGCAGGCATCCGCGGTGCACGGTGTCCGCGGCCGTGGCGGCCGCCACGAAGTGGACGTGGGCGGACAGCCGCGCGTACGCGTCCTTGTCGTCGCCGCGCAACTGCTGGCCCGTGGCATCGACCACAGAGGCGCAGTAATCGTCGAACACTCGACGGAACAGCTCCTGCTTTCCGCCGAACGCGCCGTACAGGCTGCCTTTGCCAAGGCCTGTTGCCGCGGCGAGGTCTTCCATGCGCGTGGCGGCGAACCCACCGGACCAGAACAGATCACGGGCGATGTCCAGTACCTGCTGCTCGTCGAACTTCCGGGGTCGCGCCATGGCGAGCAGCCTACACGTTTCTTGACTCTCCCGTCCATAACGGTCAGCTTTGTGGACGGAGGAGTCAAGAACTGAGGGTGGGGATGTCGTGACGGCAGTGCTCGTGGGCAAGGTGGCGGTCGCCGCCGAGGTCAACAGTGGCATCGGAAAGCGTCCGCGCCCTGCGGGTGCGATCGCGACGGCGATGCGCGCCGGAGGGTGGGCCGGGTCACAGTTTTTGACCTCTTCGTCCAGTACTAAGTTTTTTACCGTACCGTCCATAACGAGCCCGCCGGATCGGACGCGGGACTGACGCAGAGCAACGGCCGCGGAGCGCAGAGCTCCGCCGAACAGGAGCCTTGACCATGGGACAGCTCGACGGTAAGACAGCCATCATCACTGGGGGTAACAGCGGGATCGGGCTGGCCACCGCCAAGCGGTTCGCCGCCGAGGGCGCGTACGTGTTCATCACGGGTCGACGCCAGGAGGCGCTCGACGCCGCGCTGGCTGAGATCGGTCCGAATGCCACTGCCGTTCGGGGCGACGTCGCCGATCTTGACGACATCGACCGTCTCTACGCCGCTGTCGCCGAGCAGGGCCGTCGCATCGACGTCCTGTTTGCCAACGCCGGCGGCGGCGAATTCTCCACCTTGGAAGACGTTACAGAGAAGCATTTCGACTCGACCTTCGCTATCAACGTGAGGGGTACGCTCTTCACGGTCCAAAAGGCGCTTCCCCTGCTGAACGAGGCCGCTTCGGTCATCCTCACGGGATCCACCGCCGCCACCTCGGGCGGCGAGGCCTTCGGCGTCTACGCCGCATCCAAGGCCGCCATCCGTAGCTTCTCCCGCACGTGGGCCAACGAGCTCAAGAGCCGGAAGATCCGAGTGAACACCCTCGTCCCGGGCCCGATCGAGACGCCCGGCAACTCCGGACTGGCTCCTGACGCGGCAGAGGCCGCCAAACTCTGGGACTTCTTCGCCAGCCAGGTGCCGCTTGGCCGGATGGGTCACCCGGAGGAGGCCGCCGCGGCGGCACTCTTCCTCGCCGGCGATCAGAGCAGCTTCATCACCGGAACCGAGCTCTTCGTCGACGGTGGTCTCAACCAGGTCTGATTGCCCTCGTCGGGACAGCATTTCCGGCCCGGGGCGGAAACCGCGGTTCACCGTGCCGAACCAGGTCTAAGCAGGGTCCACGCCCTGCCCGCAGTGGGTGGCCAGTGCCTGCCTGATCTGGTCGGCTCGGCGGTGCGGGGACTGCTCGTCCGAGGCCCACGCAATGTAGGCGTCCGGTCTGACCAGTACGGACTTGCTGGTCAGGCCGGATGGGGTGACGCACTCCACCACGTCGGCCCAGCCTTCGGTCACCGAAGAAGGGAGTGCTGTGTCGGCCGGTGTGACCAGTACAAACCGCCGGCCGCGCAGCGCCTCGTACAGGCGCCGCCCGTCGCTGAGGAGAACATCCGGTGCCCGCTTGCCCGTGAGCGGGTGAGCGCCGGCCGGGGCGCCGTAGGCGATGTCGATTCCGGACATCGCCCGCCCCAGCCGCAAGGCCACCGGCGGGAGACGCAGGACGGTCCGGGCGGTGATGTCGCGGACGCCACGAAGCGCCCGAGGTGTGGTCAGTACACCACGCAGCAGCGCACCGCTCATGCGCAGCACTCTGCGCCCGACAGGATGTCTTTCGGCCTCGTAGGTATCGAGCAGAACTTCGCCTGCACGGCCGTGCAGTACGGCAGCCAGTTTCCAGCCCAAGTTCGAAGAATCTTGAATGCTGGTGTTCATGCCCATGCCCCCGGCGGGGGAGTGCACGTGCGCCGCATCACCGACGAGGAAGACCCTGCCTACGCGGTAGTGCGGCGCCTGCCGCTCATCGCTGTGGAACCGTGATATCCAGCGCGGGTCGTGCATGCCGAAATCGCTGCCGAGCGCCCTGCGGGCGACGGTCCGGATCTCCTCCAGATCGACCGGTGCGCTGTCCGGCATCTCGTGCTGGCGATTCCACGCCATGATGCGGAACCATCCGTCGCCGAACGGTACGAGTATCGCGAAGGCGTCGCCCACTGCCCCCACGGTCGGGGGCTTTTTCGGGGGATCGGCCAGCCGGACATCGGCGAGCATCATCGACCGCACCGCGGAGCGGCCGGGGAACGGCAGGCCGAGCGATCGGCGTACCAAGCTGCTTCTTCCATCGGCGCCCACGACGTAGGCCGCGCGCAAGGTCTGGGGGGAGCCATCCGCCGCCCGGACCTGGACGTCAACGCCGGTCGCATCTTGCGCAAGCCCGACAGCTTCCCAGCCTTCCCGAATGTCGGCACCTCGGGAAAGGGCCCGCGCCCGGAGTACTTGTTCGGTATTGTACTGCGGCGTCACCAGTACATGCGGGAACCTGGTTGGTAACCGCGACAGATCGATCCGCAAGAACTGGAGAACCGGGTTGCGGATACCGGTCGCAAGCAACTGGTCGGCAACACCACGGGCGTCCAGTTGTTCCATTGTCCGGGCGTGGACTGCGAACGCCCGGGTGAGCCGGGATTCCTGTACGCGGCGCTCGACGACGGTGCACCTGACGCCGGCCTCCGCCAGATCGCCCGCCAGCAACAGCCCCGATGGGCCTGCTCCTACGATCAATACCTGATTGTCGGAGCTCATGTGATCCCCTCCAGGGTTGCCGGGGCCACCGTGGTGAGCGGGTCGGATAGCTGGTTTTGGGGTCTTTGCCCGGCCGTCCGGCAGATAACCGAAAGCGCTGCCCCGGACCAGCCCCAGCCACAAGACCAGCCTACATACCGTACCGCTGGCCTGGGGCCTGCGCGCGGCGTCCTGGCGAGGCTTGCCCTCGTCTCCGTAAGCCTGCGATTCCCAAGGGAATACCGAAGAATGTGACAGGTATGCGCGGCACGGTCATCGGCCCGATTTCCCTGACCTCTCGCAGATGCCGGCCATCGAGATGGGGCCCGCATCCATGGCAGGCGTCGCCTGCTTCGCTGAGCCCGAGGTTCACGCCTGGCTTCTGGGCCTTCACCGTCTCCTGGGCGACGGTGGCGATCACCGCGCGGCACGGGATCAACCGCAGTCGCCCTCCCTGCGGTGTCATCGCGTCCTACCTCGTCCTGACCGGTGCGACCGTGCGCGTAGGGGCCATGGCGATTCGCACCCTCATCGCCATGGCGCGGCATCAGTTGCTGCCCCCACCAACTGCACCACCGTCGTCAGCCGAGCCGTCCAGGCGCTCTGGCACAGCCGGACAGGGTCGAACAGGACGAGCGGCCATCGTCCAACGCACTGCGAAAACCCGGCTACTGAGCGGTCCCCCGCGCGGGCCGTAGGCTAGAGGGCGCCACCAGCGACCTACTCACGGTCAGCTCGCAAGCCCAATCACCAGCCACATCAGCAGTGCCCCGGTCACCGTGAATAAAAGAGTGGCCTTGGAGGGATGCGGACTGTGAGCCTCCGGCAATATGTCGGACGTCGCAAGGTAAAGCAAGAAGCCGGCGAAGAATCCGAGATACAGACCCAGCAACCCCGTCGGAATCGTGAACCCCAACGTGATCGCTGCCCCGACCACCGGGGCGACTGCGTCCGCCACGAGCAGCAGTTGAGCCCGGCGCCGGGCATTTCCGTACAGCCTGGTGATCGTGTAGGTGTTGAAGCCGTCGGCGAAATCATGAGAGATCACCGCGATGGCAACGACGATGCCCAGCGTATTTCCGGCCTGATAAGCGGCGCCGATGGCGAACCCGTCGATCACGCTGTGCCCCACAAGCGCCGAGGCGGCGGCCAGACCGATTCCCCCTGCCGATTCCTGAGCATGCCCGAAAGCGTGGGAGTGCGGGGCGTACTCGCTCTCGTGGGCGCGATGGATGGCGACCCCTCGCTCCACCACGTGCAGAGTCAGGAATCCCGCAACGAACATCAGCAATGCTGCAGGAACCCCGAAAACGTGCCGTGGCTGAGCGGTTAGTGCATCGGGAAGCAGGTCGAAGCCGATGACGCCGAGCATGAGACCGGCGGCCAGGCCGAGCACCAGATGGCGGCGGTCGCCAACTCGTTGTGCGACGACTCCACCGATAAGAGTCATGATCATGGCGCACGCGGCTATCAGAACCGGCATAAAACAATCTTGCGCGACGTCGTGAGGGGTTGCTACTCGGTCCTTGGCCCCTGATCTTGTACGCACGAGACACTCGATCCTGAGGATCTTAGAACACACACTCGTGGCCATGAAGGACCATCGGCCGCCCTTGAAGGCGGACGCGGTCGCGCTGCACCGGTCGCGGCCCGAGGCGACGATCCGGCAGGTCGTGCTGTCAGAACTCGGCCCGCGCGCCGGAGTTGCCGGCGCGGCACTGCTGGCCAGCGAAGTCGACTTCCAGCGACACCTCTGACGGACAGGCCGGATGCGCCGGCCGCCCGGCCCCGGTACGCAGCCCCGGCGGCGTGGCCAGAGCCTGCATCGGCGTGGGTCCCCGGTCCTCGCCCGATCGGGCCGACCCAGGAGCACGCCACCGTGCCGTGCAGGCTTCCGCGCAGGCGAGCGATTGCCGCGGAGCTTCCGGCCGTGTTGCCCGGATCCGCCGGGGATTGCTGCCGGGTGCGGGTCGCCGAGGTACGGGAACCGGCCCGGAGTGTCCGTATTGACCGCCGGCCGGGGAACCGTCGCCTGCTCCATCGCTGGTGGTGCAATCGGCAACGCGGTCTCGTACCGCTACTCCACGCCCCGACGGAAGCGCGGCACGGGGGGCGGCTACTACGCCACCGCATGGCGGGGTGCGGTCTGGCGAGGACTCGGCCACGGAGCCGGCCGGTACGGCCACTACTTCGGTCGTCCTGCTTCGCGGTGGGGCCGGAACGGTTGGAGCACGGTCCGGCGCGCATACCGGAACGGATGCAGAAGCGGCTGGCACCGCTACAGCAGATGGAACCGGTGGTGACCATGGGTGTTTCCCCACGTCGTGACGCTGCGAACCGTTGGTCCGCACGCCACCCCATCCTCGTGGGACTGGTGGCGGGAACACTGGTGACACTGGCGTTCCTCGTACTGCACGGTGGCCTTACCGCCAGCGAGACGCTGATCGCGTTCATGCCCTTCTCAGTCCTCGCCACGCTCACTGCCCTCAGTGAGCGACACCGCCGAAAGAAGCACCACCTGCCGCTCTGACGAGTACCGGCGCGGTGCGGGGGCCGACCTCGGCCCCCGCACCGCGCTTGTGCGGCACGTCGTCAGCCGCTGGCCATGGACCACCCCGTCCACGACCTGTTCAAGGCCTGCCCAGGCAGAAGTGGGAACGCCGCTCGTGCAGCGCCGGCGCCCACGGCCCGCGCGTCTTGGACTGGGCAGCGTGGAGGTCCGCCCCTGGCACCGCGAGGACCGCCGGCACTGGGTGATCGCCCGCCGCAGCGTAAGCCGGCCCCAGGAGATCTCCTGGACTCGTGGTTGCAGCCATGAACGGCGATGTCTCCCCATCCTTGCCGCGATGCAGATAGGAGCATATGCTCCTAAAAAGGGGTTCACGGTCGCCTGCTGTCCGCTGGAGGCGTGCGGCCCGGTCGAGCGGCATCAATAGACGAAGGAGTGTTCGATATGTGTGATCTTGTCGCCATTGCCACTGAGGCGCATGGGGGACTGGCACGCTACAACCAGTTCAGCTCAGCGACCGCGCATCTCCGCGTCGGAGGCTCGCTGTGGGGACTGAAGGGGCAGGAGGGGATATTGAGTCATACGGCTGTCTCGATCGACCTGTACCGGCAGAGTGTCAGCCACTATCCGTATACCGCGCCCCATCTGCGGACGTCCTTCACCCCGCACCGAGTGGCCGTCGAGACCTCCACGGGGGAGGTGACGGCCGAGCGATTCGACCCTCGTGCTTCGTTCCCGGCCGACGTGCGTGCTGCTTGGGACGATCTGCACGTTGCCTACTTCGCCGGTTATGCAATGTGGACGTACCTCACGTCTCCGTTCACGTTCACCTCGCCGGGATTCAGGGCTGTGGAACTGTCTCCTGTCACGGAACAGGGAGAGGAGTGGAGGCGTCTGAAGGTCACTTTCCCGGACCACATTGCCACGCACAGCCGGCAGCAGGTCTTCTACTTCGACTCGGACGGGTTGCTGCGCAGGCATGATTACACGCCTGAGGTCATCAACGCCGGACATGCCGCACACTACGTCGGCGAGTACAGGAAGTTCGACGGGATCATGATTCCAACCCAGCGGCGCGTCTACCGCCGCGGAGAGAACGGCACTGTGTTCCGTGACGTGGAACTCGTCACCATCGACATCGAGAGCGTCCTGTTCATCTGACACGCACCCCACGGCGCTCGTCTATGGACGTGCCGCGCAGGTCAGCCGTAACCGGACAGATGATTGAGCCGTTCGTGAGAGCGTGAGCGTCAAGCTGGGGGGCGTAGGCGACGAGTTGTGGGTAATGCTCGGGCCGATCCTGCCACCCTGGTCCGAGCGTCAGGCCAGTGCCCGACCGGTTGTGCCTGCAGGGCATCCTGTTCGTGCTTTACACGGGGATCGCGTGGCAGCACCGGTCGGAGGTGCGGGTGGCCTCGGCCGTCAGGTCCTGGTCGATGCCGACCAGGGCGGTGAGTTCCGGCGAGCGCGGCGTCCGCGATGAGAGCGGCATCGTTCTGGCCTCGCCGGGCTAGAGGTCGGCGATCCAACCCATGGCGACCCGTCAGCCCCCATCGCGGCAACGGTCAGCGAGAGGAATCCTGTCGGGGCAGACTTGTCTACGACCACCGGCACAGTGCCGAACTTCGCGGTGAGTTTGTCGAACTCTCATGTGAACCGATGCGCCGGAGATCATCCGCTGGTGACGACCACCAGCGCACTCGACGTACGGGGCAGCAAGGGGCGTATCTGTTCCGCGTCACGGACATTGTCGAGTACCAGCAACATCCGCCGGCCGGAGAGCAGACTGCGATAAAGCGCTGTCCGACCCTCCAGGTCGGATGGGAGCAGCGGCGAGGCAACTCCGAGTGACCGGAGAATCGATCCGGATGCCTCGATCGGAGTCATGGCCGGGCTGGATGAATCAGATCCGCGCAAATCGAGGTATATGTGCCCATCGGGAAAGCGATGCCCGATCCGGTGTGCCCAGTGCACGGCAGGGGTGGTCATGCCCACTCCGGCCATGACGACGATCACGCCGCTCGCTGTGGCGGTGGCGCCTTGTGTATCGGCAGTCAGCAGGGCGTCGAGCACGGCTAGTTCGTTGTCGTAGCCGACACACGTCGCCACGTCGGCGGGCGGCGGGGGCGTCTGGG
This sequence comes from Streptomyces sp. PA03-5A, assembly GCF_033792725.1. Classification (NCBI taxonomy): domain Bacteria; kingdom Bacillati; phylum Actinomycetota; class Actinomycetes; order Kitasatosporales; family Streptomycetaceae; genus Streptomyces; species Streptomyces sp. PA03-5A. The sequence goes on along the minus strand of NZ_JARAVL010000045.1, from coordinate 5,725 downwards.
GTGGCGACGCCTCGGGGGCGGTGTCGGCCGTGTATTCCGGGATGGCAGAGCCGACTGCGGGATCGGGAAATATGTCCGACACCAGCAATTCAGCGTCAGCTTTTAGGACACGTTCGTGGAGAATTTGCAGCCGGGGATCGGGATCTATGCCCAGGTCCTCCGAGAGGAGATTCCGTACCTCTCGGTACACCGCAAGCGCCTCGGCCTGCCGCCCGGTTTTGCAGAGGGAGAACATGAGCATCTCCCTGAATCTTTCGTTCAGGGGGTCTTTGGCGACTAGATCGTAGAGCTCTGCGGTGGCCTCACCGAATCGGCCGAGCTCGTATTCCGCGTTGATGCGTCGCTCAACTGCGACAAGGCGCAACGCCTCGAGGCGGTTGCGCTGCGACATGGCGTACGTTCCGGGAATTCCGGCCAGCGGTTCTCCGTGCCACAGGTCGAGAGCATCGCGGAGATGGGCTATGGCTCTGGTGTGGTGTCCTGTTTTGGCGGCCTCATCCGCCATTGCAACCCGTTGACGGAACACACTTAGATCCAGTCGGCTGGGGGAGACTCGCAGTGCGTAGCCATTACCCGTGGAGACGATGACCGAGGCTCCCGCGTCGTGTGCCGGTCTCAGAATCTTCCGCAAACGGTGTATGTAGGTACGAATTGTCTGCCTAGCCGTGCGTGGCGGAACTTTTCCCCATACCGCCTCGACCAGCTGGGAGACCGAGGCATGGCCATTTTCTCGCAGTAGAAGCGCCGCAAGGACCGTGCGTTGCTGACGGGATCCCAGTTCGATCTCTGTTGAGCCGTGTTGGGCGCGCACTGGGCCCAACACGGTGAACCAGAAGTGTTCGCTCACGTCGGCACTGTTCCCTTTCGAAGTGGTGCGGCCCACCCCGGACCGGTGGCATACCGAATCGGATGTCGGCGGATGGCAACAGTCGTGTGTTGTCGGTCTGAGTGAAGCTTTCCGGCGCTCGGCTCAGTGTGTCGTTCGGCGAAGCTGCTCACGATACGAGCAGCCGAGGCGGATGGCGTCTGCCATGGCGCGGCACGGCCCAGCCGCGCCATAGGCTGGGCGGGCGAGCGCACCTGCAGCCACGGCAGTGCGAGCGTCCCATTGGGTTCCCATGTTCACGCCAGGTAGACGATGTGACCGGTGCGGATGTGACGACTCGATGGTGGCGGATCGAGGTGAATCCCTCCGGTTGGCGTACTGCTGCCTCGGGTAGCCGCCGCAGTTCTGCGCTCCGAAGCGGTCAACGTTCCGTTCGCTGTCGGGCAGCTTGATCGAACTGCAGCCGCCGAAGGAGCGTGGATCTCCGCGATCGCGCGGGTGACAGCGGAGCGGTCCCGGAGGCCTCTCAAGGAGGCGATGGTGCAGCCGTGGGGGAGCATGCGCAGGTGGAGATCGGCACGTATCTCGTAGCGGATCCGGGGCCACTTGAACTGGTGGGGCAGGCGAAGGTCTGCTCGACGACCCAGCGGGGCCTGCTCAGGCCGTCCGTGGGCCGAACCCTTTTGGACCCCAACGGGCAGAGTTCGGGTTGCTTCGCAGCCGACCGTGCCGGACGGCCCAGGAGACGGCGCCTGGGCTGGGCGCTGAGACCCGCCGGGCGATCGTCGTCTCAGGACTCGTCGGCGAGGAAGTGTTCGGCGAGGGGGGTGCCGGCGAACTTCTTGTTCATCTCGCGGGAGAAGAGCAGCAGTGTGTTGCGCGGCCGATGGAGCACGGCGAGTTCCTGGGCCTGGCCGTCGGCGTTGCAGGTGACCGTAACGACGACCTTCATGGGCTCGCCGAGGACCGCGGCGTCGTAGATCTCGAGGAAGCCGTTGTCACCGAAGTCTCCGGTGAAGCTGAAGTCCTGGAACTCGTACAGTTCGCGGGCCTTGACCACGATGGCGCGAACCGCTTCCGCGCCACGCGCGGTGCCGTTCATGGCGGCGCCTTCCAGGGTGACGTCGTCGGCCAGGTTGTCCAGCCACCACGGGTAGTAGCTGAGTCCCTGGCGGTCGGTGTCACTGCTTTCCGCGTTCGCCATGTCGTGTCTCCTTCGAAGATCAGGCCGGGGCCGGCTTGCGTATCGATCGGTTGCCGGTGATTCCGGCGAACGGTTACGAGCATATGCTCCTATTTCTTCGGAGGCAAACCTGTGATGCGAACGGCGCGGCACCTGTCGGGCTCGGAGAGTCATCGCTGCAGGTGGCGGTGGGGCGGGTTCGGCCGGCGTCACATGCGAGTGATCGTTTCGCTGCGTGACAAGGTGACCCGCAAGCTGTCAGTCCCCGGGGTGCTGCTGGGCATCGACGTCGCGGGCCTCCGAGGTGCTCGCGCTGCGAGGTGTGTTCGGCGGTGATGCGCATGGGCGAGTGGGCTTGTCTGTGGGTTTCGTCGGCCTTGAGGCGCGCTGATCTTGTTCGCCTTCCTCGGTGGGGTGGTCCCCCGGCCGAGGTGATCGCGACTGAGGTCGAGGTCGCCGTCGTCCGGCAACTCTTTCACATGGGAGATGTGCGGGAAGCAGGCGTCGATGCCTCGTTGCACGTGGCGGTCGCATCCATGCGCCAGCCCAGGTCGCCGGGCGCCAGTCCGTAGCGTGCACTTCTTCTTGCCGCAGGTGAACGGCATCGCCCGCCGATGACTTCCTGCGGCTCAGGTCGCGTGTGCATTCGGTCAGTTGGGAGGCGGTGTGCCAGTCGGCGTTACCGATGATGAATTCGCTTGGCGGCCTTGCCTGGTGCGAGCGGACGTTGTCTGTCCGGACGCGGAATTACTGGGGCGGGTGCTCGCCCAATGGCGTCTTCACATCCGGTCGAAGCGAATGGGGCGGGCGGTGAAATGGTGAATTCCGGATGGATTCCTTCGTGGAGGAGGAATGGGGCTGTCGGCCGTCGTGCGATATCACCGCAGGTGGTGCGTGGTTTGCGCCTGCCTTGCCGGACGGTGGGCGGGTTGGGGTGGAAAGGTGGCTTCATGCCGGAGATAACTTGCTGTTTGACGACCCGTTTACCATTCGTCTATCCAAGATCAACCCGTTGACACCCACTCGGGGCGGGTGCTTCGCTGTGCGGCGCACCTCAAGTCCGCCGTGAAATCCACGCTTTGGCGCGGGGTGAATGAGTGAGAGGAAACTGTGAAATTCACGTCCAAGAGACCCGCGATTGGCGCGGTCTTGGGAATCAGCATGCTGCTGGTCGCCGCTTCCCCGTCGGTGTCCGTGGCACTCTCCGCGCCCACCGGCACGGCATCGTCGGCCACGCCGTTCTTGGCCCCGACTTCGGCCCCGGCCCTCGGAACGGGCCGCGGAACCAGGGAGGCTGGTACCGGGTCACATCGGTGGATTCCGCTGATCACCGGTGACCGGATCGCGGTGAACGCGAAGGGCGAGATCGTCGCCGCGCGTCCCGCCAAGGGCCGCGAGGACATACCCATCCGGGTGGAGACCCGTGACGGCCACACCTACGCGGTGCCCGACGACGCGCGGAGCCTGGTCCAGAACGGTCGGGTGGACCGGCGTCTGTTCGACGTCACCACGCTGAGCGGGCCGGCCTATGAACAGCGTCATGACCTGCGGCTCATCGTGATGTACGACGCGGCCCGTCCGGCGGCCAGGACGGCCCTGCGCTCCACCGGCGGCGCCGAGGTCCGGCGCACCCTGTCGAGCGTCAACGCCGACGCCGTCACCGCGCCCGCGAACGGCACCGCGGAACTGTGGTCCGCGGTCACCAGCGGGTCCGCCGACGCGATGAAGCGCACCGTCGCACCGGGTATCGCCTCGGTGTGGCTGGACAGCGTCGTCCAGGCGAGCCTGGACAAGAGCGTCCCGCAGATCGGCGGCCCCGAGGCGTGGGCGGCCGGTTTCGACGGCACCGGTACGCGTATCGCCGTCCTCGACACGGGTGTCGACACCACGCATCCCGATCTGGCCGGGCAGGTCGTCGAGGAGCGGAACTTCTCCGACTCGCCGGACACCGAGGACCGGTTCGGTCACGGCACGCATGTCGCATCCATCACGGCCGGCACCGGAGCCAAGTCCGGTGGCACGTACAAGGGTGTGGCGCCAGGGGCCCGCATCCTCAGCGGCAAGGTCCTCGGCGACAGCGGCAGCGGCAGCATGTCGCAGATCATCGCGGGCATGGAGTGGGCCGTCGGCGAGAAGGCCGACGTCGTCAACCTCAGCCTCGGCGCCTACGACTCCCCGGAGATCGATCCGGCGGAGGAGGCGGTCAACAGGCTGTCGGCCGAGAGCGGAACCCTCTTCGTCATCGCGGCGGGCAACAACGGCGAGCAGGGGGCCGCCACGATCAACTCCCCGGGCAGCGCCGACGCCGCCCTCACCGTCGGCGCGGTCGACAAGCAGGACAAGCTGGCCCCGTTCTCCAGCACCGGCCCGCGCGTCGGTGACGGCGGCATCAAGCCGGATCTGACGGCGCCCGGCGTGGCCATCGGGGCCGCGGCCGCGCACGACAGCTACCTGGCCAGCGTCGCCCCCTCCGTCGCAGACGGCTACATCGCCCTCAATGGCACGTCCATGGCCACCCCGCACGTCGCCGGCGCCGCCGCCATCCTCATCCAGCAGCACCCCGACTGGAGCGGCGACGACATCAAGGACGCGCTGGTCTCCTCGACGACTCCTCTCGGCTACACGCCCTTTGAGCAGGGCTCGGGCCGGGTCGACCTGCGGAAGGCGATCAAGCAGACCGTCGTCGCCCGCGAGACGTCGCTCTCGTACGGTGTCGCGCAGTGGCCGCACACCGACGACCAGCCGCTCACGAAGAACCTCACCTACCGGAACACGGGCAGTGCCCCGGTCACCCTGAAGCTGACCGTGGACGCCACCGGGCCGGACGGAAGCGCCGCGCCCGGCGGGATGTTCACCGCGGACGACCAGGTCACCGTCCCGGCGCACGGCGAGGCGACGGTGAAGGTCACCGCCGACACCCGCCTCGGCGGCGACACGACCGGTGCCTTCACCGGACGCGTCACGGCCACCGGCGACGGGCAGACCGTCGGCACCGCGCTGGCCGTGGACCGCGAGTCGGAGATGTACACCGTCACGGTGAAGCCGCTGGACCGCAAGGGCGAGCCCGCGCCCGCCCCCGCCTGGGACGCCCAGCTGCAGGGCCTGTCAGGACCCGCGATGGGAGTCGGCGCCGTGCTGTACGGCGACACGTACTCGGTGCGTGTCCCCAAGGGCCGGTACTTCCTCAACAGCATGGTCCGGGTCGACCCGGCGGGTTCGTACGACCTCGGCGGTGACTGGTTCAACCAGCCCGACCTCGACGTCACCCAGGACACCACGGTGACGGTGGACGCGCGCACCGCCAAGCCGCTCGACATCACCGTCCCCGACCGTTCCGCCCAGCAGGTATTCGGCTTCTTCGGCGCAGGCGTCGAGCTGCCGGACGGATCCGGTACCTACTTCGGGGTCTTGACCAGCACCCTCGCGAAGTACCGCACCGGCCACCTGGGCCCCAAGGTGGCCGCGGACGACAAGCTGAGCCAGAAGCTCGTCGCCAGCTTCTCCACCGGCGTCAACGGGCACGACGAGTACCACCTGGTGTACCAGCCGACCGGCGACAGGTACCTCACCGGCTTCACCCACCACGCCAAGTCCAGGGAGTTCGCCAAGGTCCAGGTGAAGCTCGGAGCACCCGCCAAGGGCAAGTTCGGATTCATCACGCCGATCACCGAGGGCGGCGCCGGACTCGGGACCGTGCACGCCCTGCCCTACACCGG
>NZ_JARAVL010000044.1:0-77241 GCF_033792725.1 Streptomyces sp. PA03-5A | reverse complement strand
CGAACGCCGCGCCGACCTCCACCAGGGCCTCCTGGAACTCGCCTGCAGCATCATCTGCCTCCGACGACTCCGACCTTCATTCTGAAACGATCAGTTAGGAGCAAGGTGAGTCGATCGTTGGCCGAACCTGTGGATTCCCCGCCTCGGATGGACCAGGCGGCGCGGCCCGCTGCGCACCGCGCTTCCCCCTGACTCCCCGCCCGATCTGGAACGAAAGTGGCATGCGGTTATAGCAACCGCTGTGGCCGGTAGCACGTGGAAAAGCCGCCAGCCGGGCGCTCGACGTTCCCCGAGACCCTGTGGATCACGAGACTGTCACCCTCGCGCGACACCTGGTCGCCGGCGTTGAGGAACAGGGGCTGGTCAAAGGAGCAATAGTCAAGAGTTGTGGGTGAACTGATTTCAGCTTGAGCTGCGGTGGGTGAGGCTGGTCCTGGCAGCGTTGCGAATCCGCTTGGTGCGGCCGGCTTCGGCGAGGATCTCGACGGCCTCGGTGTTTGACCCGGCGGCGGTCTTGAGCTGGAGCCAGTTGGACGACGCGAGCAGGTCGGCCGGCTGCCAGGGCAGCTTGAGCGTGATGGCGCGGAAGAGTAACCACTCCCGCAGGCGCTGAGCCAGGAAGGGGTGGTCGATCGCGGCCTGGGTCATGGCCTGCGCCCACTCCTCGTAGGCGGGACCGGGGTAGAGGCCGGCGGCTCGACGGTCCAAGTGCCGCAGCACAGCGGACTGGGCCATCGTCTGGTCCGGATCAGTGAGCACGCTGCTGACCAGGTCAAGCTCGTTCGCTACGGTAACGTGCCCCAGCTTGTCGAGGTAGGCCGCGAAGCGGACGTGCTCGTCCGGGTTCTGCAGGATGTCGTGGACGTTCATGCGGCCTGCTCCTCGCGCTCGACCAGGACGCCGTTCTCGAATCGTGCACCGGCGCGGACCAGGGACACCAGGTGAGCTCCGGTGATCGCGTGCCATCGCGCTTGAGCGGACTCGACCAGCTTGAACACCATCGCGAGCGCGGCCGCGGGGCTGCCCGCGCCGCGGGTGACCTTGGTGCGGAGCTTGACCGTGGAGAAGGTCGACTCGATGGGGTTGGTGGTCCGCAGGTGAATCCAGTGCTCGGCAGGGAAATCGTAGAAGGCGAGTAGTTCGTCCCGGTCCTCGGTGATCTTCGCGACGGCCTTCGGGAACTTTGCCCCGTAGGTCTTCGCGAAGGTTTCGATCGCCTTCTCGGCGTGGGTGCGGTCCTCGGCGTTGTAGATCTCCTGCATCGCCTTCGTCGCGCCGGGCTGCGCGGACTTGGGCAGGCAGTTCGTTCGCGACGTTGCGGGCTTTGTGAACCCAGCACCTTTGCGGCCTGGCTGCCGGGAACACCTCGCCGAGCGCCCGCCACAGGCCCATGGCACCGTCGCCGACGACAAGCTCGGGGTCCCGCATGCCGCGCCGGCGGCAGTCGCGCAGCAGGTCGGCCCACGACTCGGTCGACTCCCGTAGCCCCTCGGCCAGGGCGATCAGCTCCTTCGTGCCGTCCAGCCGGACCCCGAGCAGGACCAGGACGCACGAGTGGGCCTGGCCCAGCCGGACCTTCGGGTGCACACCGTCAGCCCACACGTAGACGAAGTCGCGATCCGACAGGTCCCGACTCTGGAAGGCAGCGTGGTCCTCGCTCCACTGCCTGGTCAGCCGTGTCACGGTCGCGGCCGACAGGCCGGCAGTGCCGCCGAGGAACTGTTCCAGCGCCGGGACGAAGTCGCCGGACGACAAGCCGTGCAAGTAGAGCAGCGGTAGCACTTCGGAGATCTTCGGGGACTTGCGGCACCACGGTGGCAGGATCTTGGAGGAGAACCGCTTGCGCTCGCCGGTCTCATCGTCGACGCGGCGGTCGTGCACCCGCGGGGCCTTGACCTCGACCGGCCCGGCCGCGGTGACCACCGTCCGGGGCCGGTGGTGGCCGTTGCGGACAACGAGACGTCGGCCGTACTCGTCGGTCTCGGCCGCCAACTCGGCTATGTACTGGTTGACTTCCGCTTCCAGTGCGGCGGCGAGCATCCGGCGGGCGCCTTCCCGCACGATCTCGTCGATCAGGGAGCCGGACTGGGTGGAGCCGTCGGCGGTGACTACGCTGAGCACGGGGCGTGCCTTCCCGACCCGCGCTGCAACGCGGGCCTACTCGGAGACCTTACGGATCATTCGGGAAGGTACGCCCTCCGCGTGCCCACCCGGAACCGATCCACAAGTCCTGAGTATTGCTCTGGTCAAAGCTGTAGACACGGCAGCCGGGAACGAAGTTGATTTGGTTGAGCAGCAGCATCCGGGGTGCAACGAGCGGGTCTCCAGTCAATCTCATGGAAGCCATAGTGCGTGCGACGGTGCGCAGTGTCAGCCGTGAGATGGTCGCGTGGGCGGCGTGGAGAGGCGTTGAGCCGACGCTGCCATGGGGAGAGAGATCGGGGCCCGTAAGCTTGCGGTGACTCGGGCGGTCTGTGGACCTGCCTGCTAAGGCCCGATGTGAGCGCCGATCTTCGAGGCTCGCGCGCCCTATGGGTGTGAAGGCTCCGCACTGGCTGCCTAAAGCATCGGAGCCCCGGCCGCCCCAGCCACCGCGGTTCTCACCTCATGCCCCTGGGCCTACCTCTGGGCGCGCGGCGGCGGACGGCCGTGCCGAGCGGGGCGGAGACAGAAGCATGGGCGCGGCCACCCGGCGGAGCGTGAGCGACGCCGGGTGCCTTGATGAGGTAGAGAACTCCGTAACTACCTCAGCAGCCTTGAACCACTCCGCTGGACTGGGCCGGACACATACGGTTGCCATGAATGGGCCCGTAACGTGCACCAACAGACTTGGAAAGCCTGTTGGGGGCAACCCCTCACGAGTTCGAATCTCGTAACCTCCGCCAGTGCCTCACCGGGCACGTTGTCGAAGGGCCCCACCGGTCGTGGTGGGGCCCTTCAATGTTCTCCGCCGCCGGCGAGCCGTCGGGGCGGTCCACCCGGGCCCGCTGTCGTCGGGGACGCCTCCGGTCGCGGGGCCGGGCGGCGAGCGGCATCGCGTCAATCGTTCTTCAACCGCCCGTCGATAAGACGTCGATGCCCACAAGGTTGCCTTATGTCGGCATCAGGAACGCCTCCGGCCATCAGCGGCCACCGGTTCCCGGCCGGCCGCGGCAGGTCGTCGCGCAAAAATCGAGAAGCTCGCAGGAAGCAGGAACGTGAACCTCAAGAACATCTCCGGCAAGTTCGGCATGGCCGTGGCGGTGGGCGCAGTCGTGCTGACCGCGACGCCGTCCGCGACCGCCGCTCCGGCTCTGTCGGGCACGGTCACCGTGGCCTCCCCTGACTGGGATCTCGGCACCGACCACTGCGACGACATCAAGATCCAGTCCAAGGGCAACGGTCTTTTCGTCGCCGCGGAGAAGGACTACACCGGGGGCGACTTCGGCATGCTCCGAGCCCGGTCGTCCTCCGTCGGGCCCTGGGAGAAGTTCTCCCTCTGCCCGATGGACGGGTACTACACCCTCTTCTCATACGGCACCGGGAGTTACGTGAGCGCCGAGAAGAACTACACGGGCGCCGACGTGGGCATGCTCAGGGCGCGTGCGGCCGCCGTCAAGAGCTTCGAGAAGTTCGAAGTCCGCTGCCCCAGCTACTGCACCATCAGGTCCCTCGTCAACGGCCAGTACGTGAGCGCCGAGTTGGCCTACACGGGCACCGGCTACGGCATGCTCCGGGCGCGCTCCGCCTCCGTCGGGGAGTGGGAGAAGTTCTCCTTCTCGCAGGGCTGAGACACCGCCGCACGGAAGCCGGGCAGGGGGTGAGGCGTCTCCCCTCCCGGTCGGCCGCGGCGCACCCGACAGCGGCGTGCACAAGGACCTCCCACGTTCGCGGATCGAAGGAGACGGTACCTGCCCGATACCTCGGGCACTCCGATCCGGGCCTGACCTGGAAGGTGTACGCGCACCTCATGCCGAGTAGCCGCGACCGTGCCCGCAAGGCTCTCGGGCTGGCGCTCCGGCCGCAAGACTCTGGGCACTGAGGGCCCACACTGGGCCCAGACCGTAAAAGCGCCCCCGATCTGCGCCATAAGAGCAGGTCGGGGGCGTGATCTCGATCCTTACTTCTTCTTGCCCTGGTTCTTCACGGCCTCGATCGCCGCCGCGGCCGCCTCGGGGTCGAGGTAGCGGCCGCCCGGGGTGACGGGGCGGAAGTCGGCGTCGAGCTCGTAGGCGAGCGGGATGCCGGTGGGGATGTTCAGGCCCGCGATGTCGGCGTCGGAGATGCCGTCGAGGTGCTTGACGAGGGCGCGCAGGCTGTTGCCGTGGGCGGCGACCAGCACGGTACGGCCGGTGAGGAGGTCGGGGACGATGCCGTCGTACCAGTACGGGAGCATGCGGTCGACGACGTCCTTCAGGCACTCGGTGCGCGGACGCAGCTCCGGCGGGATGGAGGCGTAGCGCGGGTCGTCGCTCTGGGAGAACTCGCTGCCGTCCTCGATCGGCGGCGGCGGGGTGTCGTAGGAACGGCGCCAGAGCATGAACTGCTCCTCGCCGAACTCGGCGAGGGTCTGCGCCTTGTCCTTGCCCTGGAGGGCGCCGTAGTGGCGCTCGTTGAGGCGCCAGCTGCGGTGGACGGGGATCCAGTGCCGGTCGGCGGCCTCGAGGGCCAGCTGCGCGGTGCGGATCGCGCGCTTCTGGAGGGAGGTGTGGACGACGTCGGGGAGCAGTCCGGCGTCCTTCAGCAGCTCGCCGCCCCGGACCGCCTCCTTCTCGCCCTTTTCGTTCAGGTTGACGTCAACCCAGCCAGTGAAGAGGTTCTTAGCGTTCCACTCGCTCTCGCCGTGGCGGAGGAGGATCAGCTTGTACGGAGCTTCAGCCATGGCAAGGAGTCTAAGAGAAAACCCCTTGGTGCCCTCCGGAGGGCCGATGTAAGCTGCGCAGGCCATCCTGGCCCATTACGCCTACGACGCCCCGACGCCGCGAGGAGCAGCCGCCGTGCCCGATGTCAGACGTGCCGTACGGGAGACCGTCTCGGGACTCCCCCGGACCTTCTGGTGGCTGTGGACCAGCACACTGGTCAACCGGCTCGGCGGCTTCGTCGTCACCTTCCTCGCGCTCTACCTCACCCTCGACCGGGGCTACTCCGCCACTTACGCCGGTCTCGTCGCGTCCCTGTACGGCCTCGGCGGCGCCGTCGGCGCGGTCGTCGGCGGGGTGCTGACCGACCGGCTGGGGCGGCGCTCGACGATGCTGCTGGCGCAGGTCGCGGCCGCGGCCGGCACGGCGACGCTGGCCTTCGTGGACGGGCAGGCGGAGATCGCGGGCGTGGCCACCGTGATCGGCGTGGCGAGCAGCGCCTCGCGGCCCGCGGTGCAGGCGATGATGGCGGACGTGGTGCCCGCCGCGGACCGGGTGCGGGCGTTCTCGCTCAACTACTGGGCGATCAACATCGGCTTCGCCGTCTCCTCGGCGGCGGCCGGCCTCATCGCCTCGCAGGGCTACCTCTGGCTCTTCCTCGGCGACGCGTTCATGACGGTGCTCTGCGCGCTGGTGATCTACGCCAAGGTGCCGGAGTCCATGCCGGGCCGGGAGCCCGCGAGCCCGGGGCGGTCCGCCGGGGCGGCCGGGGGCGGGGAGTCGCGGGTCGGCCTCGGGGTCGTCCTGCGTGACCAGCGCTTCATGTGGTTCGTCGCGCTGACGTTCCTGCTGGGCACGGTCACCCAGCAGGGTTCGACGACCCTCTCGGTCGACATGGGCCGCCAGGGCTTCTCCGCGAGCCAGTACGGCCTGATCATCGGGCTCAACGGCCTGCTGATCGTGCTCCTGCAGATCCCGCTCACCCGGCTCGTCGAGCGGCGGAGTGTGGCGGCGCTGCTCACCGCCGGCACGCTGCTGATGGGCTGGGGCTTCGGGCTCACCGCCTTCGCCGGTTCGGTCCCCTTCTACGCGCTGACGGTGGCGGTGTGGACGATCGGCGAGATCCTGCACGCGCCGGCCTCGATGTCGCTGGTCGCCGACCTGGCACCGGCCCACGCCCGGGGGCGCTACCAGGGCATGTACTCGCTCGCCTGGCCCGCGGCGTCCTTCGCCGGGCCGCTGCTGGGCGGCGTGGCGCTGGACCGGTGGGGCGGTGGCGTGGTGTGGGGCGCCTGCGCCGTGGTCGGCACGGTCGCCGGCGCCGGCTACTGGCTGCTGCTGCGGGAGCGCGGGGCGCAGGCCGGGCAGGTGGAGACGGCGCCGCCGGCCCCGGTACGGATACCGGAGCCGGAGCCGACGGCGGACTGCTAGCGCGGGAGGCGCAGGGCGCGCCGCACCTCGTGCGGCGCGGAGCGCGCCCCGTACAACGGTCCCGCCGACGCGGCGCCGCCGTGGGAGCCGTCGTCATCGAGACCTTGGTGACGCTCAGGCGGCGGCGAGGCTACTCGGCACCCTTGCCGGCCTTGCCAATCAGATGTGCGAACGCGTCGAGGTTGCGCGTGGACTCGCCGCGCGCGGTCCGCCATGCGTGCTCCTTGCGGATCGCGCCGGCGAAGCCCAGTTCCAGCAGCGTGTTGAAGCTGCCGTCCGCGTTCTCGAGGACGGCACCCAGCAGCCGGTCGACCTCCTCGGGGGTCACCGCGACCAGCGGGAGCCGGCCGGAGAGGTAGACGTCGCCGAGCGCGTCGATGGCGTAGGCCACGCCGTACAGCCGGGTGTTGCGCTCCAGGAGCCAGCGGTAGAACGCCTCGTGGTTCTCGTCGGGGCGGCGCACGACGAAGGCGTTGACCGTCAGGGTGTGCCGCCCCACCGCCAGCGCCACGGTGGTGGACAGCTTGCGCGTGCCGGGGAGCTTGACGACGTACTCGCCCCCGGCTCCGGTCTCCCAGCCGAGTTCGGCGTCCTCCAGTGCCCGCTCGACCGCCGCGCGCGCCGCCGTCTGCTCCCGCTCACCCATGCGGCGATCGTAGGCGACGCCGCCGCTCGGCCATCGCACCCGCGTACACCTCGGCGGTCCTGGTGGCCGCCGCGTCCCAGCCGAAGCACCCCGCGTGCCGGGCGGCGGCCCCGCCCATGGCGGGCACCAGCTCCGGGTGCTCGACGAAGCGGCGCAGGGCGCGCGCGTAGTCGGCCGGTTCGTGGCCCGCGACGAGGAAGCCGGTCTCGCCGTCCTTCACGGCCACCGGCAGCCCGCCGACCGAGGCCGCCACCACCGGCGTGCCGCAGGCCTGCGCCTCGATGGCGACCAGCCCGAACGACTCGCTGTACGAGGGCATGACCAGCACCGACGCGGCCCGGTACCAGTCCGCGAGCCGGTCCTGGGCGACCGGCGGCTGGAAGCGCACGAGGTCGGAGATGCCGAGCCGGGCGGCGAGCTTCTGCAGGCGCTCGGGCTTGGCCAGGCCGCTGCCGCTCGGCCCGCCGACGACCGGGACGACGAGGCGGTCGCGCAGCGACGGGTCCTCCGCCAGCAGGATGGCCGCGGCGCGCAGCAGGATGTCCGGCGCCTTGAGGGGCTGTATCCGGCCGGCGAAGAGCGGGATCACCGCGTCCTGCGGCAGGCCGAGGCGCGCGCGGGCCCCGGCGCGGCCGCCGTGGGCGTCCGGCCGGAAGCGGTCCAGGTTCACCCCGGGGTGGACGACGGCGACCTTGCCGGGGTCGGCCTCGTAGTGCCGGATCAGCTCGTCCGACTCCTCGGCGGTGTTGGCGATCAGCCGGTCGGCGGCGTTGACAATCTGCGTCTCGCCGATGACCCGGGCCGTGGGCTCGGGGGTGTCGCCCTCGGCGAGCGCCGCGTTCTTGACCTTGGCCATGGTGTGCATGGCGTGGACGAGCGGGACGCCCCAGCGCTCGGCGGCGAGCCAGCCGACGTGGCCGGAGAGCCAGTAGTGCGAGTGCACCAGGTCGTAGTGGCCCTGCCGGTGGCTGGCCTCGGCGTGCATCACGCCGTGAGTGAAGGCGCACAGCTGCGCGGGAAGATCCTCCTTGGCCAGGCCCTCGTACGGGCCGGCGTCCACGTGCCGCACCAGGACCCCGGGCGCCAGCTCGACCGTGGGCGGCAGGGCGGCCGTGGTGGCCCGGGTGAAGATCTCGACCTCCACGCCGGGGCCCTCCGCGAGCCGCTTGGCCAGCTCGACGATGTAGACGTTCATACCGCCCGCGTCGCCGGTGCCGGGCTGGTGGAGGGGCGAGGTGTGCACGCTGAGCATGGCCACGCGCCGCGGACGGCGTCCACCGACGCCATGGCGGCGCAACCGGCGATGGGCACCACCGGCCAGGACCTTCGCCACGTACTGGCTCACGTCGCCTCCTCCACTTCTCCGACGGGCGGCCGAGCGGAGGCCGCCCCTGAACGGTGACAACCAGCGGAAGGCCTAGATCCATTTCCGCTTTGCCAAAGCGTGACCGTCGGCCCGGCCCGGATCCGGCGCCCGCGGGCTCGCATAGGCTCGGCGCATGCGCGCGACACGGCCGGTCGGAGAGGTGACCCGGGGGACGACCAACCCCAACCGGCTGCGCCGCATGGACCGCTGGATCGCGGCGCAGCACGGGCCCGCGCTGCGCCGCAGCGACGATCCGCTCGCCGTGGACCTGGGCTACGGCGCCGCGCCCTGGACGGCCCTGGAGCTGCTGGGAAGGCTGCGCACCGCGCGCCCCGACGCCGAGGTCGTCGGCATCGAGATCGACCCGGCCCGGGTGGCCGCCGCCCGGCCGTACGCCCGCGAGGGGCTCTCCTTCGCGCACGGCGGATTCGAGGTGCCCCTCCCGGACGGCCGCAGGCCGGCGCTGATCCGGGCGGCGAACGTGCTGCGCCAGTACGACGAGGAGCGCGTCGCCGAGGTGTGGACCCGCCTGCGGTCCCGGCTCGCGCCGGACGGGCTGCTGGTGGAGGGCACCTGTGACGAGATCGGCCGCCGCCACGTGTGGGTGGCGCTCGGCCCCGAGGGCCCGCGCACGGTGACCTTCGCCACCCGGCTCGGCTCGCTGGAGCGCCCCTCCGACCTGGCGGAGCGGCTGCCCAAGGCGCTGATCCACCGCAATGTGCCGGGCGAGCCCGTGCACACGTTCCTCACCGACTTCGACCGCGCGTGGGCGGCCGCCGCGCCCTTCGCCTCCCTGGGCGCACGGCAGCGCTGGATCCGCACGGTGCGCAGCCTGGCGGGCCCGGGCGGCTGGCCCGTCACCGACACCCCGTCCCGCTGGCGCCAGGGCGAGGTGACCGTCCGCTGGGAGGCCCTGGCCCCGGCACCGGACTGATCCCCGCGGCTCGGTCGCCACGCCGCCCGGACGATGCGCGGGGCGCGTGTCGGATCCGTACACGACGACGCAGGCGCCCCGCCGCACCGGGCCGATCCCGCCCGCCGACGGCAGCCGTCGGCACCCCTCCACGGCCGCCGAACACGTCCCGGGCCGGGCCGACATGGCGCCGGAGGGCGGTGCACCGGCCCACGGCTCTGGCCGATTCGCGTCTTCCGTGGCACCATCCACAGTCATGTGACGGACCGTCAGATGTGTGCTGCGGAGGTGCCCGCATGAAGCGTACGGCCTGCCTGGCCTGTGCCGCGCTGCTGCTCCTCGCCGCCCCCGTGCAGGTCGCGCACGCCGATCCGCCCCGCCCGCCCCGCACGCTCCAGGACGTACGGGCCGAGGTCGGCACCCTCTACCGGCAGGCCGAACGCGCCACCGACACCTACAACGCCGCGCACGAACGGGTCCTCGCCCAGCAGAAGGAGATCGTCGCGCTCGCCCGCGTCATCGACCGGGAGCAGATCCGGCTGCGCACCCTGACCGCCCGGGCAGGCGCGCTCGCCCGCGCCCAGTACCGCGGCGGCGGCATCGGCCCCGGGCTCGACCTGCTGCTCAGCGACGACCCGGACGCCTTCCTGGACGGGCTCGCCCTCGCCGACCGGGGCGCCCAGGCCGCCGGCACCACGATCGAGCAGTTGCGCACCACCACGGCGGAGCTGGGCGCCTACGCCCGCTCCGCCACCGCCGCCTGGGAGCGCCTCGTGGCCGACCAGAAGGAGGCGGCCGACGCCGAGCGGGAGGTCACCGCGCGTCTGACCCGGGCGAAACGCCTGCTCGCCGGCCTGGAGGCCCGGGAGCGGGCACGGCTGGAACGGCTGGAGGACGAGGCCGCCTACCGTTCCCAGGTGGCCTGGCTGCGCACCGACGCCGCCACCCACCTGCGCCGCAACGCCGCCGGCGCCACACGGCAGGGCGCCGCGGCGGTCGCCTTCGCCGCGGCGCAGATCGGCAAGCCGTACGAATGGGGGGCGGACGGCCCGGCCGCGTACGACTGCTCCGCGCTGACCCGGGCCGCCTGGCGCGCCGCGGGGGTCGGCATCCCGCGCACCTCGCAGGAGCAGTGGCGGCTCCTGCCGCACGTCCCCATGGCGGCGATGCGCCCGGGCGACCTGGTCGTCTACTTCGACGACGCCAGCCATGTCGGCATCTACGTGGGCGACGGCGCCATCGTCCACGCGCCGCGCCCCGGGCGGCGGATCACGATGGCGGGGGCCGGGTCGATGCCCGTCCTCGGCGTCGTGCGCCCCGGATGACCGCACGCGGCCGTGCCGGGCGGCTGCGTGGGGCCGCCGCGCTGTGACCTGCGTCCTGTGACCCCGGCCGCGTGACCCGTACCACCCCGTCTCCGAGCAAACGTGACGTTGGTCATGCCCGCTTCGTCCCTCCGCGGTCGAAATCCGCAGCTCAGAACCGCATATGACACGGGCGGTTTACCAACAGGGCCTCCCCCGCCGCCGGGCGCTACCGCTATGGTCGCCCTTCAGTGTTCTCGGAGCTGAGCAACCGATCCGACCGATCCGACCGCTCCGGGACGTTGCCCTCGGGGGGAGGGAAGGAATTGTCCGATGTCGCCGATGTCCGCGACCGAGCGGCGCACCGACCAGTACGCCGTCGTGCCGGGGCCGCGCCAGGAAACCACCCTGGCCGACGGCCGGACCTCCCCTGCCCTGACCCTGCTCGTCATCGGTGAGGACCCGGTCGGTGCCTTCACCGTCCCCGACCTGCTGGACGTCTCCGGCACACGGGTCCGCATCCGCCGCGCCCGCAACCTGACCGAGGCCGAGCGGCTGCTCAGGGACGACGTCAACTGCATCCTGCTGGAGCTGTCCGCCCCCGCCGCCGAGGGCGTCTCCGACGGGCTGGACAGCCTGCGGCAGCTGCTGCGCCTCGCCCCGCGCACCGCCGTGCTGGTGCTGACCGCCGGCACGGACACCGACGCCGAGCGCGCCGCCGAGGCCGTCCGCGTCGGCGCCCAGGACCACCTGACCCCGGCCGACCTGGACCCGTCCCACCTGACCCGGGCCATCCGCTACGCCGTGGAGCGCAAGCGCGCCGACGTCGCCCAGCGCCAGCTGACCGAGACCCGGCTGCTCGCCCAGGAGAACTCGCGGCTGGAACGCGGGCTGCTCCCCACGCCGCTGCTCCACGACGCCGACCTGCGCTTCGCCGCCCGCTACCGGCCCGGCCGCAGCCGGGCCCTGCTCGGCGGCGACTTCTACGACACCGTCCGCACCCCGGACGGCACCGTGCACGCGATGATCGGCGACGTCTGCGGCCACGGCCCGGACGAGGCCGCCCTCGGCGTCGAGCTGCGCATCGCCTGGCGCGCGCTGACCCTGGCCGGACTGTGCGGGGCCGCCCTGCTGGGCACCCTGCAGGAGGTCCTGGAGCACGAGCGGTCCCACGACGAGATCTTCGCGACCCTCTGCCAGGTCGACATCAGCCCGGACGGCCGCGCCGCCGACCTCTGGCTGGCCGGTCACCCGGCGCCGCTGGTGTCGCTGTCCGGGATGGCACCGCAGCTGCTGCCGTACGAGCACGGCGGCCCGGCGCTCGGGCTGCTGCCCCAGAGGGACTGCTGGGAGGGCGCGCGCTTCGAGCTGGGCGAGGCGTGGAGCCTGATGCTCTACACCGACGGGCTCATCGAGGGCCGGATCGGCCTGGGCGCGCAGCGGCTGGGCCAGGACGGCATGGTCGAGCTGGTCGGGCGGCAGCTGTCCGCCGGACTCGCCGGCGAGGAGCTGCTGGACGCGGCGATGACGGAGGTACGGGAGCTCAACGGCGGGGAGCTGACGGACGACGTCGCCCTCATGCTCCTGGAGTCGGGCGCCTGATCCGAGGGCCCGGCCGGTCCGCCGGCCGGGGGGAACTCCGCCTCAGCGGTTGAAGGGGCCGTACGGGCCGTCGCTGCTGCTGCCGCCGCCGCGCCGTCGCGGACCGGACACCTGCTTGAGGGCGGGACGCACGTCCACCGTGTAGACGATCACCGCGATCAGGCCGATGACCGGCAGGAACGACATGATCGGCAGGATCGCGATCAGCGCCGCCGCCACGGCGAGGATGATCAGCCAGAAGGGCTTGGTCTTCTTGTCCGCCGCCCGGTAGGCGTCCTCACGCCGGATGGCCGCGTCGACCAGCGCGAAGAGCGCGAAGACCAGCAGGGCGATGGAGATCCAGCCCAGCAAGTTGTAGAAGCCCTGCACCAGCATTGCCGTCCACCTCCGTCATCGGCTCCCACCGTACCGGCACAACGAGCCGGGCACGCCACGCGTGCCCGGCCCGTGATGTTCCGGCCGCTCAGGAAGCGGGCTTGCCCGGCGTCGCGGGCTTCTTGGCGGCGGGGGCCTTCTTGACCGGGGCCTTCTTCGCCTGGCCGTCCTGCACCGGGGCCGGGGCGGGGGCGGGGGCCGGGGAAGGAGCCGGGGCGGGCTTGATGTCCGCGACCGGCGCCTGCCGCGCGGCCGGGACGGGCTCGGGCTCGATCGCGACCGCGATGTCCTCGACCTGGTCGGCGGCCTCGCCGCGCCAGGTCGCGACCGCGTCCTTGCCGCGCTCGGCCAGGCCGTCGTAGGCCTCCTTGGCACGGACCGCGTACTCGGCGGCACGGCCCACCTGCTGCAGCGCGAAGTCCTGTGCGGAGTCACGCAGCTTGCGCAGGTCGCCGTCGATGGTGCCCAGGAGCTCGTTGACCTTGGCCTGCGCCTTGGTCTGGGCGTCCTTGGCCTGCGCGGTCACCTTCTCCTGCACGGCCTTGGGGTCGGTGCCGCGGATCTTCTCGATCCGCTCGGGGGCCTCGGCGCGGATCTTCTCGATCAGCGGCGGGACCTCCTTGAGCTTCTCGGCCGCGAGGTCCGCGGTCCCGGCCAGCGCGTACAGCGGGGTCGGGTCCTTGAGGGTCTTGACGATGTCTTCGGTGATCGCCATGAGGGTTTCTCCCGTTTGAGGATGGTGGCGTGTACGTCTGTTCAGTCGCCCGTTCCGCGCGACCGGGCGCAGCCGGTCACCCGGCGGCCGCGGCGTCGTCGCCGCTGCCCGGTCCGGCCGGTCCGGACGCGTTCGGCTTCAGCACGGCGACAGCCTTCTTCGCCGCCTTCTTCGCCACGTGCTCGCGCGGCGCGGCGGGCTGCTCGTCAAGAGCTTCCTCCACTGCGGCGTTCTCCTTGCGGAACGACTCGTAGATCTGCAGGAGGACTTGCTTCTGCTTCTCGTTGATCGCCGTGTCGGCCAGGATGGCGGTCCGCACCTCCATCCCCTCGCCCTGGTCCCGCTCGTCGAGGATCCCTGCCTGCACGTACAGGGTCTCGGCGGAGATGCGCAGCGCCCTGGCGAGCTGCTGCAGGATCTCGGCACTGGGCTTGCGCAGCCCGCGCTCGATCTGGCTGAGGTAGGGGTTGGACACCCCCGCGGCGTCGGCGAGCTGACGCAGGGACAACTGCGCGTTGCGCCGCTGCTCCCGCAGGTACTCACCGAGGGTGCCGACGTTCAGTGAAGCCATGCCTCCGAGGATGCCGCGCGGTGCTAACTTTTGCAAGCAAGATGCTTGCAAAAGTCTCGTTAAGGGGATGTGACATCCCCCGCACGGCCCAGCCGGCCGCGGCGAACCCACGGCGCCGCCCCGGCCCGCTGTCGGCCCCGGCCCGCATAATGCCGCCGTGGACCTGCGCGCCGAACTGCTCCCGCCGCCCGTCAACCCGGAACGACTGGCGGAGGTCGCCCGTGAGATCGAGCGGATCGAGGACCTGGCCGGCTCCGGCGAACCGACGGAGGAGGCCGTGGCCGCCTTCAACGAGCGCACGGGCCACGACTACCTGCTGTCCGACTTCGTCCGGTACGACGTGTCGCGCGACCTGGAAGGGTTCGCCCGGGAGGCCGCCCGGCCCGCCCGGCCCGCCCGGCCGCGGGTGGCGGACATCACGCGTGAGGAACTCGTCGAGATCGTCCGCCGTGTCGATGCCGACCCGGCCGGCGAGGACACCGACTACTACCTGCGGCTCTTCGACTGCAACACCCCGCACCCCCGGGCCTGCGACCTGCTCTTCCACCCCCCGGCCGGCCTCGCGGACGCCCCGCCCGAACGGATCGTCGACGCCGCGCTCGCCTACCGGCCGATCGCCCTGTGAACCGCGCCCGGGTGGCCGGTTGACCTTGACCTTGGGGCAGGCCACAGCATCGAAGCGGCCGGGCGGCTTGCCCGGCCCGAGGGAGGGAGCCCGCCATGGACTCGCTGACGATCGGGGCGTTCGCGAAGGCGTCCCGGCTGTCGCCGAAGGCGCTGCGGCTGTACGACGAGCTGGGGCTGCTGACGCCCGCGCGGGTCGATCCGCTGACCGGCTACCGCCACTACGCCCCCGCCCAACTGGAGCGCGCCCGGCTCGTGGCCTGGCTGCGGCGGCTGGGGATGCCGCTGGCCCGCATACGTGAGGTGTGCGCGCTGGACGCGCCCGCCGCCGCGCGGGAGATCCGGGCGTACTGGGCGCAGGCCGAGGCCGCGCACGGCGCGCGGCGGGACCTGGCCGCCTTCCTCGTCGATCACCTGTCCCGGAAGGACTCCGTCGTGAATGACGCGAACGACTCCAACCACGCGAACCGCTCCCTGGAACTGCGCTACGCCGCCCTTTCCGACGCCGGCCTGGTCCGGCCCGGCAACCAGGACACCGCCTACGCCGGCGCCCGGCTGCTGGCGGTGGCCGACGGCTTCGGAGACGAGGGGGCGCCGGCGGGCGCCGCCGCCGTCGACGCGCTGAAGGAGCTCGACGCCGCTGCCGCCCCCGGCGGTCTGCTGGACCTGCTGCAGGACGCCCTGGACAGGGCCGACGAGACCGTACGCGGCTTCGCGGACTCGGGCACCACGCTCACCGCGCTGCTGTGGTCCGGGGAGCGGCTGGCCCTCGTCCACATCGGGGACTCCCGGGCGTACCTGCTGCGCGACGGCGAACTGTTCCGGATCACGCACGACCACACGATGGTGCAGTCGATGGTGGACGAGGGCCGGCTGACCGAGGCCGAAGCCGCCTCGCACCCCCAGCGGTCGCTGCTCGTACGGGCCTTGGGTTCCGGCACCCGTCCCGCCGGGCGCCTGCCCGACCTGCGGCTGCACGACCCGCGTCCCGGCGACCGCTACCTGCTGTGCACGGACGGCCTGTCCACCGTCGTCCCGGACGACGAGCTGCGCCGGGTGCTCGCCTCCGGCGCCGGGCCCGGGGAGACGGTGCGCACGCTGGTCGGGCTGGCCAACGCCGCCGGCGGTCCGGACAACGTCAGTTGCGCGGTCGCCGATGTACAGGAGAGGTCCGCGGCGGCATAGTCCTCGCCCATGAGCGAGGAATGGTTTCTGCAGACACGCCACGGGGTGCGGTTCGAGTGGGGACCGGAAGGCGCCCGGCGGATCGGGGCGCACGTGGCGTGCCTCGTCGTCGTCGACGTCCTGTCCTTCACCACCGCGGTGACGGTGGCCGTCGAGGCGGGCACCGCGGTGCACCCGTACGCCTGGCGCGACGCGACGGCGGCCGCGTACGCGCGGCGGGTCGGGGCGCGGCTGGCCGTGGGGCGGCGGGAGGTCAGCGAACGCTCGCCGTGGTCGCTGTCCCCCGCCGCCCTGCGCCGTGCGCCGTACACCCCGCGGCTGGTGCTGCCCTCGCCCAACGGATCGACGATCGCCGCGGCGGCCGGGGAGGCGGCGACCGTCGTCGCCGCCTGCCTGCGCAACGCGACCGCCGTCGGCGCGTGGCTCGCCCGGCACGGCTACGGCGTCCGGGACCGCCCCGTCGCGGTGATCGCCGCGGGCGAGCGCTGGCCCGACGGGACCCTGCGGCCCGCCCTGGAGGACCTGCTCGGCGCCGGTGCGCTCGTCACCGCGCTGCGGGGGCACGCCCCCGCCGTGACGCTCTCCCCCGAGGCGCGCGCCGCGGCGGCCGCCTTCACCGGGGCGCCCGACCCCGCCGGCACCGTCGCGGCCTGCGCCTCAGGGCGCGAGCTCAGCGGCGGCGGTTTCCCGGAGGACGTCGCGATCGCCACCGAGTTCGACGCCGCCACCGTCGTCCCGGTCCTCTCCGAGGGAGCCTTCTCCTCGCGGCCCATCGCGGACCGGAACTGACCGCATCGGTGCGTAACGTCGAAGACATCGGAGGACGCCGGAACACCGGCGCCCACGACCGAGGCCGATGGCCAAAGGGAGCGCGCGATGCCGACGGTGGTACGGAACGAGTCGGGTGAGCGGGACGCGCTGCTGGCGTACCTGGAGGCGCAGCGCGGCGGGATGCGCCGCGCGGTGCTCGGGCTCACCGACGAGCAGGCCTCCTCCCAGCCGAGCGTCAGCGAGATGAGCCTCGCCGGGCTGGTCAAGCACGTCGCCAGGACCGAGGAGTCCTGGGTGCAGGGCCTGCTGCTGGGCCACGAGGACAAGAAGGGCACCGAGGCGGACTACCTCGACGGCTTCCGGCTACTGGAGGGCGAGACCCTCGCCGGCTGGCTGGAGGAGTACGCGCGGATCGGCCGGGAGACCGAGGAGGCCGTCCTGGCGCTGCCCGACCTGGACGTCGTGGTGCCGCTGCCGGACGCGCCCTGGAACCCGCCGGGCATGAAGGTCAGCGCCCGATGGATCCTGCTCCACCTGATCGAGGAGACCGCCCGGCACGCCGGGCACGCGGACGTCATCCGCGAGTCCCTGGACGGCCGGACGGCCTTCGAGCTGGTCGCCGAGGCGGCTCAGCAGGGCAAGCCCATGGGCTGACCGGTCACGCCACCGTGGCCACCGGTTCCTGCAGCTCCGTCACCCATGTGTCGGGATGCCCTTCGCACTCCAGGTACAGCTCGCGGGGGTAGCCGAGGGACCGGTGGCCCTGGGCGTCGATCCCCCGCGCCAGGGCCTGGGCGCTGCGCAGGACGTCGTCCATGGAGCCGCGGTGCACGATCGTCGCCGCGCTCTCCAGCTCCGGCAGGTCGACGACCGCGAAGTCGTACCCGCCGTCCGGATCGGCCGCGACCTGCAGCCCGGCGTGGACGAGGATCGCGCCCTCCCCCTCCGGGGCG
This sequence comes from Streptomyces sp. PA03-5A, assembly GCF_033792725.1. Taxonomy (NCBI): domain Bacteria; kingdom Bacillati; phylum Actinomycetota; class Actinomycetes; order Kitasatosporales; family Streptomycetaceae; genus Streptomyces; species Streptomyces sp. PA03-5A. The sequence goes on along the minus strand of NZ_JARAVL010000044.1, from coordinate 59,947 downwards.
TCCTCGTAGTACGCGACCCCCGGCCCCACCGGCCGCACGCCCGCCGCGTCCAGCCGCCGGCACAGCTCCTCGTACAGCGGCTGGATGACGGGCCCGATCTGCGCCGGCTCGAACCCCGCCGCGGTCGCCGTCAGCTCCGCGAGCCGCACCGCGGGCACCCTCTTGATCACCACGTCGTCGGTGGACATCCGTCCCTCGCTCTCGATCGTGCGGAGCCTCGCCTCGACGCCCGCCAGCCGCGCCGCGTCCGCGGCCATCGCCGCCGCGAGCTCTGCGCGGCGCAGCCGCAGCATGCCGCGCAGCTGCTCCGCGCTCACCTCCTCGTCGAGGATCGACCGCACCTGTTCGAGCGTGAAGCCGAGGTCCTTGAGGGCGATGATGCGGTTGAGCCGGGCGAGCTGCCCGGCGGCGTAGCTGCGGTAGCCGGTGGCGGGGTCGACACGGTCGGGGCGCAGCAGTCCGACGGCGTCGTAGTGACGCAGCATGCGGACCGACACGCGGCCGTGCCTGGCGAAGTCTCCGATTCCGAACATGACGTCTCCGAGTCCAGCGCCTCACACGGTGTGAGGGTCAAGCGGGACGGCGGATGCCCCGGCGCGGTCGGCGCCGGGGCATCCAGGGGGGCGAACGGGGTCAGCCGCGCAGCTCGGCGGCGACCAGCTCCGCGATCTGGACGGCGTTGAGAGCGGCGCCCTTGCGCAGGTTGTCGTTGGAGAGGAAGAGCGCGAGGCCGTGCTCGACGGTCTCGTCCACCCGGATCCGGCCGACGTAGGAGGGGTCCTTGCCCGCGGCCTGCTGCGGGGTGGGGATCTCCGACAGCTCCACGCCCGGGGCCGCGCCCAGCAGCTCGTACGCGCGCGCCACGCTGACCGGACGCTCGAAACGTGCGTTGACCTGCAGCGAGTGCCCGGAGAACACGGGCACGCGGACGCAGGTGCCGGACACCTTCAGCTCCGGGATGCCCAGGATCTTGCGGGACTCGTTGCGGAGCTTCTGCTCCTCGTCGGTCTCGAAGCGGCCGTCGTCGACGATCTTGCCGGCCAGCGGGACGACGTTGAACGCGATGGGCCGCTGGTAGACCGCGGGCTCGGGGAACTCCACGGCCTCGCCGTCGAAGGTCAGCTCGGTCGCCCGGTCGGCGACCTTGCGCACCTGGCCGTCGAGCTCGGCGACACCGGCCAGACCGGAGCCGGAGACCGCCTGGTAGGTGGTGGCGACGAGCGCGGTCAGCCCCGCCTCCTCGTGCAGCGGGCGCAGCACGGGCATGGCGGCCATGGTGGTGCAGTTCGGGTTGGCGATGATGCCCTTGGGCCGGTCGGCGATCGCCTGCGGGTTGACCTCGGCGACGACCAGCGGGACCTCGGGGTCCATCCGCCAGGCGGAGGAGTTGTCGATCACGACCGCGCCCGCGGCGGCGACCTTGGGGGCCAGCGCCTTGGAGGTGGCGCCGCCCGCGGAGAACAGCACGATGTCGAGACCCGAGTAGTCCGCGGTGGCCGCGTCCTCGACCGTGACCTCGCCGTCCTTCCACGGCACGGCACGTCCCGCCGAACGGGCCGACGCGAACAGCCGCAGCCGCTCCACCGGGAAGTCGCGCTCGGCCAGCACCTTGCGCATGACACCGCCGACCTGGCCGGTGGCTCCGACGATTCCGATCCTCATCCGGTCTCTCCGATCAGTGCGTACGTACGGTCCCGAGTATCCCCCGATGCGGCGAGTGCCCGGAGTGCCGTCTCGAGCGACGGTCGCCCGGCGGGCAGCAGCGGCAGCCGCACGTCGGGGGTCGGGATGCGTCCCTGGGCGTGCAGCACCGCCTTGATCACCGTGGGGTTCGGCTCGGCGAAGCAGGCGGCGGCGAGCCTCGCGAGCGCATGCCCGCGCTCCGCGTCGTGGAAACGGGCCTCCTCCACCCACCGCTCGGTGGCCAGGTGCGCGGACGCCGCGATCGCCCCCCGCGCGCCCAGGGCGAGCAGCGCCGGCGCGAACACGTCGTCCCCGGCGTACAGCGGCACCTCCCCCACCAGCAGCACGGTGTCCTGGTCGATGCCGCCGACGGCGTGCTTGAAGCCCGCGACCCCGTCGATCGCGGCGACCCTGCGCACCGTGTCCGCGGTGAGGGCGAGCCCGGTGCGGTAGGGGATGTTGTAGACGACCAGCGGCACCGCGGACGCCCGCGCCAGGGCCTCGAAGTGTGCGACGACCCCTTCCTGCGAAGGCCTGACGTACGACGGCACGGACACGAGCGCGGCGTCCGCGTCCAGCCCCGCGAGTTCCGCCGCGGCCCTGCGCGTGTCCGTCCCCCCGGCGCCCACGGTGTACCGCAGCCCCCGCTCGCGGCACACCCGCCCCACGGTCTCCCGGACGACCGCCTTCTCGGCCTCGTCCAGCATCGCCGCCTCGGCGGTCGTCCCCAGCGCCACCAGCCCGGCGACACCCCCGTCGGCCACCTCGTGCGCCAGCCGCCCCAGCGCGCCGGCGTCCACGCGGCCGGCCTCGTCGAAGGGCGTGATGAGCGGTACGTGAATACCCATGCCATCGAGCGTGGGCCCACGGCACCCTCAAGGTCCAGTTAATAGTCCTTCATCCCACCGGTAAGCAGCACTGCACGGAGCCACATCCCCTACCCTCAGGCCCCATGAGAGACGACCGGTACGAGATCTCCGCCGACCCCGCCCGCATAGACGCCGCCCTGGTCCACCACTGGCTCTCCACCGACGCCTACTGGGCCCTCGGCCGCCCCCGCGCCGTCCAGGACGCCGCGATCGCCGCCTCCCTCAACTTCGGCGCGTACGACAAGGAGACCGGCACCCAGGTCGCCTGCGCCCGCGTCGTCACCGACCACGCCACCTTCGCCTGGCTCTGCGACGTCTACGTGACCCCCGCCGCCCGCGGCCACGGCCTCGCCACGGCCCTGGCGACCGCTGCCCGCGACCACCTGGAGGGCCTGGGCGTGCGGCGCGTGCTCCTCGCGACGCACGACGCCCACGGGGTGTACACGAAGGTGGGGTTCCAGCCGCTGGAGGTGCCGGGGCACTGGATGTCACTGGTGATGTGAGCCAGGCACCGAGGTCGTGGGCGTCAGACCGATTCGGCGATGGTGTTCCACAGGGAGTCGAACCACTGCTGGCACTCGGCCCGTTGCTCGGGCCCCTGGGGGTACAGCCGCGCCCCCAGGCCCAGGACGTCGTAGATCTGGGCGGTCTCGCCGTCCGGGAGGTCCACGGTGTTCGCCTCGACCTTGTAGAAGCCCATGAGCCCCTGATGCCCATTGAGCAGGTAATACTTGGCCACCGGCGTGATGGGGAGAGTCCGGACGTCGACGGCCACGTCGATCCCCCGTCTGCCCAGGTCCTCCAGCAGGTTGCGCAGGGCGAACGCGTGGCGCTCGATCAACTCGGACAGCCGGTCAAGCGGCCGGGCGTCCTCCGGCTCCCCCACGATCCGGGGGATCGCCAAGTGCGCTCCGGGGCGGGCGAGCAGGAACCGGACCCGGATCGACGACGGCCGGAGCTCCCCCCTGAGGATCCGGCGCGCCTGCGGCACGAGGGCCGCGTTGAGCGACTCGGCGGTCAGGCAGTACGCGTCGATCGTGATGTGCTCCGCCTCGAACGCGTCCGCGATGGCATCGTCCAGTTCGATGCTGCCGGCCTCCGCCGCCTGCCGGTCGCCGTGTGTCTCGCCGACGACGTCGCGCCAGTCCCGGACGAAGACTCCAACGCCCTGGATCGTCTCCAGGTAGCCCCGGCTCACAAGCTCCTTGAGCGCCCTCTGGAGCGTGGCACGGGAGACAGCGAAGCGGGCCACCAGCTCCGCATGCGTGGGTAGTTGCGAGCCCGCCGCTATGTCGCCGCTCTCGATCTCATGACGCAACGCATCGGCCACACGCTCGTACTCGCGCCTGGACCCACCGGCAGTCGGGTCGTTGCTCACCCTCAGACTGTAGCGCCGCGCTTCAGCCCGATTGGCTCGTTGTGCTGAGCCTCAGGTACCGCGGGTTCAAAGGACGGAATCATGTCGAGCCGAGGCTCCGAGCCCACCCCGCCTGCCGTCGTCACGTCATCCACCTTCCGGGCCCGGGCTCCGTACTCCTCCAGCCAGTGGAGGAGTTCCTTCTCGATCCGCTCGGGAGTGGCAACCGTCCGCAGCCCCACGTGGCGTAGGCCCGTGCCGTCCTCTCCGCGCCGGGCACGGGTGAGCGCCGCAGCGATGGATGCCACGGCATGCGTCACCACCTCACGCTGTCCCGGCCCGTCCTCGGGGGCCCAACTGGCCGCCATCGCCCCGCGCATCACATCCGTATAGACGGACTGGACTCGCTTGTACGCGAGGTAACGGGGAAGATCACCCTCCACCGCGTCCGACGCCCCCGGCAAACTCTTCCCCACAACCTTTCGCCAGCCCCGGACCATCTGCCGTGCCTGCCGGCGGGGGTAGCGCATCAGGTGAAGGTGCGTGGCGAGGTCGTAGAGCGGGTCACCGATGCGGGCGAGCTCCCAGTCGATCGTCCACAGTTCCCGGTCGCCGTCGACCACGAGGTTTTCGCGGTGCAGGTCACCGTGCAGGAGGGCGAACGGGCGCCTGGTGAGGTTTCCCAATGCGTCGGGGAGTGTTTCCAAGAGGCCATCGGGGATCGCCAGTGCATCAAAAAGCGGATCGAGTACCGTCCTTCTCTTGTCAAACACCCCGCGAGTGTGGCCGATCAGGTTTCCCAGGAAACTCGTGCTGTCGTTACCGTTGAAAGGGAGATGCCCCGGCTCGTTCCCGCAGACGCGATCCGCGCGGACACGCGACGCGTCGACCGACACCAAGGAACCGAAGAATTGGATCAATCTTCTTCTGTAGCGCCGGGGAACCGACCTTCCGGGAGATGTCAGATCTCCGAGAGTCCGGCCTTCGATGAATTCGACAAAAGTCACTCCGGCGGGAACGTCCACGAGCTCACTCACGTCGACGACCTTGGGAATGCGCGGAATTCGACCGCCCAATTCCAGGACAAGTTGCTCCTCCGACGCGAAGCACCTGTGGTCGTACCAGACGGCGTGTTCCCGGGGTTCGCGCAGCTTCAGCCACCTGAACTTGTCACCGAGCGGTGTGCCGGGGATCAGGCGGACGGCATATGCCTCGTGATGGTGCCCTTTGAGTGGGCCTACCACCTCGGTGGCGATTCGCGACGCGAACTCGTAGGTAGGGCTGGTCACCGGATTCCTCGAGGATCAGAAAAAGGAAGCGTATCCCTCCCTCGACCCGCATGGGGCTGAACTCCACCGCATCTTTATTCATTTTTGAGCCCTCCAACCCCACTGAGCTATGCAAACCGCACGTCGCGCGAGGCGAGACGCCGCATAAATATTCCACCCCGAGCTAGCCCGAACGATGGAACCCATCGAAATGGGTGAACCGGGACTTCCCGCACGGAACGACTGCGGTCAGTGGGTCTCGCCACTCGCCGAGTGCGTCCGGCATCGCCCATGGACTTCGCCCCACTCCGTCCGGATCTCGTCCAGACGCTCGACGATCGTCCCGGGGAAGACGTGGCGCAGTTCCTGGTTGTCGTCAACGTGAGGGTTCTCGAAACCGAGGAACCGCACGTCCGCGCTGTTCGCGGCCAGCACGTCCGCGGGCGAATCACCGATCAACAGGCAGCGCTCGGGGCGGACCAGTCGAAGGCCCCCGATCGCACGCTCGATGCATGCGGGGTCGGGCTTCAGCAACAGCGGGTGCCCTTCGGCCATGTTCCGCCGGCCGTACACATGCCTGCCGAACAACGGACCCAGACCGCAGTTGGCCAGGCAGGCCCGAACTGCTTCCTCGGAATTGTTCGTGGTTATGGCGACCGGTATTCCATCATCCTTGATGGCTTCCACCAGCGCCTGGGCACCAGTCGTCATCACCGGATCCTCGGCGCACCCCTCCTCCAGCGACGTGAGTTTGCCTTCGAGGTGAGCGACGTCCGCGAAGTCCGGCCACGTGCGTGCCGCCTCGCGGAGGATATCTATGGGGCTGTGCTCCTTTTCGGGACGTACGGTCGGCAGCTTCTTGTCTTTGATGAATTCGTACAATTGCTCCGCGACCCAGTCCGCCCCCTTCGGCGCGAAAAGGTGGCAGAGTGGGCCGTCGAAGTCGAACAGCACTCCCTCGAGGCCGGCCAGCAGGGCCCGGAGGCCGCTTTTCCTCGGCCACTCGCGATCAGAAGTCACCCAGTGAGTTTGAGTGCCCGCAGGGGACTTGACCAGAGGGCCGTGACGACGACACCGCTTCGGCGACTCACGGCAACAAACCCATCACGTCCTGCATCCGCGAAACGACCCACTTGGCATTTGCCTTCGTCATCTCACGTCCCTTGCGTGCACTCTTCGCATAGCCGACAAAATTGACGTCGGCTCGTCGTGAAGCCTCGGCGTCCCGCCAGGAATCCCCCACGAACAGGCAGTGTTCGGGCTTCGCGCCGAGCCGTTTCACCGCTTCTCGCAGCATGAAGGCATCGGGCTTCATGAGCCGGGCATCATCGGGGCGGCCGATGATCGGCCCGTCGAACAACTCCAGCAGGTGCGTCGCGAGGAGGACGTTGCGAATCGCCTCGTATCCGTTGTTGCTGACCACTCCGAGGTGGAGGCCCCGGGCTCGCAGGCCGCGGACGAGGTCCACCGCACCAGGCGTGATCGTCGCGGATGCGGCCGCCACGACCTCCTCCTTCGCCAGGAGGGAGTTCAATTCGGCGCTCACCTCGTGCGCGTTGCGGCCGGGCCCCGTGGCGATCGCCCACAGCAGCCCGTGCGGATCATCCGTGCCGGCCAGTTCGGACGGGAGCAGCGACATGTCGCCGAGCCGGTCCTTGAGCCGCGAGGCGGCGACGGAGGCGGGATGCCCGGCGAAGAGCCGGCAGATCGGGCCATCGAAGTCCAGCAGGACGCATTCGATGCCGACGGATGTCAGGCGGGCTTGGCTAGCCTCGTCCACAGAGAGTCGAACCACTCCTGAGAGAGTTCCACACGTTCCCGTGGCTGCGGGTAAAGCTTGGCCCCGACACCCAGGACGTCATGGATTTTGATGGTCGCATCGTCGACGTTGATGACGTTGTCCGTGACGACGTACATGCCGTCGAGGGCCAGGTCTCCATTGATCAGGTAGAGCTTGTGCAGAGGTGTGACCGGAACCAGGCGTACCTCGACCTTCACCTCGGGTACGGCGCCCTGACCGGCCAGGTTCTCCAGGTTCCTCAGGGCTCGAGTGTGGGCCGCGGACAGATCTGTGAGCCGCGCCATGGGGCGCTCGTCGTCGGGGTCCTCGACGTTGCGCGGAACGGCCAGCCGTACGTCGGTGCGCGGCAGCAGCAGGCGCAGGTGGATCGAGGACGGCCGGATTTCGCCGCGGATGATCCGTTTGACCTGCGGCACGATGGCCGCGTTGAGCGACTCGGCCGTCAGGCAGTACGCATCGATCGTGACGTGCTCCGCCTCGAAAGCCCCCGCGATGGCGTCGTCCAGTTCCACGCTGCCGGCTTCCACCGTCGCCGTGGCGGTCCCGTTGGCATGGGCAGCAACGGCGGACTTACGCCAGTCGCGCGCGAAGACCCCCTTGCCCTGGGCCGACTCCACGTAGCCCTTGCCCTCGAGCGCCTTGATCGCCTTCTGGACGGTGGCGCGGGAGACGTCGAAGCGATCCACCAGCTCGGCATGCGTGGGGAGTTGCTCACCCGTGGCGATGTCGCCGCCCTCGATTTCGTGACGCAACGCATCGGCCACACGCTCGTACTCGCGCCTGGGCCCACCGGCAGTGCGGTCGTTGCTCACGTGACCCACACTACAGCTTCACGCCAGGCAAGTGGAGTTGACTGCATGGAGTTTAGTGATCTGCAGTCAGCGGCAACATGACCGTAGAGGAATGCAGTCAACTGGTCCGGCCGCCAGTCAAGTTGGACCAGTTGACGCCATCGGGGGCCGCAGCCTCTCCGTCTCGACGACGCGCCGGGGATGACCGCGGCTGAGAGTGCAGCGCCACGCCGCTTCGCACGCGTCAGCAGCACCACGCTTCCGCTCAGCCACATGCCGACCCACGGGTCAAATCTGCCCCCTCCGCGCTCTCCGCGCGGAGGGACCGATCCCACGCGCCTCGAAGGAGTGAATCGCTATGCCAGCTATCGCTCTGTGTGCCTTCGCGTTCGAGCAGCTCGTCCAGTGGCGGTACGGCGCGGCCGGCGCCTTCGCCGTCGGACTGTTCACGGTGGGCCACAAGGCCCGGAACACGACGTTCACGTGCGTCGGACTCGCGGTGATCGCGCTGCTCCTGGCCCAGTAGGGCCAGGGCGGCAGCGGGCCCGTGCCTTGCGGTCGGCCACCTGGGAAGGGGGTGGTGGGTCATGCTGTGGAGCCATGTGACAACGGCACTGCTGGAGCAGTACCTGGCGTGGCAGTACGGGCCGTTGATGGGGCTGGGCGTACTGCTGGTGGGTGCCGGGTTCAAGGCCCGTTCCAGCTATGCGATGTGCGTCGGCGGGGTACTCGTCCTCCTGGTGCTGGTGTCCTACGGACACCACTGACAACGGCTAGAACGTGTCGATCGGCCACGGCCTGCGCGCGGTGCGGAACAGGGCGTCGAGGCGGGCCACGCCGCCCGGACGGGATTCCGCGGCGCCGCCGGTGATGGTCAGGCGGGCCGCGGACTCGTCGCCGAGGTAGAGGGAGGCGAGGGCGGCGGCGGTGAGGGTGACGTCCGGGGCGGCGGAGGGGGCCGCCTCGGCGGTGGCGGTGCCGTCGGCGGCGGCTTCGAGGCGGAAGCGGCCGGCGGCGTGGCCGTCGGGGTCGGCGACGTCGAGGACGACGGAGCCCGGGGCCGCGTAGGTGCGGGCGGACAGTGCGCGGGGGACGTCCAGCAGGCGCAGCCACAGGAAGTCGCTGGTGGAGTGGACGTGGGCGGCGCGCGGGTCACCGAGCAGCAACGGCAGGACGTCGTCAGGGCCGCGGAAACCGGTGCGTACGGTGGCGACCCAGTCGATGGCGAGCAGGTAGCGCCACAGGGCGCGTTCGGCCTCGGGGGTGGCGGCGAGCAACTCCCGCACGGTGAGCGGGACCTTCGGGAACATCCCGTGCCAGGTGTCCTCGGCCGTGTACGCGGCCAGGCCGTCGACGCGCCCGGAGGCGTCGCGGTAGAGGACGAAGATCGGTTCCTTCCAGGGGAAGGCAGGGTTGACCACCGTCCCCGTGGCGTACTCCCAGAAGCGCTCGGTGCGGTTGATCGCGCCGGGATGGCGCAGTCGCACCCGGTCGTGCAGCTGGGGGCCGAGCTTGAGGACCTCGGACGGGTCCGCCAGGTCGATGCGGCCGCTGTCGGACGGCGCTCCCTGGGGGCGGCCCGCACGGGCGGTGTCGACCTCCCACTCGGTGACCCCCGCGGCGGGGCCGAAGCCGAAGCGGCCGTAGATCCGGTACTCGGCGGCGACGAGGATCGCGACCGGCTCGCCGCGGCGCACGGAGGCGTCGAGTTCCGCGGCCATCATGCGGGAGGCGAGGCCGCGGCGGCGGTGCGTGGCGGTGACGGAGACGTTGGTGATCGCCGAGGCGGGCAGCACCGCGCCGCCGGGCACGGTGAGTTCACGGGGCATGCTGCGGAAGGTGGCCACGCAGCGGCCCTCGTCGAACGCGCCCTGGGTGCGGTCCAGGTCCGTCTGGGAGCGGCGGAGGGCGATCTCCTCCTCGGTCACCGACGGCGGCCGGTGGAAGCCGGTGTTGACGGCGCGCAGCCAGCCGGGGAAGTCGGACTCGCCGATCGTACGGACCTCAAGGCTCATGCCCCGCACGGTAGGCGGACCCGCGGCCCGGTCGCATCCCGTTTTCGCCGCGTCGCCGTCAGTCCCCCGCCAGCAGGTCCTCGACCCGGGCCTCGCCCTCGCGGTAGCGGCGGGCGATCTCGGTGCTGCAGCCGTCGACCGTCCGCTGCAGGGACTGCCGGCAGCGGGAGACCTGCTGCTCGTGCCGGACCAGCCGGCCCATCGCGTCGTGGAGTTCCTGGTCGGTGCGGGCCTCGAGGTCGGAGAGCTGGACCTCGGCGAGCATCTCCTCGGCGAGCTGCCGGTAGCGCTCGCTGTGCGGGGTGCCCAGGGTGACGTGGCGGGCGGAGGTGCGGTGCCGGGACGGGGTGTCGGTGAGGATCTCGGAGAGCCGGTCGAGCACGGGGGCGTCCGGGGCGGTGCGCCGGGCGAGTTCGGCGCGGAGGATGTCGATCCGGCCCTGGAGGAGCCGCCGCAGGTAGGAGAGGTCGGCCTCCTCCAGCTGGGCCTCGCGGCGCGCGGTGCGCAGCCCTTCGAGGGTGAGGTCGGCGAAGTCGGGCTGGGGGGTACCGGCGGTGAGGGGGGAGCGCGGGCCCGGTGCCTTGAGCATGCGATCGCCTTCCGCCGTGCCGGTCGTGATGCTGTGCTTCATCGCTGTCCGTCCCCTCGTCCCCCACGTCGGGCAGATCTCGATCGTGCCACCGAGTAACTGCGTCGCGCAGGCACCTGCACCCGAACGGCGGCTCCGGACAGTTGTGCGTGAGTCCAAGCGGGCGTACGGCCCGGGTGCCGCGCGCCCCCACCGACCCGGGACAATGGCGACATGCGTGCGGTGGCCCAGCGGGTGAGCGAAGCGAGTGTCGTGGTGGACGGCGAGACGGTCGGCGAGATCGTCGGTCCCGGCCTGTGCGTGCTGGTGGGGGTGACGCACGACGACACCGCGGAGAAGGCGGCCCAGCTGGCGCGGAAGCTGTGGGGGCTGCGCATCCTGCCCGGGGAGAAGTCCTGCTCGGACATGGCCGCGCCGCTGCTCGTGATCTCCCAGTTCACCCTCTACGGTGACGCCCGCAAGGGGCGCCGCCCCACCTGGAACGCGGCGGCGCCCGGGCCGGTCGCCGAGCCGCTGGTGGACGAAGTGGTGGCACAACTGCGGGCGCTGGGTGCGCACGTGGAGACGGGCCGCTTCGGAGCGGAGATGAAGGTCTCGCTCACGAACGACGGCCCGTTCACGGTCGTGCTGGAGATGTGAGGCGCGTCCCTCAGGGCTCGACGACCGTCTCCTGGTTCGCCGCCGTCCCGTCCGCGAGCAGCACCGCGTCCACCGGGGTGTTGCGCTTGATCACGGCGAGGGCGATCGGGCCGAGTTCCCAGTGCCGGGCGGAGGAGGTGACGGTGCCGACCGGGCGGCCGTCCGGTCCGTCCGCGGCGAGCCGTACGGGCGCGCCGTGGCCGGGCAGCTTGACCTCGCTGCCGTCCAGGTGGAGGAAGACCAGGCGGCGCGGCGGCCGGCCGAGGTTGTGCACCCGGGCGACGGTCTCCTGGCCGCGGTAGCAGCCCTTGTCCAGGTGGACGGCGGTGTCCAGCCAGCCCAGCTCGTGCGGGATGGTGCGGTGGTCGGTCTCCAGACCGAGCCGCGGCCGGTGCCCTTCGATCCGCAGGGCCTCCAGGGCCAGCACGCCGACGGGGGTGCCGACCTGCCGGGCAAAGGCCTCCAGTTCGCCGCGCGGCACGAACACGTCGCGGCCGTAGGGGACCTCGCGCACCGGCCAGTCCCCGGGGACGGCGGCGATGCTGCCCGCCGGCAGGTGCACGACGGCGTATTCGCCGGTCCGGTCCGAGACGTCGACCTGGTAGAAGAACTTCATGCTCTCCAGATACGCGATCAGCTCGGCCTGCGTGCCGGGCTCGACGTGCATCCAGGTGGCCGTGCCGTCGTCGACGAGGTAGAGGGCGTGCTCGATGTGGCCGTGGGCGGAGAGGACCAGCGCCTCGGTGGCCCGGCCGGGCGGGAGGTCGCTGACGTGCTGGGTGAGCAGCAGGTGGAGCCACGCGAGGCGGTCCTGGCCGGTGACGGCGACGACGCCACGGTGGGAGAGGTCGACGAATCCGTTGCCGTCCGCCAGGGCGCGCTGCTCGCGGAAGAGGTCTCCGTAGTGCGCGGCGACTCCCTCGTCGGGGCCTTCCGCGGGAACGGCGCCGGGGAGCGACAGCAGGGGACTGGTCGTTGTTTGTCGCTGCATGCCCACCAGCCTACGTCCGGTTACTTGAACCCTCAGGCGTTCGGGGCCTCCCCGCGCAGTCCGCGCACCGGCCGAAGATCGCGAAGTGCTTCATGTCGGTCTCGAAGCCGTACGTCTCGCGCAGCCGCGCGGTCAGCGGCTCGGCGACGGACACGTCGGCCTCGATGACCGACTCGCAGTCCCGGCAGACCAGGTGCATGTGGTGGTGCCGGTCGGCGAGGTGGTAGGTGGGAGCGCCGTGCCCGAGGTGGGCGTGGCTGACCAGGCCCAGTTCCTCCAGGAGCTCCAGGGTGCGGTAGACCGTGGAGATGTTGACGCCCGAGGCGGTCCTGCGCACCTCGGTCAGGATGTCGTCCGGCGTCGCGTGCTCCAGCGTGTCGACCGCCTCCAGGACAAGCTGCCGCTGCGGCGTCAGCCGGTAGCCGCGCTGCCTCAGGTCGCTCTTCCAGTCCGTGGTGACCACGAGGACAGTCTAGGCAAGGGAAGGGGATCACGGAGTCGTGATCCCCCTCGGGGGTCGCGCGGGGCCCGCGGGGCGGCTCAGCGGAAGAAGGCGATGCCGTCGTCCGGGAGGTCCTTGAGGTCCTTCGCCCACTCGCTGGGGTTGACGACCTTCTTCAGGTGCGCCGACATGTAGGGGCGCAGCGGCACCTCGGGGGTGGCCTTCTCGCCCACCCACATCAGGTCGCTCTTGACGTAGCCGTACAGGCGCTTGCCGCCGCTGTACGGGGGCGCGTCGCCGAGCCGGGCCACGGCGTCGGTGACCAGGTCGATCTGCGGCTTGCCCTCGGCGAGCTCGCCGTACCAGATCTCGATCACGCCGTCGTCGCGGGTCATGGTGATCTCGACCTTGCGGTCCTCGTCGATCCGCCAGAAGCCCGACTCGCTCTCCAGCGGCTTCACCGGCTTGCCCTCGGCGTCCAGCACCCAGGACTTGGAGGTGTACTCCAGGAACGGCCGCCCGTCGTGGCTGAAGATCACTTCCTGCCCGAAGTTGCACTTCTCGGCGCCGGGGAAGTCGAAGACGCCCGCGCCCTCCCAGGTGCCCAGGAGGAAGGCGAGCGGGACCAGGTCGGGATGCAGGTCGGAGGGGATCTCGATCATGTTCAGCGCTGTCCCTGGTAGAGCTTCTTCACGGCCAGAGCGGAGAACGCGATGACGCCAAGGCAGACCAGGACGAGCAGGGTGTCGAAGAAGAACTCAATGGCGCTCACGAGCGTGCTCCTCGGGCAGGCGCGGACGGTCGGCGGCCCGGTGGGCCAGCTACGAGTCTAGTGGGCGGGTGCGGGCGCGGCCGCGTGAGGTCCGCCCCACGCGCCGCGCCCGCCCCCGATGTCCCGGTGCCCTCGTCAGCCGAGCAGCTGCGCCTGCAGCAGCACGGCCTGGTGGAACGGGACGGCCGGCTGGGTCCCGGCCTTGGAGAGCACGACCATGGCCACGACGTCGCCGGACTGGACGTAGCCGTACCGGACGTGCTCGGCGCCGCGCGGCTTGTCCTCGTCGTAGAGGGACAGGTGCAGGTCGGAGTCGTCGAGCGACGTCGAATCCCAGTCCGTGTCGTAGTCGGCCGCCTCGGCCTTGGCGAGGGTGCCGTCGTCGATGAGCGCGTCCTTGACGTCGCTCGAGTACCCCCAGGTCGCGAACTGCAGCAGGTAGACCTCCGCGCGGGTGCCGTCGCCCATGGTCCAGGCGCGGGCGGCGATGTGCCGGAGGGTGTTCTGCTCGAGCTTCCCGGTCAGCTTCTTGCGGTCGTCCTCGCGGAAGACCTCCAGGAAGTCGCGGGTCGGCAGCCACCCCGTGGCGCCCGGGAAGGTCTTGTCGACCTTGGCCCCGGCGGGCGCCGGCAGCAGCAGGGTGCGGATGTCCGCGTAGTGCCGGCGGGGCGGGTTGTGGTCCCCGTCCAGCGGCCGGGGCGCCCCGGGCGGCAGCTTGGGCAGCTTCAGGGCGGGGTAGGTCCACCGGCCGTCGTCCGGGGTCCGCAGACCCGGGATCTCGGTCCGCTCGGGCTGCGTGACGGCGTACGCCGCGGCCCCGCCGAGGGCCGCGAACGCCACGACGGCGGCGGTCCACCGCACGGCGGCGCGCAGCCCCCTGCGCTCCCGCAGCCGCTTCCGCGGGCGGGGTGCGGCAGGCTCCGCGGAGACCACCTCGGAGACCGCCTCGGCGGGCACGGGCTCCACCGGGGCGTCCGCCGCGGAGGTGGCGTCCACCGGCGAGGGCTGCACCGGGGCGTTCTCCGTCGACGCGGGCTCCGTCGTGGCTTCGGCGACGACGGGCCCGGCGGCCTCCGCAGGCACGGCCTCCGCCGCGTCGTCCCCGGAGGGAGCCGCCGCGGGGGCGGCGTCCGTGAGGGTCTCCTCCGCCGGGGCGGCGGCCTGCGCGGGGATCGTCACGTCGTCGCTCTGGGTCTGCTCGGTCATGCGGCCTCTCCCGGGTCCTGTACGCGGTCGAGCTGCTGCTTGAACAGATCCGCGGCGTCGTCCTTCTTCAGCGGCGAGGCGCCCGAGACGGACATGCGGATGGTCAGGTCGCCCTCGGTCGCCTCGCAGATCATGGCGTCGAGCTTCGCGCCGGGCTTCTTGGGCGGCAGGACGCAGCGCGCCTTGGCGTGGCCCTCGATCTTCGGCCCGTTCCTGAAGACTCCGAGCGCCTTGGTGAACTCGGTGAAGAACTCGGTGCCGGCGCGCGCCGCGCGCTTGTTCTTCATCTGGACGATCTGCGTCTCGAAGACGTCCTCGCCCGACACCTCGCGGTACGTCCGCAGACCCACGCCCTGGATGTGCAGCCCCGCCACGGCCTTGTGCAGACGGTCCCGCTGCTTCTTCGGCAGCCCGGCGAGGTCGCCCTCGAAGACGGCCACGGCCTCCTTGCCGGTGAACTCCGCGTCGTTGCCGTACTCGCCGACGTCCGGGCCCGGCAGGTACGCATCGGGCACGGGCAGCAGCAGCTTGCCGAGCGCGCCGTAGTGGCTGCCGCCGGACTGGCTGCCGTACTCGCCGGTCTTCTTCGGCTCGGGTGCCTTCCAGGTCCGCGGGCTCGCCTGCTTGCCGTCGTCCTTCTGGTGCTGCAGCACGGCGACGCCGATGCCACCGCCCGCGACGACGGCGACCAGCGCGGCCGCGATGCCCAGGGCGAGGCCACGGCGGCCGCGGCGGGGCGCGGGGGCGGCCTCCGGCCCGGTGGTCCCGTCCGCGGGCGGAAGCCCGGCGAGCGGTGCCGGCTGGGCCTCGGGCCCGGCCGACTGGCCCTCCGGCTGGTCCGGCTGCGGCTCGGGCCGGGCCGCCGGGGCCTCGGGCTGCGGCTGCTGCGGCTCCGCCGGGACAGGGGTGTTCTCGTCGCTCACAGCCGCTCCCACTGCCGCTCGGCCAGGGACATGATGGTGGACTTCTTGATCGGCCGGTCCGAGTGCACCCAGATGTCCATCATGACCGTGCCCTTGCGGGCCAGGGCGCGCGCCGTGTAGATGGGCAGGTAGCCCGCCTTCGTCCAGGGCTTGGAGTACACCCACGCCCTGCCGTCGAAGGCGCCGGGGATGGCCGTCCCCTTGTTGCCCGCGTACTTCTTCCCGGCCATGTAGCCCTGCTGACCCGCGAGCATCTCGTCGGTGTAGGTGTCCGCCTCGTCGCGGAACTGGATCAGGTGGACCTCGGTGGTGACGGACGTGGCGTAGCCACCGGTCCGCCAGATGGAGACGGCCGCCCTCCGGAAGTCGTTGCTGTTCAGCTCGCTGAACATGCTGTCCGGTTCCTCGTAGGTGTCGGCGTAGTCGTACAGCGAGAGCCAGTGGTCCTCGCCGAACGTGCCGTCGAGGTCCTTGGCGCCCTTCGGCTTCTTCACCAGCAGCTTGCGCAGGTCCCCGTCGTACTTGGGCAGCGTGTCCTCGGCCGCCGCGAGCGGCTTCGCCGCGGGGGCGGCGCCCTTGGGCTGCGGGAGCTTCGGCTGGGCGAGCGGGGGGAGCGGCGTCTCGGGGCGGTCGTACTGGATCTGGTACCCGGCGCCGGCGCCCGCGAGGACGCCGAGGACCGCCGCACAGGCGATCAGCAGGGTGGTCCGGCCACGTCTGCGCGGCGGGCGGACGGGGGGCCCGTCCGGAACAGGGGCGTCCTGTTCCGGTACGGGGGTGTCCTGGGACAAAAGGTTCTCCACTGGTGTGTCCGTGGTTGGATGCGGCCGGCGCGCGGGCCGGCCGGTGACTTCGGTGTGCGGCTCAGCGGCCGGTCTTCAGGCGCCGGTACTGCTGGTCGAGGAGCCGGGCGAGCAGGGCCTTGCCGGGGGTCTTCGCCCCGGTGACCGAGAGGGTGACGTGCACGTCGCCCTGGTGGGACAGGACGATCACCGAGCCGGTGCTCTCGGCGGAGGAGGACGACAGCCGGTAGGCCTTGGCGGGGCTGCCCGACGCGGGGAGCGTGAGCCGCGTGCCCTGGTAGTAGAAGGCGTTGTAGTAGCCGGCGGCGGAGCCGGCGCTCGCGAAGCGGACGAGCTGCGCGGAGACCTCGTACTCGCCGTCGCCGGTGAGGTAGGTCCGCTGGGCCGCCGCCTTGAAGCCGTAGGTGGCCAGGGCCTGCTTCACCTCGGCGGAGTCGGCGACCTCGGAACGGGAGAGCTCGGTGCCCTCCTCGTCGCCGTAGACCTCGGCGTCCGCCGGCGGGACGAGCAGGAAGTAGCGCAGGTCGCCGCGGTGCTTCCCGTCGTCCACGGAGCCCTTGAGGGTGCCGGCGGGCGAGGGCGTCGCTGTCGCTCGGCGGCTCGGGGACGCCGTCGGGGACGGCGTCGCGGGGTCCGCCGTCTCCGGACCCCGGCTGCTCGGCTCGGCCCCGCCCGGCGACGCGGACGCGGACGACGACGAAGAGGAGCCGAACGCCACGACGGCCCCCGCAGTCAATGTCGCGAGCACAACAAGTCCGACGATCGTGGCGATCACGACGCCGGTACGCGAATCGGTACGCGCTTCCACAAGCCCCCCCGGGCAGAAATCCGCGGCCGGCGCGCTGATCGCACCTACGCGGCGAACGCATTATGCCGAGCGCTGGTAAACGCTCCCAGTGTTTTTCCTGTGAGAGGGGCCACCCTAGGGTATGACCATGGCGAAGAAGCTCGTGATCAAGGTAACCGCAGGTGCGGACGCTCCCGAACGCTGCTCCCAGGCGTTCACGGTGGCGGCGGTGGCGGTCGCCAGCGGCGTCGAGGTGTCGCTCTGGCTGACCGGCGAGTCCTCGTGGTTCGCGCTGCCGGGACGGGCCGCGGAGTTCGAGCTGCCGCACGCCGCGCCGCTGCCCGAGCTGGTCGAGGGGATCCTGGCGGGCGGCCGGATCACGCTGTGCACGCAGTGCGCGGCGCGCCGGGACATCACGGAGAAGGACGTGCTGGAGGGCATCCGGATCGCCGGTGCGCAGGTCTTCGTCAGCGAGGCCATGGCCGACGGCACGCAGGCGCTCGTCTACTGAGCCGCCGGGCCGGGTGGAACGCGGCGGGGCGCGCGGGCGCGGCTCCCCCGGGCGTCAGCGCTGGTCGCGGTGGTCGTCGCGGCGGTCCAGCTCGCGCCACCACTCGTCGGACTTGGGGTCGCCGGTCTCGTCCCACCAGTGTTCGTCCGGGCCCCTGCGGTTCGCCACGACGGCGGCGATCGGCGGGATGACCATGGCCACCACGCACATCCCGACGGCCACCGGCACCGACCACAGGCGCACGAGGCTCCACGCCAGGACGAAGAGCAGCACGCAACTGCCCATCATGGCGTAATACCAGCGACGACGCCGCCTCGTGGACACCCTTCCACGGTACGACCCGAAGGGCCGCACTCCCACTCGGTGGCCCGGTGGGATTGCGGCCCTTCTCCGTCCGCGCGGTCGCCGGGTCAGACGGCGATGGCGACCTCGGTGAGGTCGCCCTGCCGGGCCACGACGGAACGGTCCACCGTCGCGCCCGGCACGAGGGCGCGCAGCGTCCACGAGCCCGGGGCCGCGAAGAAGCGGAACTGGCCGGTCGCCGAGGTCGGGACCTCGGCCGTGAACTCGCCGCCGCCGTCCAGCAGCCGGACGTAGCCGGTCACCGGCTCGCCGTCGCGGGTCACGGAACCCTGGATGATCGTCTCGGTCGCCACGTCGATGCCGGCCAGGTCCGGGCCGCCGGTCTTCGCTCCACACATGGTGCTGTTCCTCCGGGTCGGGGGTCTGGGGGGCTTACTTGGCGGCGCCGAGCTCGATCGGCACGCCGACGAGGGAGCCGTACTCGGTCCAGGAACCGTCGTAGTTCTTGACGTTGGGCTGGCCGAGCAGCTCGTGCAGCACGAACCAGGTGTGCGCGGAGCGCTCGCCGATGCGGCAGTAGGCGATGGTGTCCCTGGCCAGGTCCACGCCCTCGCCCTCGTACAGCTCCTTCAGCTCGTCGTCCGACTTGAAGGTGCCGTCGTCGTTGGCCGACTTCGACCACGGGATGTTGCGGGCGGTCGGGACGTGGCCCGGGCGCTGCGACTGCTCCTGCGGCAGGTGCGCCGGGGCGAGCAGCTTGCCGGAGAACTCGTCGGGCGAGCGGACGTCGACGAGGTTGAGGCTGCCGATGGCGGCGATCACGTCGTCGCGGAAGGCGCGGATCGAGGCGTCCTGGGCCTGGGCCGTGTACTGCGTGGCCGGGCGGACGGGCACCTCGGAGCCGTCGACCAGGTCGCGGGAGTCCAGCTCCCACTTCTTGCGGCCGCCGTCGAGGAGCTTGACGTCCTGGTGGCCGTAGAGCTTGAAGTACCAGTAGGCGTAGGACGCGAACCAGTTGTTGTTGCCGCCGTAGAGCACGACGGTGTCGTCGTTGGCGATGCCCTTCTCCGACAGCAGCTTCTCGAAGCCGGCCTGGTCGACGAAGTCACGGCGCACCGGGTCCTGGAGGTCGGTCTTCCAGTCGATCCGGACGGCGTTCTTGATGTGGTTCTTGTCGTACGCCGACGTGTCCTCGTCGACCTCGACGATGACCACCTTCGGGTCGTCGATCCGGGCCTGGACCCAGTCGGCGTCCACCAGGACGTCACTGCGGCTCATTGCTGTTCTCCTCCGGGGCAGTTGCGGATGTCTCGGCGCACGGACGGGTGCGCACAGGTGCCGGGCTGCGCTGCACGGGCGCGTCGCGGCTTTTGCGCGGGGAAGGGCGGGGCCGCGTGCGGCGCCGGAAGACGGCGCGGGGGCCCCTACGGGATGCGACAGAGCATGGCGGCGACACGGCACAGGTCGACTGCCCGCCGCTTCGTGAGATCCGCCTGTCGCTTCATGGGCTCGATCGTAGGGAAGGGGACCGGCCGGTGTCACCGGCGGTCCGTATCCCGAGATAAGATTGTCCGTACTGCGAGATGAACATCAGGTGCCTGGCTGCCGCGCGGCCGCCCCGCCCCTGCCTGGTACCGCCCCGACTGCGGAGCGGACACCCTCGTCTCACTGGGCGAGAACGACCTTCTTGCCCGTCGCCGCGATGCTGATGCCGTCGGCGTTCACGCTCACCGACGTGAGCTCGATGCCCTCCGGCAGGCCCGACAGTTCGCGGGTGAAGTCGATCCGCTCGCGGACCAGCTCCTCCACGACCGGGGGAAGCGAGTCCAGGTCCGGTATCTTGCCCGCGCTCAGCTTGATGCTGTCCTTGCCGGCCAGGCTGATCCCGCTCACCACGCTGCGCTTGATCGAGCCGACCGGGGTGGAGACCTCGACCCCCACCTTGATCTGGCCCTTGCCGTCCGCCGAGGTGCCCCCGTAACCGATGGTCACGCCGCTCGGGGCGGCCTTGGCGAGGTCCTCGTAGCTGACGAGGGCGGTGCCCTCGGCGGTGTCGGCGACCGCGCTGCTGAAGCCGCTGCCCAGGTCCAGCCCGTGCAGGTCGGCCTGGAAGCGGGTGACGCGCAGCGTCTGCCCGCCGGTGCCGGCGGCCTGCACGCCGTCCGCCGTCACCGCGACGTCGTCCAGCTTCTTGGCCAGCACCTGCGTGAGGAACGGGAAACCCTTGATGTCGATCCCCGGCGGGGAGGTCAGCCCCAGCGTGGTCTGCGCCCGGTCCGCCGCCTCGGACTCCGCGAAGTGCACGGCGATCCGGTCCGCCGCGACGAACAGGCCGCCGAGGAGCACGACGAGGACGAGCAGGACCTTCAGAGCACGCATGAGACAACCCCCGAGTCGGTGTTCGGACCGACCCTAGTCGGTGTGTCAGTCCATGTGTCAGCCCAGCAGTGCCCGGGCCATGACGTAGACGCCCGGCGCCGCGGCGGTCAGCGGCAGCGCCACACCCGCCGTGAAGTGGACGAACCGGGACGGGAAGTCGTAGCTGGCCACCCGCAGGCCGATCAGCGCGCACACCCCGGCGGCCAGCGCGACCAGGGCCGCGTCGGAGGTCTCCAGCTGTCCGAGCGCGATGCCGCTGCCAGTGGCGGCGGCGAGCGCCACGACCACGGAGACGACGCCGGGCAGCGGGATCGCCCGGGCGAGCGTCGCGACGGCGACCGCGATCACCGCGGTCACCACGGCGTCGGTGCCCCGCGGGACCGCCGTGGTCGCCAGGAACCCGGTGGCCAGGATCGTGATGAGCGTCGAGGCGGTGGTCGCGGTCAGCGAGGAGAGCCGCTCCTCGGGACTGCCGCGGTGGCGCAGCTGCAGGACGAGGACGAGCAGCAGCCAGACGCCGAGGGTGCCGACGATCACGGCCGGGGCGTTGTCCGCCCCGTCGATCAGCACCGCGGCCTCGGCGGTGACGCCCGCGAGGAAGGCCAGCACGATGCCCTGCCTCGCCGGCCACATGCCGTTCAGCCGGAACCAGCCGGCCGCGGTGACCGCCTGCAGCACCACGCCCGCGGCGGCGAGCGCGGGGCGGCCCAGCAGCGCCCCGCCGGCCAGCAGCAGCGCCAGGACGGCCGTGACGAGGGCGGGCTGCATGCCGGGGGCGATGATCGGCGAGCCGGTGCGGGACGCCTGCCGGCGCCGGGCGGCGCGGCCACCGTCCGGGGGCGGCTGCGGGGCGCCCCCGACGGGCGGGAGGACGGCGGTGGCGTCGTGCGCGGGCATAGCGCCCGCGCCGCGGTCGTACCAGTCGTGGTTGTCGGTCACGTGCTCATCCTCCCGCGAACGGCGGGAGCACCTCGACGGTGCCGCCATCGGCCAGCCGCACCCCGGTGTGGTCCCGGGTGCCGACGGGGTTCCCGTCGACCAGGAACGAACAGTTCGCCAGTACGCGGGCGAACTCGGGGCGCGACGCGTGGCGCTCGCGCGCCGCGTCCAGCGCCTCGGCGAGGGTGCCCTCCCGGTACGGCTCCTCCGCGGCGCCGGCGGCGGCCTTGGCCGCGGCCCAGTACCGGATGGTTCCGTGTGCCGCCATAGCGGTCCTTCCGTTCGCCGTGCGGGTCCTGCCGCCGTCCATGATGGCGCAGCGATGGCGCCGCGAGGTGGCCGGGCCCGGGTGTGCGGGCCCGGGTGTGCGGGCCGCGGGGTCAGCCGGGCGTGCCAGTGGGGCGGACCCGTTCGGCCGCCCACACCGCGACGCGGTGCAGGAGGGCGGGCGCCGCGGCGTTCTCGGCGTGGCCGAATCCGGGCTCGATCCACAGCTCGGCTGCGTCGCCCGCGGCGTCGGCGAGGGAGAGCGGGTGGTCGAGCGGGAAGTAGCCGTCCCGGTCGCCGTGCACGATGAGCAGCGGGGTGGGCGCGATGGACCGCACCGCCTCGACCGGGGGCACGGGCACGGGGTCCCAGTCCTTGTCGTGGATGCGCGTGTGCAGCAGCCCCCGGGAGACCAGGCGTCCGGCGGGGCGGGTGATGGCCCAGTGGACCCGGCGCATCGGCGCCGTACCCCGGTAGTACCAGCGCGCGGGCGCACTCACCGAGACCACGGCGTCAACGTGCGCCCCATCGTGCGCCGGTTTGCGCCCCGCATGCCGCAGGACGACGGAACCGCCCATGGAGAAGCCCACCGAGGCCACCGCGGGGTGGCCCAGCCGCCGTGCCCAGCGCACCGCGGCGTCCAGGTCCCAGACCTCGCGGTCGCCGACCGTGGAGCGCCCGCCCGAGCGGCCGTGCCCCCGGAAGGAGAAGGTCACCACACCGCCGACGCCGTCCACCCGCGCGAAGATCTCCGCCGCGCGACGCACGGCCGGCCGCTCCAGGGCGCCGGTGAAGCCGTGCGCGACCACGATCGCGAGCCCTCCGGGCGTCGCTCCGGGCAGGTACGCGGCGTCGATCGGCACCCGGTCCTCGGCCGTCAGCACCGCTCGCAACCCACCGGAAATGATCGACGGGACACACGACCGCGCAACCGCGGACTCACTTACCGACTCCATGTGGGCTATTCTCTTGGGTCAAGAGGATCCGGGCAGCGTCGCCCCCGGGTCCTTTCGTGCTTTCCGGGCGACCGGAGCGCACACGTCGGCGGACGCACACGTCCTCGCAGGGACCGAGGAGGGTCGCAATGGGCAAGCGGAACACGCATGACCGGACGATGAACGATGGGAGCGGCCGGTGAGCTCTCTCCTCCTCCTGACCAACGCACTCCAGCCGTCCACCGAGGTGCTCCCCGCGCTCGGACTGCTGCTGCACAACGTACGGGTGGCCCCGGCCGAGGGCCCCGCGCTGGTGGACACCCCCGGCGCCGACGTGATCCTCATCGACGGCCGCCGCGACCTGCCGCAGGTCCGCTCGCTGTGCCAGCTGCTGCGCTCCACCGGACCCGGCTGCCCGCTGGTCCTGGTGGTCACCGAGGGCGGCCTGGCGGCCGTCACCGCGGACTGGGGCATCGACGACGTCCTGCTGGACACCGCGGGGCCCGCCGAGGTCGAGGCGCGGCTGCGGCTGGCGATGGGCCGGCAGCAGATCAGCGTCGACGACAGCCCGATGGAGATCCGCAACGGGGACCTGTCGGTCGACGAGGCCACGTACAGCGCGAAGCTCAAGGGCCGGGTCCTGGACCTGACCTTCAAGGAGTTCGAGCTGCTCAAGTACCTCGCGCAGCACCCGGGCCGGGTCTTCACCCGCGCCCAGCTCCTGCAGGAGGTCTGGGGCTACGACTACTTCGGCGGCACGCGCACCGTGGACGTGCACGTACGGCGGCTGCGCGCCAAGCTCGGTCCCGAGCACGAGTCCCTGATCGGCACCGTCCGCAACGTCGGCTACCGCTTCGTCACCCCGGAGAAGGGCGAGCGGACGGCGGAGGAGCCGGCGCCGTCGCCGGCCGAGGAGGCACCCGGGCAGGGGACGGCCGTCACCGCCTCCCGGAACGGCTGATCACGCGGTGGTCACGCCTGTGGACAGACGGTGGGACGCGCGGGTGTACCCGCGTAGACTCGGCCCGTGGCAAAGGTGACGCGTGACGATGTGGCAAGGCTTGCGGGAACCTCGACCGCAGTCGTCAGCTACGTCATCAACAACGGACCCCGGCCGGTCGCACCGGCCACCCGCGAGCGTGTCCTCGCGGCGATCAAACAACTGGGCTACCGCCCCGACCGGGTGGCCCAGGCGATGGCGAGCCGTCGCACGGACCTCATAGGCCTGATCGTGCCGGACGCCCGGCAGCCGTTCTTCGCGGAGATGGCGCACGCCGTCGAGAGGGCGGCCGCCGAGCGCGGCAAGATGGTGCTGGTCGGCAACTCGGACTACCTCGACGAGCGCGAAGTGCACTACCTGCGTGCCTTCCTCGGCATGCGGGTCTCCGGGCTGATCCTCATCAGCCAGGGCCTCAGCGAGCACGCGGCGACGGAGATCGACGCCTGGGACGCGAGGGTCGTGCTGATGCACCGGCGGCCCGAGGCGATCGACGACGTCGCGGTCGTGACGGACGACGTCGGCGGCGCCCAGCTCGCCACCCGGCACCTGCTGGAGCACGGTCACGAGTTCGTGGCCTGCCTCGGCGGCACCGAGGCCACCCCGAAGTCCGGCGACCCCGTCACCGACCACGTCGAGGGCTGGCGCCGTGCGATGCAGGAGGCCGGGCGCTCCGTCGAGGGCCGCCTGTACTCCACCCCGTACAACCGCTACGACGCCTACAAGGTCGGCCTGGAGCTGCTCTCCCGGCCGGGCCGGCCGACGGCGATCGTGTGCGCCACCGACGACCAGGCCATCGGCGTGCTGCGGGCGGCCCGCGAACTGCGGATCGACGTGCCGGGCGAGCTGGCCGTGGCCGGCTTCGACGACGTCAAGGAGGCGGCGCTCACCGACCCGCCGCTGACGACGGTGGCCTCGGACCGCGAGGCGATGGCCCGTGCGGCGGTGGACCTGGTGCTGGACGACGGGCTGCGGGTCTCCGGCTCGCGGCGGGAGCGGCTGCGGCAGTTCCCGTCCCGGCTGGTCGTGCGGCGCAGCTGCGGCTGCCACTGACCGTTCCGCCGGTCGCGGCGGGCCTCCGCCCGCCGCGACCGGCGACCTGTCTACGGGCCGTGTAAGCGTAGGCCCTGACCTGGCGCTTCGTTCTTTATATCGGGCATACGGAACTCT
Source organism: Streptomyces sp. PA03-5A (assembly GCF_033792725.1). NCBI lineage: Bacteria > Bacillati > Actinomycetota > Actinomycetes > Kitasatosporales > Streptomycetaceae > Streptomyces > Streptomyces sp. PA03-5A. Next base: position 35,510 of record NZ_JARAVL010000044.1, on the reverse strand, counting down.
GCCCCGGTTCTCAGGTCACGCTCAGGAAGCTCTCATGTTCGGCGAGCACAGTCATAGGCATGAACGAGAGCACCCGTCACGACGACGCCTACGACCCGCGGCAGCCGCAGCAGTCCCCCGGCGCCGGCGGGTACCCGTCCCGGCCGCCGTACGAGCCGCACGTCCCGTACGGACACCCGGCGCCCTACGCCTCGCAGCCCCAGCCCCAGCCCCAGCCGCAGCCCACGCCGATGCCGGCGCCCGCGACCGGGATCCCCAGGCAACGCAGGCGACGGCCCGTGGCCCTGGTCGCCTCCGTGGCGCTGGTGTCCGCGCTGATCGGCGGCGGGACGGCCGCCCTGGTGGGGCGGGCGACCACCTCGCCGGCCGTGGCGGGCACCACGACCAAGGTGATCGGCACCAGCAGTTCGGGCAGCACCGGCGTCGCGGCCGTGGCCGCCGCCGTCAGCCCGAGCATCGTGGAGATCAGCGCGACGTCCGGCGCCGGGCAGTCGACCGGCTCGGGCGTGGTCGTCACCGGTGACGGTGAGATCGTCACCAACAACCACGTCGTCTCCGGAGCAGACTCGGTCAAGGTCACCTTCAGCTCCGGCAAGTCGGTCACCGCGGCCGTCGTCGGCACCGACGGCGGCAAGGACCTCGCGCTGGTGAAGGCCGAGGGCGTGAGCGGCCTGCCGGTCGCGTCGCTGGGCGACTCCAGCCGGGTCTCGGTCGGCGACCAGGTCGTCGCCATCGGCTCGCCCGAGGGCCTGACGGGCACGGTCACCAGCGGCATCGTCTCCGCGCTCGACCGCGACGTGACCATCTCCACCGGCCAGGGCCAGGGACAGCGACCCGGCGGCGGCACCGGCCGGTGGCCGTTCGAGTTCGGCGGCGGCCAGTACAACGGCGACGTCGGCCCGTCCACGACCACGTACAAGGCGATCCAGACCGACGCCTCGCTCAACCCCGGGAACTCCGGTGGCGCCCTGATCAACATGAACGGCGAGATCATCGGCATCAACTCGGCCATGTACTCCGCCGCTTCCTCCTCCTCCGGCCAGGCCGGCAGCGTCGGCCTCGGCTTCGCCATCCCCGTGAACACCCTCAAGGCAGACCTCGACACCCTGCGCAACGGCGGCGGCGACAGCTGACCGCACCGCACCGAAGGGACGTGGGCACCATGAACGTCTTCCTGAGCACCTCCCTCCACCCCGCCGGAGTCCCGTCCGGCCCCTCCGACCGCGCGCTGATCCCCTACCGGGAGCCGGCCGCCCGCGAGCCGGAGATCGCGACCACCCGCCGGTACGCGCGCCGCTACGCCCGCCGGGCGATTGCGGCCCACCGCCTCGCCGCCGTGCGAGGCTAAGAACCGGAGCACCCCACCGCACCCCCGGCGGCACCCACCGCCCCCGACCCCCATCCCGCGAGGTGGAAGACCCTTGAGCCCCGGCGAGAACGGCGAGGCCCCCGCCCGCATCCTGATCGTGGACGACGAGCCCGCGGTCCGCGAAGCACTCCGGCGCAGCCTCGCCTTCGAGGGATACGAGACCGAGCTGGCGGAGGACGGCCTGGCCGCCCTGGACCAGGTCGCCTCCTACCGGCCCGACGCGATCGTCCTCGACGTCCTCATGCCGCGCATGGACGGCCTCACCACCGCCCGCAGGCTCCGGTCCGGCGGCACCACCACACCGATCCTCATGCTCACCGCCCGCGACACGGTGGGCGACCGGGTCACCGGTCTCGACGCGGGCGCCGACGACTACCTCGTCAAGCCCTTCGAGCTGGACGAACTGCTGGCCCGGCTGCGGGCGCTACTGCGGCGAAGCGCGTACGCGACGGTGCCGGGCGGCGACCACGGCGAGGAGGGCGTGCTGTCCTTCGGGGACCTGCGGATGGACACCTCGACCCGCGAGGTCACCCGGGCCGGCGTGCCGGTCGAGCTGACCCGCACCGAGTACACCCTGCTGGAGATGTTCCTCGCGCACCCGCGCCAGGTGCTCACCCGGGAGCAGATCCTCAAGGCGGTCTGGGGCTTCGACTTCGAGCCGAGCTCCAACTCCCTGGACGTGTACGTCATGTACCTGCGGCGCAAGACCGAGTCCGGCAGCCTGCCCCGCCTGGTCCACACCGTGCGGGGCGTCGGCTACGTGCTGCGCTCCACGGAGGGCAAGGGCTGATGCCGCGCATCCCGCGCTTCCGTTCCCTGCCGCTGCGGTCCCGGCTGGCGATCCTCACCGCGGCCGCCGTGGCGGCCGCCGTGGCCGCGTGCGCGCTGGCCTGCTGGTTCATCGTGCAGAAGCAGCTGATGGACCAGCTGGACGAGTCGCTGCGCGCGCCGGGCAACGCGGCCCCCGCCGCCCGGAGCGTGCTCGTGGACTACGGATGCCTGAGCAAGCCCCAGAACGACACGTCCGACGGGGCGCTCGCCTTCAACCCCAACCACTCGTCCGTGCTGCTCGTCACCGAGGACGGCACGGGGTGCTGGGTGCTCGGCGACGAGATGCTCCCGGTGAGCGAGGCCGACCTGGCCGTGGTCCGGGGTGACGCGTCGGAGTCGCTGCAGACCGTGACCACGAAGGACGGCACGGAGATGCGGGTGCTGACGCGGCCCGCCCAGATCGAGTACTCCCGCCATCAGACCGAGCGGGCCGCGATCTCCGTGGGCCGCCCGCTCAGCGAGGTGACCGGACCGCTGAACACCCTGGCCGTGATCCTGCTGGCCGTCAGCGGGATAGGGGTGGTCGGCGCCAGCGTCGCCGGACTCGGGGTGGCCCGCGCGGGGCTGAAGCCGGTGGACCGGCTCACCGACACCGTGGAGCACGTCGCCCGCACCGAGGACCTGAGCGTCCGCATCCCCGTCGAGGGCCGCGATGAGATCGCCCGGCTCTCGGCCTCCTTCAACTCCATGACGGCCGCGCTGTCCTCCTCCCGCGAGCTGCAGCAGCAGCTGATCGCGGACGCCGGTCATGAACTGCGCACCCCGCTCACCTCCCTGCGCACCAACATCGAACTGCTGGAACGCAGCGAGCTGACCGGCCGGGAACTGCCCCCGGAGGACCGCCGGGAGCTGATGCTGTCGGTGAAGGCCCAGATAAGCGAACTGGCCACGCTCATCGGCGATCTGCAGGAGCTGTCCCGTCCGGACGGGGCACCCGGCGGGTCGCCCTCGCAGACCGTGGCGTTCCACGAGGTCGTGGAGGCGGCGCTGGAGCGGGCGCGGCGCCGTACCGGTCCCGACCTGAAGATCACCACCGAGCTGGCCCCCTGGTACCTGCGGGCCGAACCGTCCGCCCTGGAACGGGCGGTGATCAACCTCCTGGACAACGCCGTGAAGTTCAGCCCGCCGGCCGGCACGATCGAGGTCGACCTGCACGGCGGCGAGCTCACGGTCAGGGACCACGGCCCGGGCATCCCACCGGAGGACCTGCCGCACGTGTTCGAGCGCTTCTGGCGTTCGGCCTCCGCCCGCAGCCTGCCCGGCTCGGGCCTCGGCCTGTCGATCGTGGCCCGTACGGTGCAGCAGCTCGGCGGCACCATCGCCCTCCACCCCGCGCAGGGCGGCGGCACCGTGGCACTCGTACGACTGCCCGGGGCGCAGACCCCGCCGCCCCGGACGCCCGGGACACCCGGGACACCGGTGACTCCCGGGACACCCGGGACACCGGAGATGCCCGGGACACCCGAGACCGTCTGAGGCCGTCTGAGACCGCTGGCACGCCGGGTGGCCCGCCCGTCCGGGCCGGCTACCCGGCGTGCCAGCGCTGCGCGTCGCCGCTGCCGGCGGAAGCGAAGGAGAGGGTGGAGCCGGGGGTCGAGCCGTCCGGCTGCATCGCGGTGCCGAGGTCGATCTGCGGGCGGATCCGGCCCAGGGAGTCCACCAGGAACTGCAGGTTCCGCGCGTTCCTGCCCTCGACCGACGAGCAGGCCCAGATGCCGAGGCCGCGATCGGTGTCACCGCGTGAGTCCAGGCAGAACGAGGAGTCCGCGCCGTTGACCAGCAGGCCGCGGGAGTCCACCCGCCACTGTTGGGAGGCGGAGCCGGAGTCGCAGCCCGCGACGATGACGTCGTCGCCCTTGTCGAACTCCTCGTCCCGCACGTCCAGGCAGAGGCCGGACGCGTCGTTGACGATCTGGGCGTAGCTGCTGCCCGGCACCCTCCGCGGCGGGCCGGCGCTCGGCGTGCGCGTCGCCGGGACGTGTTGGGTGGCCCCGGCGCCGGGCCGCGTGGGCGACCGGGTCGCCGAGGCGCTCGGGGTCCCCGCGGGGCTCGGGGTGAAGGTCTGCGTCGCGGTGGCGGTGGCGGTCGCGGTGACCGTGACCGAGCCCGTGGGCGGCTGGGGCAGTGCCCTGTCGCTGCCGGTCGGTGCGGGGTCGTCGCCCGTCGCGTACACCAGGCCGGTGACCGCCAGGCTGGCGGCGACGACCAGCACCAGGGAGACCAGGGGCGAGGGGTGGCGGGCGCGCAGGTTCAGCAGCCGCTCCAGCGGTCCGGGACGCCTGCGCCGGCGGGACGTCGGGGGCGGAGCCGGCGGGGCGGGTGCGGTGGCGGGCAGCGCGGGGGCGGACCGGGCCGCCAGGTAGGCGGGGCCCGCCCATCCGAGCAGGGCCGTGGCGAGCAGCGGCCGGGGGTCGCGTTCGAGGACGATCAGCGTCTGAAGCGCACCGGCACAGCCCTGGCAGTGCGCGAGGTGCCGCTCCACGTCCTCGTTCTGCCGGGCGTCGTCACGGCGGGCGGCGGCGTCGAGGAGGCGGCCGAAGCCCTTGCACCGGGGGTCCTCACTGCGCTCCAGGTACGTCCGCAGGTAGGCCTCGCGCAGCGCGTCCCGGGCCCTGGCGGTCAGGTCGGGCAGCTCCGGGGCCCTGTCGCCGGTCCAGCGGGCGACGTCGGCGTCGGCCTCCCGCTCGACGACCGCGTGCCACAGCACGCCCTGGGTGTGCTGGGGCAGCACGGCGAAGGCGCCGCACAGCACGGAGCGTTCGGCAAGGTGGAGCCGAGGGTTGACGGGCAGGCCCGGGAGCCCGGGCACGCGCTGCTCGGCGCCGCGGATGTCGTCGATGAAGGCGGCGTACTCGTCACCGAGCCGTTCGCGGCGGCTGCCGCCCGCCCACACGGCGGCGGCCTGGTGGACGAGCATCAGCAGCCGGTGCCGCCAGGGACCGCGCGGGTCGACCCCCCGGTGCACCTCCTGCCAGGCCAGCGCGAAGGCCTGCGCGGCGAGTTGGTCGGCGGCGGACTGTCCGCGGGCGCACAGCCGTGCGTAGCACAGGACGGCCGGGAGGTGACGGCGGCGCAGTTCCTCGGTCGCCGGGTAGGCGGTCGGTGCGCCGGCCCGTACCCGCTCGGTGAGAGCGGCGTCGGACAACTCGTCGTAGACGGGCTCTAGGTGCGTTTGGGACACGGCGGACCACCCGGACACGTCGATGGGTCTGGAGGGACAGGGTTGCCCATGGTGGGCCACAAGTTACTGCCGAGGAAAGTGTTTCCGCTGGTAACTCCCCTGTGCGGCAAGGAGTAAGCGCCTTCAGCCCACGCACTGCGGCCGACGGGTCACCCTGTGCCGCCGAGGTCGTGCCCCCTCAGCGGATGACGTGCGGCAGGAAGCGCGCGTACGTGTCGGTGACCAGGCCGGCCGACTCGCGTATGCCGAGCCCGGCCGGCTCGTCCACCACGACCCATGCGCCGAGCACCACGTGGTTGCCGTCGAACACCGGCAGCGGGGCCAGTTCCTGGTAGCAGCAGGGTTCGTCGGCGCGCGGCACGGCGGCTTCTCCCGCGCGGTGCACGGTGACGCCCGCGCCCTCGCGGCCGAGCAGCGGCTTGGCGACCCAGCCGGTGGTCCGGGCGAGGTCGCGGGGACCGTCGAGGTGGGCGGCGAGGAGGTTGGGGTGGCCCGGGTAGAGCTCCCACAGGACGGCCAGCAGCGCCTTGTTGGACAGCAGCATCTTCCAGGCGGGCTCGATCCAGCAGGTGGTGCCGGTGCCGCCGCCGTTGTCGAGGGTGTCCAGGACGTGGCCGCCGAACGGGTCGCCTGCCAGCCATTCCCAGGGGTAGAGCTTGAAGCAGCTGCGGATGAAGCGCATCCGGTCGTCGACGAAGCGTCCGGACAGCTCGTCCCAGCCGATCGCCTCGACGGACAGGGCGTGGGTGTCGAGCCCGGCCTGTTCGGCGGTCTCCCGCAGGTAGGCCACCGTCATCAGGTCCTCGCCGAGCTCGTCGGCCTCGGTGTGGGCGAAGTGCACCGGTCCGGGCGGCAGCAGCGGGGCCTGGCGCCGCCACGCGTCGACGAGGCGCTCGTGGAGGGAGTTCCACTGGTCGGCGCCGGGGAAACGGTCCTCCATCCAGAACCACTGCGCGCTGGCCGCCTCCACCAGCGAGGTGGGGGTGTCGGCGTTGTACTCCAGCAGCTTCGCCGGGCCGGTCCCGTCGTAGCGCAGGTCGAAGCGGCCGTAGAGGGAGGGGAGTTCGGTGCGCCGCCGCCAGGACTCGGCGATCCGCCCGGCCAGGCGCGGGTCGTGGACGCCGAGCTCGGCGAACCGGTCCTCGGCCACGATGTGCTCCGCGGCGGCGAGGCACATCGCGTGCAGTTCCGCGACGGTCTCCTCCAGGGCCTCGACCTCCGGGAGCGAGAACGCGTAGTACCCGCTCTCGTCCCAGTACGGCCGCAGGGAGCCGTCGGGGTGACGGGTCAGCGGGTAGACGACGCCCTGGTCCTCCACGATCCGCTGCCAGCCCGGGCGCGGCTCGACGGCGTACCGGCGCATCAGCCGCCGCCGGACCCGTGGCCCGAGCCGTGGCCGCCGAAGCCCCCGGTCTTCACCGACGACTTGTCGAAGCTGCCGCCCTTGGCCTTCCCGCTGCGGACGCTGCCCCCGTAGTAGTAGCGGCCGTGGCCGCCGTCGTCGTCGCACTCCTTGACCGGGAGCGTCCGGTACGTGTCCGGGTCCACGCAGCGCTTGTCGGGGTCGGAGCCGCACGCGGTCAGCGCGGCGGCCAGCACGCCCATGCCGCCGAGGATCACCGTGCCGGACCTGAACCGCCGTCGCTCCGTAGTCGTCATGTCCACAGCGTAGGCAGCGGGGGCCGGCGCCACGAGAGCGGGGTCGCGGGCGGCCCGCCACGAAGGACGGGGGCGGCCGTCGGTCTCGACGGCCGCCCCCGGGGCGGAGCACGGTCGCGGGACCTGCCCGCTCGTGCCGCGTACTACTGGACGATCGTGATGCGGTTCGCCGCCGGGGCCGCCAGCGGCGCGGAGGCCGAGGAGTTGGCGGTCAGGTAGGCGTTGAGCGCGGCCAGGTCGTCGCCGCCGACGAGCTCGTTGGTGCCCTTGGCCAGCTCGCCGAAGCCGTCACCGCCGCCGGACAGGAAGGAGTTCATCGCGACGCGGTAGCTGCCCGCCGGGTCGATCGGGGCGCCACCGAGACGGATCGAGTCGGTCACGACACGGGCGGCACCGGTCTTGGTGAGGTCCAGCGTGTAGGTCAGGCCGCTGGAGATCTGCAGGATCTTCGGGGCGGCCTCGTTGCTGCCGCTGACCTGCTGCTGGAGCACGGTGACCAGCTGGGCGCCGGTCAGCGTCCGCAGGTTGACCGTGTTGCTGAACGGCTGGACCGCGAAGCCCTCGGCGTAGGTGACGACGCCGTCGCCCTCGCTGCCGGAGGCCTTGTGCACCAGGTCGGTGCGGATCCCGCCGGGGTTCATCAGCGCGATCGTGGCCGACGGGTCGAGGGTCCTGGCGTACGCGAGCTGCGCGTCGGCGATGAGGTCGCCGAGGGCGGACTCGTTGCCGGCCCGGGTGATGTCCTGCGAGATGTAGCCGACGGTGCGGCCCGCGACCGGGGCGGCCAGCGTCTGCCAGCGGCTGATCAGCGAGGTCATGTCCGCGGCCTTGGTCTGGGTGCGGTCCACGACGTGGTTGGAGCCCTCGACCGAGGCGCGCACGATGTCGTGCGTGCGCAGGTCGTACTTCATGTCGAGCTCGGTGAAGAGCCGGCCGAAGGACGCCGCGCTGGTGACCAGACGGTCGTTGCCCTTGGGGTCGGGGATGGTGCAGACGTACGCGTTGTGGGTGTGGCCGGTGACCAGCGCGTCGACGTCCGCCGAGGTGTTCTTGGCGATGTCGACGATCGGGCCGGACAGACCGGTGCCCGCACCGCCGGCGTCGCAGTCGTAGTTGTACGCGGAGGAGGCGGGGAAGCCGCCCTCGTGCACGAGCGCGACGACGGCGTTGACGCCCTTGCGCTTGAGCTCCTTGGTGTACTTGTTGATCGTCTCGACCTCGTCGAGGAACTTCAGGCCCTTGACGCCCTCGGCGGTGACGATGTTCGGGGTGCCCTCGAGCGTGACGCCGATGAAGCCGACGCGGACGCCCTTGACGTTCTCGATGGTGTAGGGCTTGAGCAGCGGGCGGCCGGTCTTCTCGTTGACGACGTTCGCCGAGAGGATCGGGTAGTCCGCGCCCGTGAACGTGCGGCCCTTCTCGTAGCAGCCCTCGACCGGGTGGCAGCCGCCGTTCTGCAGACGGAGCAGCTCGTCCTTGCCCTCGTCGAACTCGTGGTTGCCGACGCCGGTGACGTCCAGGCCCAGCTTGTTCATGGCCTCGACGGTGGGCTCGTCGTGGAACAGGCCCGACAGCAGCGGGCTGGCGCCCACGATGTCGCCGGCGGCGACGGTGAGCGAACGCTCCTGCCCCTTGCGGGCGGTGCGCAGGCTGGAGGCCAGGTACTCGACGCCGCCGGCGTCGACGGTCTTGGTGGTGCCGTCCGCCTGGAGCTCGGTGACGCGGCCGGAGGAACCGGCCGGGGGCTCCAGGTTGCCGTGGAAGTCGTTGACGGCGAGGAGCTGGAGGTCGACGGTACGGCTGCCGTGGCCGTGACCCCCGTGGTGGGTCTCGTGGGCCTGGGCGGCCGGGCTCGCTATCGCGAGCACACCGACCGCCGCGAGGCCGGCGGTCGCGGCGGCGACGCGGCGTGCGGCACGGCGACGCGGGTGGGTCACTGACATGGGTCCCCTTGGACGTGAACGATGGATGGAGGCGGAGGACGGCCGCAGCCTATTGTCAACGCGCGTAGTTGTCAGTGGCTTTGCGGTTACGGGCAGGTTTCGACTGATCGGTACATGACGGGCAGCCGGGCATTCCGTCTCACTCACCGGAACGATCTGTCTCGCCATTCAAACAAGCGACATAGTTGGATCCACCACCGACCGAGGAGGTGCACCCATGCCCCGTCGCTGGCTGATGCTCGCCCTGGGCACCGCCGCACAGACCGCCGCCTGCGCCTTCGTCTACGGAGTCCCCTATCTGGCCGCCACGTTGCGGGACACCGCGCACCTGACGCTGCCGCAGATCGGACTGCTCATCGCCTGCCCCACCACCGGGCTGGTCGCGGCCCTCGTCGTGTGGGGCGCCGCCGCCGACCGGTACGGCGAACGCGTCGTCATCGCCACCGGGCTGGGCGGCGCCGCCGCGCTGCTCGCCGTCGCGGCCGGCGCGGTGCGCGCCGGAGGCGGCACGACGGCACTGGGCGCGCTGCTCGCCCTGGCGGGAGCGGCGGGGGCCTCGGTGTACTCCGCGAGCGGACGCCTCGTCATGGGCTGGTTCTCCGCCGGGGAACGCGGGCTGGCCATGGGCATCCGGCAGACCGCCACCCCGCTGGGCATGGGCGTGGCCGCACTGACCATGCCGCCGCTCGCCGCCGCGTACGGGGTGCACGGCGCCTTCGGCTTCCTGGCCGCCGTGTGCGGGGTCGTCGCCAGCCTGGTCGCACTGTTCGCCGCCGACCCGATACGCCCGCGGACCGGTCCCGGCGCGGCACCGGCCGCCAACCCCTACCGGGGCTCGGCGACCTTGTGGCGGATCCACGGCGCGGGCGCGCTGCTGGTCGTACCGCAGTTCACGGCGGGGGCCTTCGCCCTGGTGCTGCTGGTGGACACCCGGGGCTGGTCGCCGGTCGGCGCCGGCCGGCTGATCGCCGTCGCACAGGTGCTGGGGGCCTGCTTCCGGATCGCCGCCGGGCGCTGGTCGGACCGGGTCGGCAGCCGGCTGCGGCCGATGCGGCAACTCGCCGTCGGCACCGCCGTGGTGGTCGCCGCGGCGGCGGTGACCGCGGCCTTCCCCTCCGCGGTGACCGCCGCCGCCCTCGTCCTGTCCATAGGGATCACCGCCAGCACCAACGGCCTGTCCTTCACCGCCACGGCCGAACGCGCCGGCCCGTCCTGGTCCGGCCGTGCCCTCGGCGTCCACAACACCGGACAGAACCTGACCGCCGCCGTCGTCCCGCCGCTGAGCGCCGCCCTCATCTCGGCCACCGGCTACTGGCCCGCCCTCGCCGCCGCGGCGGCCGTGGCCTGCGGTGCGGCGGCACTGGTGCCGATGGACACCTCCCGCACCCCCACGGCCGTAAGCTCGGTCCCATGACCGACGCAGCAGCGCAGCAGACCGCCGTGGGCCCCCGCAGGATCGAGACCCTCGACGCGCTGAGCCCCGGCCGCGCCGAGGCGGTCCTGGCCCTGATCGAGGCGGCCGCGGCGGTCGACGGCCAGGCCGCGGTCTCCGAGCAGGGCCGGCTGAACCTGCGCGGCGGTGCCCGTGAGGGCGTGCGCCACCTGGTGGTCGAGAGCGACGGCGTGCTCGTCGGGTACGCCCAACTGGAGGACACCGACCCGGTCGAGGCCCCCGCCGCCGAGATGGTCATCCACCCCGCGTACCGCGCGCAGGGTCACGGCCGCGCCCTCGGCCACGCACTGCTCGCCGCCTCCGGCAAACGGCTGCGCGTGTGGGCGCACGGCGGCCACCCCGCCGCCCGCCACCTGGCCGGGCTGCTCGGCCTCGCCCTCTTCCGCGAGCTGCGGCAGCTGCGCCGCCCCCTGGAGGAGGGCGCCGGCGCGCCCCCGCTGGGCGGGCCCGTGCTCCCCGCCGACGTCACCGTGCGCGCCTTCGTCCCCGGGCAGGACGACGCCGCCTGGCTGGCGGTCAACGCCGCCGCCTTCGCGCACCACCCCGAGCAGGGCAGCCTCACCCAGCGCGACCTCGACGACCGCAAGGCCGAGCCCTGGTTCGACCCGGCCGGCTTCTTCCTCGCCTTCCGCGGCGACCGGCTGGCCGGCTTCCACTGGACGAAGGTGCACGAGCGCGAGCGCCTCGGCGAGGTCTACGTCCTGGGCATCCATCCCGAGGAGCAGGGCGGCGGCCTGGGCCGGGCGCTCACCCTCATCGGGCTGCGGTACCTCGCGCACGACCGCGGCCTGCCCACCGCGATGCTCTACGTCGACGCGGACAACGCCCCCGCCCTCGCCGTCTACGAACGTCTCGGCTTCACCACGCACGAGGTCGACCTGATGTACCGGACGGAGACCTGAGGCTCCCGCGGGCGGGCGACCGGACCCCGGCGGAGCCTTCCGGGTGATCGTCCGGACACGGCCGGTACGTACGGCGATTTCCTGACCGCCACCTGCCCGTTACCGGCGATTCAAACTCGCTTGCGAGCATCTGTGAATGCAGACGCCCGCCGCGACCCACTTCCCCCCTCTCGACCTGCCGGTATCCCGGCGCGCCGGGGACAATGGGGGCATGGTCGGTGGCCGGGTTCCGTGCGCCGCCGTCCACGTGAACGACGTGCCGGATCCGGAGGAGGGCTCGCACCCATGGCCTCGATGAATTTCCCGACGAACGCCCGGACCGAGCGGTCCGGCTCCGGTGCGCCCACCGCGTCCGAGACCCCGGCGGAACAGCCCCCGGCGGAGCAGTCCCCGGCCTACGGCCGCCCGCACGTCGTCCCGCCCCTGCACCCCGAACTCAAGCGCCTGGACGGCCTCGCGACCGTGCCGCGGCCCGCGGAGAAGTCGGGCGAGGCCCTTGCGGCCGACGCGGCGGTGGACGAGGGCACGGACGAAGAGCTCCCGATGAACCGTTTCCTTGACCGCGAGCAGAGCTGGCTGGCCTTCAACGAGCGCGTGCTGGAACTCGCCGAGGATCCGGGCACCCCCCTCCTCGAACGGGCCAACTTCCTCGCGATCTTCGCCAGCAACCTGGACGAGTTCTTCATGGTCCGCGTCGCCGGCCTGAAGCGCCGCATCACCACCGGCGTCGCCCAGCGCTCGGCCTCGGGCCTGTCGCCCACCAAGGTGCTGGAGAACATCCTCACCCGCGCCCGCGAGCTCATGGCCCGGCACGCCGCCTGCTTCCAGAACGACGTGGCCCCGGCGCTCGCCGAGGAGGACATCCACATCATCCGGTGGAGCGACCTCACCGAGAAGGAGCAGGCCCGGCTCTTCACGCTCTTCCGCAACAAGATCTTCCCGGTCCTGACCCCGCTGGCCGTCGACCCGGCGCACCCGTTCCCGTACATCTCCGGCCTGTCCCTGAACCTGGCCGTCACCGTGCGCAACCCGGTCTCCGGTCACGACCACTTCGCCCGTGTGAAGGTCCCGCCGATCCTGTCCCGGTTCCTCGAGGCCGGCCCGCAGCGCTTCGTCCCGCTGGAGGACGTCATCGCCGCGCACCTGGAGGAGTTGTTCCCCGGCATGGAGGTGCTGGACAGCCACATGTTCCGGGTGACCCGGAACGAGGACCTGGAGGTGGAGGAGGACGACGCGGAGAACCTGCTCCAGGCCCTGGAGAAGGAGCTGCTGCGGCGCCGCTTCGGTCCCCCGGTCCGCCTGGAGGTCGAGGAGTCGATCTCCCCGCAGGCCCTGGACACCCTGGTCCAGGAACTGAACATAGAGGACGCCGAGGTCTACCCGCTGCCCGGACCGCTCGACCTGACCGGGCTGTTCGCGATCGCCGGGCAGGACCGTCCGGAGCTGAAGTACCCGAAGTTCGTCGGCGGCACCCACCCGGACCTGGCCGAGGTCGAGTCCGCGCACGCCACCGACGTCTTCGCGGCGCTGCGCGAGCGCGACGTGCTGCTGCACCACCCGTACAACTCCTTCTCCACCTCCGTGCAGCGCTTCCTGGAGCAGGCCGCGCAGGACCCGGACGTCCTGGCCATCAAGCAGACGCTGTACCGCACCTCCGGCGACTCCCCGATCGTGGACGCCCTGATCGACGCCGCCGAGGCCGGCAAGCAGGTGCTGGTGCTGGTCGAGATCAAGGCGCGCTTCGACGAGCAGGCCAACATCAAGTGGGCCCGCAAGCTGGAGGAGGCCGGCTGCCACGTCGTCTACGGCCTGGTCGGGCTGAAGACGCACTGCAAGCTGTCGCTCGTGGTCCGCCAGGAGGGCGACACGCTGCGCCGCTACAGCCACGTCGGCACCGGCAACTACCACCCGAAGACCGCCCGGCTCTACGAGGACCTCGGGCTGCTGACCGCCGACGCGCAGGTCGGCGCCGACCTGTCCCACCTGTTCAACCGGCTCTCCGGCTACTCGCGCCGCGAGACCTACAACCGCCTGCTGGTGGCCCCGCGCAGCCTGCGCGACGGGCTGGTCTCGCGGATCCTCGCGGAGATCACCCACCATCGCGAGGGCCGGCCCGCGTACATCCGGATCAAGGCCAACTCGATGGTCGACGAGGCGATCGTCGACGCCCTCTACCGGGCCTCGATGGCCGGCGTGCCCGTCGACGTCTGGGTGCGCGGCATCTGCGCGCTGCGCCCGGGGGTGCCGGGCCTGTCGGAGAACATCCGGGTGCGCAGCGTGCTCGGCCGCTTCCTGGAGCACTCCCGGGTCTTCGTCTTCGGCAACGGAGGCGACCCCGAGGTGTGGCTCGGCAGCGCCGACATGATGCACCGCAACCTCGACCGCCGGATCGAGGCGCTGGTCCGGGTCGCCGACCCGGCGCACCGCGCCTCCCTGAACCGATTCCTGGAGACCGGAACCTCGGACTCCACCTCGTCCTGGTGGCTCGGCCCGGACGGGGACTGGACCCGGCACAGCACCGACGCCGAAGGGCGTCCGCTGCCCCACATCCAGGAGATGCTCATCGATGCGCGGAGGCGCCGGCGTGGCCCAGCGACACCCTGACACGGCAGCGACGCCCGCCGGCCTGACCGCCGGCGGGCTCCCCGACCGTGAGGCCGGTGCGGTCCTCGGACAGTACCTGCGGGAGGAGGCCACGGCCTTTCTGCGCGCACTGGCACCACGTGAGGGCGAACCCGGCCGGCCTCAGGACGACACCGCCGAGAGCGGCCGCCAGATGCGCCGCTCGGCCCGCCGCATCGCCGGCACCCTGCACACCTTCGGGTCGCTCACCGACCCGGGCTGGGCCGACCCCCTGCGGGCCGAGCTCGGCTGGCTCACCGACACCCTCGGCCGCGAGCACCGCTACGCCGCCCGGCTCAGCCGGCTGATCGGCGCACTGCAGCGGCTGGCCTCCGCGGAGGACACGGGGGGCATCCCCGCCGCTCCCGCCGACGACGACCTCGGCCTGTGGCTGCCGGTGCCCACCGTGCCGGACCCGGCGTCCGCAGCGTCCGAACCGCCCCGCGAGCGCCTGGGCGGCGTCGCGGAGACCCCACGCGGCACGACGGCGGCGCCCCAGGCGCCCGCCGAGGTCCCGGAACCGCTGACCGCGGTGGCCCACGCCGCCGGGACCCGTCGCTCGCCGGCTCCGCCGCAGGCCGCCGAACGCGGCGGCGCCGCGGGCGGCCCGCTCGCCGTGGGCGCCGCCCGGGCCGGTGCCCTGCTGGAACGTCAGCTCACGCTCGCCCGGACCCGGGCGCACTCCGCCGCCCTGCAGGCCATGGGCTCCTCGCGGTTCCACGCGGTGGTGGACGCGGTGGCGGTGCTCGCCTCCGAGGTGCCGCTGTCCCCCACGGCGCGCAAACCCGCCGCCACCTTGCTGCCGCTGCTGGCGGAGCAGGCCCACGCCCGGCTCACCGAGGCCGCGGCCGCACTGCCGCTGACGCGCGCACGGCACCCGTACAACGGCGAGACGCTCCACGCCGCGCTCGCCGGCGAACTGCCCGCAGAGCGCCAGGACGCCGCGTGGAACCGGGTCCGCGTCCTGTTGCGGCTGCGCCGCTACTCCCAGGAGGTGCTGGCCTGCGACGACGGGGACTCCGCCGCCCGGCTGGCCGCCGCGGCGCGGGTGCTGGAGCAGCACCGCGAGGCCTCGGAGGCCGCGACCGCGGTGACCGCCGCCGCCCGCACCCCGCGGATCGCCCCCGCCACCGCCTACGCGCTGGGCGTGCTCCACGCCGACCAGCGCCTGGAGGTGGAGGCGGCCCGGTACGCCTTCGCCCACCTTTGGTCGCGCTGACGGTCGCGCCGACCGTCCGGCCCGCCCGTGGGGGCGGCCCGTGACCCGCAACCCGGAAATGAGCACCGCCATCGCCTCCACCGGAACCGCCGACACCCCGATCCTCGCCGCCGGAGCGGTGCTGTGGCGCCGCTCCCCGTTCGACGACGGCCTGGAGATCGCACTGATCCACCGCCCCAAGTACGACGACTGGTCGCTTCCCAAGGGGAAGTTGAAGCGCGGGGAGACGGCGCTGGACGGCGCGCTCCGCGAGGTCAAGGAGGAGACCGGGCTCGACTGCGTGCCCGGGCGGGTGCTCCCGTCCTCCACCTATCTCGTGGAAGGGCGCACGAAGATTGTGCGTTACTGGGCCGCCGAGGCGCGCGAGGGTTCCTTCGCCCCGAACCACGAGGTCGACCGCATGCTCTGGCTTCCGCCGGCCGCCGCGCGCAACCGGCTCACCCATGAGCGGGACCGTGCCGTGCTCGACGCGTTCCTGCGCGGAACGCGCATGTGACGGTGGCACGCTGAGACGTACGCCACTCGGTGTGGGCTACAGCACCGCACTGATATGCGAGGTTCACCTTGCGTTCACCCTTGGCCGTCGACCACTTCACCTGATCTGCCTAATTTCGGCCTTACCGGTGAGCGAGCAGCCGCCGGGTGGATGCAGAAATCCATACCTCTGCTTCGCCGTCCACCGGCGGGCTTCAGGAAGGAATCACCAAAGGTGAAGCTTCAGCGTAAGAGCGGGCTCCGCGCCCTGGCCGTCGGCGCGGTCGCGGTCTCGGGTGCCCTCATGCTCACTGCGTGCGGTTCGGACGACAACACAAACGCGGGCGGCGACAGCAGCAAGGCACCCACGTCGTCCAGCAGCATCAAGTGCGCGGACAAGGGCGGCCAGCTCCTCGCTTCGGGCTCCTCGGCGCAGCAGAACGCCATGGACGCCTGGGTCAAGAACTACCAGCAGGCCTGCACCGACGCCCAGATCAACTACAAGGCGTCGTCCTCCGGTGAGGGCATCATCGACTTCAACAACGGCACGGACGGCTTCGCCGGATCCGACTCGCCGCTGAAGCCCGAAGAGGTCGAGGCGTCCAAGAAGGTCTGCACCGACGGCACCGGCATCAGCATCCCGATGGTCGGCGGCCCGATCGCCATCGGTTACAACGTCTCCGGCGTGGACAACCTGGTCCTGGACGCCCCGACCCTGGCCAAGATCTTCGACTCGAAGATCACCACCTGGGACGACGCGGCCATCAAGAAGCTGAACCCGGACGCCAAGCTCCCCAGCTCCAAGATCCAGACCTTCCACCGCCAGGACGAGTCCGGCACCACGGACAACCTCACCAAGTACTTCAACGGTGCCGCCAAGGACGCGTGGCCGTACGAGCACGCCAAGGCGTGGGCGGGCAAGGGCGGCCAGTCCGCCGCCAAGTCCGCCGGTGTCGCGGCCCAGGTCAAGCAGGTCAACGGCTCGATCGGTTACTTCGAGCTCTCCTACGCGACCGCCAACAGCATCAAGACGGTGAAGATCGACACCGGCGCCTCCGCCCCGGTCGAGGCCACCGCCGACAACGCCTCCGCCGGCATCGCGCAGGCGAAGGTCGTGGGCACCGGTGCCGACCTGTCCCTGGACATGTCCGCCGCCTACACCACCAAGGCCGACAACGCCTACCCGATCGTCCTGGTGACCTACGAGATCGCCTGCGACAAGGGCAACAAGGCCGAGACCCTGCCGCTGGTGAAGTCCTTCCTGGGCTACACCGCGTCCGAGGAGGGCCAGTCGATCCTGTCCGAGGCCGGCTACGCGCCGCTCCCGGCCGAGATCGCCACGAAGGTCCGCTCCACCGTGGACGCCCTGTCCTAACCCAGTCGACCGGCCCCGCGACGCACGTCGCGGGGCCGGTCGCACTTCCGGTGCACCGCCGCCGGGGGAGTGATCCCCCACCCAGACCGGAGAGAAAACCGATGGCTATAACCGCACAGAAGCCCACCCCGCCACCGTCCGCCAGGCATGCCGGGGCCACCGTCACGCGCGCCGGCGACAAGATCTTCTCAGGCCTGTCCCGTGGTTCCGGCATCCTGCTGCTGGTGATCATGGCGTCGATCGCGATCTTCCTGACGATCCGCGCGATCAACGCGATCTCCAAGGACCAGGGCAACTTCCTGACCACCTTCGAGTGGAACGCCGGCGCGAACCCGCCGGTCTTCGGCATCGCCGTGCTCGCCTACGGCACGATCGTCAGCTCGGTCATCGCGATGGTCATCGCGGTCCCGATCGCCGTCGGCATCGCGCTGTTCATCTCGCACTACGCGCCGCGCCGCATTGCCTCGCCGCTGTCGTACATCGTCGACCTGCTCGCCGCCGTGCCCAGCATCATCTACGGCCTGTGGGGCGCGCTCTTCCTGGTCCCGCACCTGGTCGGCCTGAACATGTGGCTGGACGAGTACCTCGGCTGGACCGTCGTCTTCGAGAAGGAAGACCCCCAGGGCGCGGCCCGCTCGATCTTCACCGTCGGCATCCTGCTGGCGATCATGATCCTCCCGATCATCACCAACGTCAGCCGCGAGGTCTTCCGCCAGGTGCCGCGGATGCACGAGGAGGCCGCCCTGGCCCTCGGCGCGACCCGCTGGGAGACCATCCGCATGTCGGTGCTCCCCTTCGCCCGGTCCGGCATCATCAGCGCCTCGATGCTCGGCCTCGGCCGCGCGCTCGGCGAGACGATGGCCGTCGCCACGGTGCTGTCCGCCGCGCCCATCCTGTCGGTGCACGTCCTGGACCCGGTCGGCGGGACCTTCTCCCAGAACATCGTCGCCAAGTTCGGCGAGGCCAACGAGTTCGGCCGTGACGCACTGATCGCCTCCGGTCTGGTGCTCTTCGTCATCACCCTGCTCGTCAACGGTGCCGCCCGCGCGATCATCGCCAAGCGCAAGGAATACTCGGGGGCCAACGCATGAGCCACGCAGTAGCAGACAAGCGCTCCGCCCCCGCGGTGCCGCAGCGGGCCCTGGCCCAGCGCCGGCTCCCCAAGTGGGCTCCCGCGGGCATAGCCGCCGGCGCGCTCGTGCTCGCCGTCGGCATCGGCCTCGGAGCGAGCCTGGACAGCAAGATCCAGTGGGGTCTGATCGCCGTCCTGCTGTTCGTCCTCGGCACCTACGCGATCGCCGCGATGGTCGAGGGCCGCCGCCAGGCCAAGGACCGGGTCGCCACCAGCGTCATCTGGGCGTCCTTCGTCCTCGCCGCGCTCCCCCTGTACTCGCTGATCCAGACCACGGTCAGCAAGGGTGTCAAGATCCTCGACGGCGCCTTCCTGTCGCACTCCATGAACGGCGTGCTGACCATCGGCGAGGGCGGCGGTGTCTACCACGCCATCATCGGCACCCTGGAGCAGGTCGGCATCGCCACCGCCATCGCGGCCCCGATCGGCATGATGACCGCCGTCTACCTCGTCGAGTACGGCAAGGGCCGGCTCGCCACGGCGGTGACCTTCTTCGTCGACGTCATGACGGGCATCCCGTCGATCGTCGCCGGTCTGTTCATCCTGTCGACCTGGAACCTGCTGCTGGGCTTCGGCCCCTCGGGCTTCGCCGGCGCCATGGCCCTGGCCATCCTGATGATGCCGGTGGTCGTCCGCTCGACCGAGGAGATGCTCAAGCTCGTCCCGAACGAGCTGCGCGAGGCCTCGCTGGCGCTCGGTGTCCCCAAGTGGCGCACCATTGTGAAGGTGGTCATCCCGACCGCGATCGGCGGCATCACCACGGGCGTCATGCTCGCGGTCGCCCGCATCGCCGGTGAGAGCGCCCCCATCGCGCTGTTGGTCTTCGGCAACAACCTGATCAACAACGACCCGTTCAACGGCCCTCAGGCCTCACTGCCGTTCTACATCTACCAGCAGTACCAGAACGGCAACGAGCCGAGCTACGACCGGGCGTGGGCGGCGGCACTCGTGCTGATCGCCTTCGTCATGATCCTCAACCTTGTGGCGCGCAGCATCGCGCGCTGGAAGGCCCCGAAGACCGGTCGCTGACGCGGCCAACATCAGCGACCCAAGGATTGCGAGCAACACCACCATGGCCAAGCGAATCGACGTCAGCGGACTCTCCGCCTACTACGGCGGCTTCAAGGCGATCGACGACATCTCGATGAACATCGAGCCGCGCACGGTGACGGCCTTCATCGGCCCGTCCGGCTGCGGCAAGTCCACCTTCCTGCGCACCCTCAACCGCATGCACGAGGTCACCCCCGGCGGCCGCGTCGAGGGCAAGGTGCTCCTGGACGACGAGAACCTCTACGGCCCCGGCGTGGACCCGGTCTCCGTGCGCCGCACGGTCGGCATGGTCTTCCAGCGCCCCAACCCGTTCCCGACGATGTCGGTCTACGACAACGTCGCGGCCGGCCTGAAGCTGAACGGCGTCAAGAAGAAGAGCGACCTCGACACGATCGTCGAGAAGTCGCTGCGCGGCGCCAACCTCTGGAACGAGGTCAAGGACCGCCTCAACAAGCCCGGCTCGGGCCTGTCCGGCGGTCAGCAGCAGCGTCTGTGCATCGCCCGCGCCATCGCGGTCGAGCCCCAGGTCCTGCTCATGGACGAGCCCTGCTCCGCGCTCGACCCGATCTCCACCCTCGCCATCGAGGACCTGATCGGTGAGCTCAAGGAGCGTTTCACCATCGTCATCGTGACCCACAACATGCAGCAGGCCGCGCGCGTCTCCGACCGCACCGCCTTCTTCAACCTGTCGGCGGTGGGCCAGCCCGGCAAGCTGATCGAGATCGACGAAACCGAGCGCATCTTCTCCAACCCGTCCGTCCAGGCGACCGAGGACTACATCTCCGGCCGCTTCGGCTGATCCGTCCCGCAGCCGGCCACAGCCGTCCTGCGGTGCTGCATGGCGGTGCCACCGCAAGGCGAAGGGCCCGCCCCCCGTACGGGGGGCGGGCCCATTTGCGTCGTACCCGGGGGCGCGTACCCGGGGGCGGGTCGTCCCCGGCTCAGCCGAAGGCCACGTGCACCACGGCGTAGACCAGCGCGGCCACCAGCGCCGCGGCCGGCATGGTGATGAACCAGCCGGTCACGATGTTCTTCGCGACGCCCCAGCGGACCGCGTTGACCCGCTTCGTCGCACCGACGCCCATGATGGCCGAGGTGATGATGTGGGTCGTGGAGATCGGCGCCTTGAAGATGTAGGCGGTCGTGTAGAGGATCGACGCCGCCGTGGTCTCGGCGGCGAAGCCCTGCGGCGGGTCCAGCTCGATGATCTTGCGGCCGAGGGTGCGCATGATGCGCCAGCCGCCGGCGTACGTACCGAGCGAGAGCATCGCCGCGCAGGCGAACTTCACCCACAGCGGGATCCCGTCGCCCTCCTCCTGGACGTCGGCGATGGTCAGCGCGAGCACCACGACGCCCATCGTCTTCTGCGCGTCCTGCAGGCCGTGGCCGAGCGCCATGCCCGCGGCCGAGACGGTCTGCGCGATGCGGAAGCCGCGCTTGGCCTTGTGGGGGTTGGCCTTGCGGAAGATCCACAGGATGGCCAGCATCACCAGGTAACCGACGACCAGCCCGACGACCGGCGACAGGAACATCGGCAGGATGACCTTGTCCACCACCCCGGACCAGATGACCCCCGTGCCGCCGGCCAGCGCCGCCCCCACCAGACCACCGAAGAGCGCGTGGCTGCTGGAGGAGGGCAGCCCGTAGTACCAGGTGATCAGGTTCCAGACGATCGCCCCGACCAGCCCGGAGAAGAGGATCGCCATGCCGGTCTGCCCGTGCGGCGTCTCGATCAGGCCCTCGCTGACGGTGTGGGCGATCCCGGTGCCGAGGAAGGCGCCGGCGAGGTTCATCACCGCGGCCATCGCCAGCGCGGCCCGCGGGGTCAGCGCCCGGGTGGACACGGAGGTGGCGATGGCGTTCGCGGAGTCGTGGAAGCCGTTGGTGTACGTGAAGAAGAGCGCGACGCCGATGGTCACGACCAGAGAGAAGGTCTCCACCGGGGTCAGGACTCCTTGACCGCGATGGTCTCCACGGTGTTGGCCACGTGTTCGAAGGCGTCCGCCGCCTCCTCCAGGACGTCCACGATCTGCTTGAGCTTGAGCACCTCGATGGCGTCGTACTTGCCGTTGAAGAGGTGCGCCAGCAGCTTGCGGTGGATCTGGTCCGCCTGGTTCTCCAGCCGGTTGACCTCGATCCAGTACTCGGTGAGGTTGTCCATGGTCCGCAGGTGCGGCATCGCCTCGGCGGTCAGTTCGGCCGCCCTGGCCAGCACCTCGATCTGCTGCTCGACCCCACGGGGCAGTTCCTCGACCTGGTACAGCACCACCAGGTCGACGGCCTCCTCCATGAAGTCCATGATGTCGTCGAGGGACGACGCCAGGGAGTAGATGTCCTCCCGGTCGAAGGGCGTGATGAAGGAGGAGTTCAGCTGGTGGAAGATCGCGTGCGTGGCGTCGTCCCCCGCGTGCTCCGCGGCACGCATCCGTTCCGCGATCTCCGAGCGGGTGGCCGAATCGGCCCCGAGCAGTTCCATGAGGAGCTTCGACCCTGTGACGATGTTGTCCGCGGATGCGGCGAACATGTCGTAGAAGCTCGTCTCCCTGGGGGTCAGACGAAAGCGCACGTGAAGTCCTCGGAATACATCGGTTTCGGTCGCATTGATGCTAGGCGCATCATCCGGCAACAGCTAACCGGCGTCCTACAGTGTCGCTCATCACCGCGGGTGCGCCCTAGCTGGGGTTCTGCACGCACCCTCGCACATTGGGGCGAATTCGGTACGATATACCCTGCCGGGGTATAGGGGGCAGGAGGGACATCATGACGGTCATCGAGACCGGTGGCGCCGAGGAACAGGCGCAGTCGCCGGCGGACGACGCCGGGGACGCTCCGGAGCACGGGCACGAGGCGCACCAGCACGGCTACGCCAAACAGAAGGACCAGCACCTCAAGCGGCTGCGCCGCGTCGAGGGGCAGATCCGCGGTCTGCAGCGGATGGTCGAGCAGGACGTGTACTGCATCGACATCCTCACCCAGGTGTCGGCCGGTACGAAGGCTCTGCAGTCCTTCGCCCTCCAGTTGCTGGAGGAGCACCTGCGGCACTGCGTCGCGGACGCCGCGGCGAAGGGCGGACCGGAGGCCGACGACAAGGTGGCCGAGGCCACCGCCGCCATAGCCCGGCTGCTCCGGAGCTAGCGACCGGCCCCTGCCGACCACCGGGTCCCCTGCGCGGGCACGCGGGGGCTCACGTTCAGCACCTCGTCGATGCGCTCGGAACTCAGCCGTTCCTCGGTCGTCGCCGACGCCGCGATCATCAGCTCGCAGCACAGCTCGATCTCCGCGAGGGCCACGTGGACCTGATCGTCCTGGTCCAGGAGCCACACCGCCACGTGCACCACCTCCTCCCCGCCCAGCGTAGGGACTGGTGCACGGTCCGTGCATGACACGGACGGGCCATTTCGGCAAGCCCTCAGGGGCCGGTCGCAGAAACGATCTTCCCCGTGTAGATGTCGGTCTCCCGGGGCAGCATGACCCGCACCGGCACCCCGAATCCGTACATCCCGGTCGTCGAGATCACCGTGACCTGCGCCGGCGCGCTCCGTACGCCCGCGCCCCCGCCGTTGCTGAAGGTGAACCGCTGCCGCACCTTGCGCAGCCGGCCGTCCTCGTCGAGCCAGGCGTCGAACGGGACCCGGGTCACGGTGAAGCCCTCCGCCGCGGCCGCGAGCTCCGCCCGCACCAGCGGGGAGGCGATGCGTGCGGCGTCCGCGATGTCCGTGACCCCCTGGTAGTGGCGCACCCGCACCCCGTCCAGGGTCTCCGTCCCGGTCTGCCGCACCTCCCGCGCCCCCCGCAGCAGCTCCACGGCCACCAAGGGGTCGGTCGCGCCCCCCGTGACGAGGTTGCCGTCCGGCAGCCTGGTCGTGTCGACCCGCACCCACTTGTCGGCGGGCACGCCCTCGCCCCGGTTCTTCATGTAGAGGGCGCCGGGCGTCAGCAGCTCCGTGACCGGCTCGTGCTCGGCGTCCCCGGCCGCGTCCGGCGGCAGGACCACCTGGAGGTGGCCGCGGCGCTCGGCGTAGTCGAAGGAGCCGGTGCCCCTGATGGCGATCTTCGTGCCGCCGCTGGCCATCTCCATCGACGTGACGATCTTCGAGCTGCCCGCGGCGGCCAGGGAGTCCACCGCCTGCCGCAGCGTCTCCCCCGCGTCGACCGGGACGCTGTCCACCTCGACGGCCTCACCGGCGGCCGAGCACCCCGCCACCGCCAGCGCGCACAACCCGAGACCCACGGCTGCCACAGTCGCCCGACCGAGCTGCCCCATCTCCGCCAACCCCCTGCACCCGCGCCTCGGACGTCGTCGGGCATAACGAGGGTCAGGGCACCGCGTCACGGCCGGTAGCTTTGTTCCGTGCCTCCCAGCGATCCGCCCCCGCCCGCCCACCGGGCGACCACCACCGAGAAGGGCGCCTTCTCCCGCGCGACCTGCGTCTGCGGCTGGCGGGGCCCGGCCCGCCGGGCGCGCGACCGCGCCCGGCGCGACGCCACCGACCACGAGCAGGGCTGACGACGGTCCGGCGGACGTCACATCCCCCACCCGCAACCGGTCACCTGTTCCCCACCGTCCTCACGGACGACCACACGGGGGAAGCGGAGCGGGAGGCCCCACTTTGAACCGACGAACTTTGATCCGCGGCGGCGCCGGCGTCGCCGCGGCGGGCTGGCTGGCCACGGCCTGCACCCCCGAGAGCGGCCGTCCCGCGCACGCGGGCAGCGCCGCGCCCGGCACCCCCGGCACCACCACGACGGCCGGCGGCTCCGCGTCACCCAGCGCCTCGCCGACCGCCCGCCCCGACTGGAAGGCCCTCGGCCGCACCCTGGACGGCAGCCTCGTCCTGCCCGACGACGCGGACTACGCCACCGCACGCCTGCTGTACAACACCCGCTTCGACGGGCAGCGCCCCGCCGCCGTGGCGTACGTCTCCGGCACCGAGGACATCCGCGCGTGCCTGGACTTCGCCCGCCGCACCGGCGTCCCCGTCTCGGTCCGCAACGGCGGGCACTCCTACGCCGGCTACTCCGGCGGCAAGGGCCGGCTCGTCCTCGACGTCTCGTCCATGGCCTCGGTGAGCCTGTCCGGCGGCACCGCGACCATCGGGGGCGGGGCGAAGCTCATCGACGTCTACACCAAGCTCGGCGCGAGCGGCCGCACCCTGCCGGCCGGCTCGTGCCCGACGGTCGGCATATCCGGCCTCACCCTGGGCGGCGGCCACGGGGTGCTCAGCCGCGCGTACGGGCTGACCTGCGACAGCCTCACCGGCGCCGAGATCGTCACGGCGGGCGGCCGGGTGCTGCGCTGCAGCGCCAGCGAGAACCCGGAGCTGTTCTGGGCGCTGCGGGGCGCGGGCGGCGGCCAGTTCGGCGTGGTCACCCGGCTGACGTTCGACACGCAGGCCTCCCCGCAGGTCGTCACCGGCTACCTGACCTGGCCCTGGAGCAAGGCCGCCGCCGTCCTGCGCGCCTGGCAGGAGTGGGGGCCCACCCAGCCCGACGAGATCTGGTCCGCCCTGCACCTGGACAAGTCGGGCACCGGATCCCCGCAGATCAGCATCGCCACCGTGGGCATCACCTCGCGCGACGGGCTCGCGAACGCCGTCGACCGGCTCGCCGACACCATCGGCGCCCCCGCGACCAGCGTCTCCCTGCACCCGCGCTCCTACCTCGACGCCGCCCTCGCGTACGCGGGCTGCTCGAACCTGAGCACCGCCCAGTGCCACCTGCCCGGTACCACCCCGGGTCGCAGCCCCTCCGGCCGGCTCGGCCGGGAGACCTACGCGGCCCGCTCGGACTTCTACGACCGCTCGCTCTCCGCCGCCGGCATCCAGACCCTCCTGTCCCAGGTGGAGGGGCTCCGCTCCGGCTCCGGCAGCGTCTCCCTCACCGCGCTGGGCGGCGCCGTCAACCGTGTCTCGCCCACGGCCACCGCCTTCGTGCACCGGCGCTCGCGCTTCCTGGCGCAGTACATAGAGAGCCCCGGCACCACGGGCTGGCTGACCGGGCTCCACACGGCCATGCGCCGCCACGCCTCCGGCGCCGCCTACCAGAACTACACCGACGCCACGCTGACCGACTGGCGCACCGCCTACTACGGCTCGGCCGCCGACAAGCTGACCCGCCTGAAGACCCGCTACGACCCCTCGCGGCTGTTCAGCTTCCAGCAGGCCCTGTAACGAGGCCCCGTCCGCCGGCGGCGGCCGTCAGGCGGCCAGGTCCCTGTCGACCGCCGACGGCTCCGGGTAGGGCTCGCCCCGGCGGGCCCCCGGCGACCGGCCGGGCGAGGCCTGCACGAGCACGCCGATGCGGGACCCCGCAACGGCCTTCGTCAGCGGTGTCAGCAGGGCCAGCGCCGCCGGGGCCAACAGCAGCGCGACGGCCGTGCCGAGGGCGAAGCCGCCCAGGACGTCGGTGGGGTAGTGCACGCCCATGTAGACGCGGCAGAAGCCCTCGGCCAGCGCGACGGCGATGGCCGCCAGGCCCCACTTGCGGCTGACCATGAACAGCCCCATCGCGACGGCCATCGTCAAGGTGGCGTGGTCGCTGACGAAGGAGAAGTCGGTCTTCCCCTTCACCAGGACGTCGATGCCCTCGTGGTCCACGAAGGGCCGGGGCCGGTCCACGAAGTTCCGCAGCGGGATGTTGAGCGCCAGCGCGATCGACGCCGCCAGCCCGGCCCAGATCACACCCGCCACGGCCGTCGGCGCCTCGGTGCCGCTGCGGCGCGCCACGCGCCACCAGCACCAGCCGACGATCAGCACCATGAGCAGGATCAGGCCGTACTCGCCGACGGCCTCCATCACACGGTCGAACCAGCGCGGGGCGTCCTTCGCGAGCCCGTTGATGTCGCGGAGCAGACTGACGTCGGGGTTCGAGCCGTCCAGTGAGAGCTCTGCCACCGGTGTCCCTCACTCTCTTCCGCCGCACCCCCGTGCACGTCCGTGTGGGAGTTGATTCTCCCCCGTCCAACGGACGGCACGGTACGTCGCGTTCCGGTCTCCACCGGATGATCACCAAGGTGTTATCGAAGGGAGACACGTTCCCGCATGCCGGGGCCGGGTGTTCACCCACGGCGACGCCGCGGCGGGCGCGCGACGGTCACACCGCCGCCGCACCTGCCGCCGTCACGCGCGTCGCCCCGATGTAGTCCGGGGTGTCGATCTTGTCGAAGCGGATCACCGCGCCCGTGTAGGGAGCGTTGATCATGTAGCCGCCGCCGACGTAGATCCCCACGTGGTGGATGGACCGCGGGTCGGTCAGGTCGTACGCGAAGAAGACCAGGTCGCCCGGGAGCAGCTCGTCCCGCTTCGGGTGCGGTCCGGCGTTCCACTGGTCGTTGGCCACGCGCGGCAGCTCGATCCCCACCGAGTGGTACGCCGCCTTCGTCAGGCCCGAGCAGTCGAACCTGCCGCCCTGCTCCGGCGTGCCGTTGCCGCCCCACAGGTACTTCGTCCCCAGCTTCTGCTGGGCGTAGTAGATCGCGCCCGCCGACTGTCGCGACGGCCCCACCGGGCCCACGGGCGCCGCGAAGCTCTTCTGCAGGGTCGTGATGATCCGGACGTAGTTCTGCGTCTCCCGGATCCGCGGCACCCCGCCGGCCTGGATGACGCGGTACGCACCCGCGTTGTACGCGGCGAGCATGTTCTCCGTCGGGTCCCCCGGCACGTCCTTGACGTAGCCCGCCAGCTCGCAGTCGTACGAGGCTGCCGAGGGGATGGCGTCCGCCGGGTCCCACACGTCGCGGTCCCCGTCACCGTCCCCGTCCACGCCGTGCGTCGCCCACGTCCCGGGGATGAACTGCGCTATCCCCTGCGCCTGCGCCGCGCTCTGCGCCTTCGGGTTCCAGCCGCTCTCCTGGTAGAGCTGTGCCGCCAGCAGCGCCGGGTTGATGGCCCCGCAGAGGTTCCCCCACTTCTGCACCAGGCCCTGGTACGCCGCCGGCACCGCCCCCGTGGCGAGCGTCACCGCCCCGCCCCCGCCCGTCAGCTTCGCCGCCACCAGGTACGTACCGACCACGAGCAGCATGACGAACGACATGAAGAGGCCACCCACGACCCCCGACACCAGCCAGGCCTTCCGCGCGGTCCGTGAAGCCGCCGTCACCCGCCCCACCCCTTCGTCACATCACCCTGCCCGGCACGGAAGGTGACGGTGCGCCAGGCCCTGGGGAGCATCCCCACCCGCAGCGCCGCCAATCGTTGCCCTCCGCTCACCACCGTGATACACAGAGTAGTCAACAAAGTCCCATCGAACACCGGATCGCACGCCAGTGTGTCCAGTCTGGCGGTTGCGGCCCGGATCACACCGGGGAATCGGCTGAGAAAGTCGCCGAGTCGACATACGACGGCGGCATCCTCCGCCAAGATAGACCTTGGCTCCTTGCGCCCCGTCGAGGACGCCAACTGATCTAGCGTGGTGGTGAGTTCTCATGTTCCTGGCGGCCGACAAGGGCGACATCAACACCATCATCGGTGGTATCGCCCCGGACTGGGGGCCTTTCGGTTCCCTGGGGAACGAAGCACGCGTCATGATCGAGGTGGTCATGGCAGTGGCGATCCTGCTCTGCCTGGCCATCGCGATCTGGGGCGCGGCGAAACAGCGCATCGGAGCCACGGCGCTCCGCGACACCTTCAGTGCGGAGCAGGGCAAGGGACTGATCATCGCCGGCCTGACCGGCGTGTTCATCATCGGCTCCCTCGGCACGCTCTTCACCATCGTCTACGGGATGGCGGTCTAGCGACCACGCGTCGGACTCCGCCCCATCCCCTGCGCACTGTCCCCGAGGGGCCCGTCCCGGCCCCGCACCCCACCCGAGGCTGTCTGCTGATGCCCACTCACCCGATGACCCCCGAGGGGGCGAGCCCCCGATGAGCCTCGGCCAGGACGGCCCCCCGACCCGTACCCGTCTCCCCGAGCCCCCGCCCGGCACCGGCGGCCCCTCCCGCCGCCCGCAGCGCTCCAGCCGCAGCCTCGTCACGGTCGTCGGCGTCGTCGTGCTCCTCATCGCCGCCATCGCCTTCGCCAACCGCGGCGGCGGCTCCCCCTCCGACTCCCCCGGCGGCGGCAGCCAGAGCGGCGGCTCCTCCAACGGCGCCCGTTCCCAGCCCACATCCCCCACCGGCACGAAGCCGGTCAACGGCAAGGACGCGGGCATCCCCACGGGTTACGCCCGCACCGACCAGGGCGCAGAATCCGCGGGGGCCAACTACGCGGTGGCCCTGGTGTCCGCCGACATCCTCAATCCGGACCGGCGGCACCAGATCGTGCAGCGGCTCTTCACCGACGGCACCGTGGACGAGCTGCAGGCCAAGCTCGACAACGCGTACTCGACGGACTTCCTCGCCAAGCTCGGCCTCGACGAGGACGGCAACGCTCCGGAGGGCATGACCTACGTCTCGCGGACCGTCCCCGTGGGCACCACGACCACCGATTTCCGCAGCGACGCCGCGACGGTGGAGGTCTGGTGCACCGGGGTGTTCGGGACCGCGGGCGAGGGTTCCACGAACCCGGTCGTCAACGACTGGTTCACGATGACGCTCAAGCTGCGCTGGGCGGACAATGACTGGAAGGTCGAGAGCTTCTCGCAGAAGGACGGCCCCGCGCCGGTCAACAGCGACCGAACCGCATCGACCGCCGACGAGATCGCCAACGCCGTGAAGCAGTACGGGGGTTTCACCTATGCCCGGTAGCCAGCGCCGTGCCACCACGATCGGCGCCGCCCTGGTCACCCTGCAGACGGCGGGGGTGCTCCTCTCAGCGCGGGCCTTCGCGGCACCGTCCCCGACGCCCTCCCCATCGGGCGGCAGGGACGAGTGCGAACTCATCGTCGGCCCCGCCCGCGACTACTGCGAGAGCGGCAACGGCTCCGGCCACACCCCCTCCGTGGCGGACCCCCTCGACCCCCTGGACTCGCTCGCGCGCGGCTGCGCCGACGCCGCCGCCTGGGTCATCGACGGCCTCTCCAAGGCCGTCAACAGGACCGCGGCCGTGGACTTCACCAACAAGGCGTTCCTCACCCAGTACGCCGTCGTCTTCGCCGCCTCCACCTTCCTCACGCTCCTCCTGTGGCTGCTGGCCGTCGCCAAGCGCGCCGTGCGCGGGGTGCCCCTCACCGAGGCGCTGACCGAGGCGGTCGGCTTCCTCTGGCTCACCGTGATCGCCTCCGCCTTCACGCCGCTGATCCTCTACACCGTCGTGTCGGCCACCGACGGCATCACGGAGGTCATCGCCTCGGGCACCTCCGCCGGCACCGACACGTTCTTCGGCTCGTTCCAGGACGCGTTGACCAAGGACTCCGACATCGGCGGCGGCCCGATCATGCTGATCGTGGTCTCCCTGGTGTCCGTGCTCGCCGCCGGCGTCCTGTGGCTCGAACTCGTCATCCGTGCCGCCCTGCTGTACGTCGGCGCGCTGCTCGGCACCGCCGTGTACTCGGGCCTGGTCGACAAGAACATGTGGCACCACGTGCGCCGTTGGGCCGGGATCATGATCGCGGTGATCCTCGTCAAACCGGTGATCGTGGTCGTGCTGGGCCTCGCGGGCGCGCTCAGCGGCTCCGACGGGCCCACCGCGTTCGGCGCCGTCGTATCGGGTCTGGCCATCATCCTGCTGGCCATCTTCGCCAGCGCGATGATCTACCGCTTCGTCCCCGGCTTCGGCGACGACGTGGCCAGCCTCCGCAGCAACCGCAAGGCGAGCGCCGAGTCCCAGGCCGCCGCCGTCATCTCCTCCCCGGCCGCGCTGGTGAAGCAGGGCATCAAGACGCACAGCACCCGCGGCGGCCCCCAGGAGCAGGCCTCGGGCGGCGGCGCACAGCCCACGAACGCCGTGCCCAGCGGCATCGCCGCGCACAGCAGCCGCAACGGCACCGCGCCGGCGCCGGCCCCCGCGCCGCGCACGAACCCTGACCGCGGCAACGGCGGCGGAACCACCAGCAAGACAGCAGGAGGCGAAAGCCGGTGACGTCCCAGCCCTACGCCGCACCGCAGCAGCGCCGGACGTACCTGATCGGCAAGGCACGTCCCAACGCCATCGTCGGCAAGAACCGCGAGACCGGTGAGATCGCCCTGATCATCGTCGGCGCGTTCCTCGGCATGATGAGCGGCCTTCTGATCCCCGTGCTGCCGCTGCGCATCCTCGGCCTGACGGGCTGGCCGCTGCTCGCCTTCGCCGCCGTCTACATGCCCTACCGGCGCCGCACCTTCTACCGCTGGTTCGAGATCAACCGCAGCTACCGCCGCACACTGCGGTCGGCCGCGACGTACCGCTCCACCGCCGCCGAGTCCGGCACCCGGCTCGACGGCCGCGAGGTGGAGATCGGACCGCCCCCCGGCATCGGCCGCATCACCTGGCTGTCGGCACCTTTCGGCCCGGACGAGATCGCCGTGCTGCTGCACGTCGACCGGCGCACCGTGACCGCCGCCATCGAGATCGAGGGCCCCGGCGTCGGCCTGCGCGACAGCGAGGACCAGGAGGCCCTGGTCGAACGCTTCGGCACCCTGCTGAAGCACGTGGCCAACGGCGACGGCTTCGTCACCCGGCTGCAGATGCTCGCCCGCACCCTCCCCGCCGACCCCGACGCCCACGCCAAGGACGTCGCCCAGCGCGGCAACGACCGGGCCGAGCAGTGGCTCAAGGACTCCTACGACCAGCTGCAGTCGATGGTGTCGACCTCGTCCGAGCAGCACCGCGCCTACCTCGTCGCGTGCATGCACTACAGCCGCGAGCTCGCCGCCGAGGGCAACGCCATCGCCCGCGCCGCGGGCGGCGCCCGCAAGTCCCTCGACAAGGACGCCGGCATCGCCGCCGTCATGGCCCGCGAACTCACCGACATCTGCGCCCGCCTCACCGAAGCCGACATCCGGGTCCGGCAACCGCTCGGCCAGGCGCGGCTGGCGTCGCTCATCCACTCCATGTACGACCCGGACCACCCGATCGACCACATCCAGGCGATGACCCGGCGCAACGCCTGGCCCGCAGAACTGGACGCCACCGAGCCGACCTTCCTCCAGGCCAAGACCCGCGAGTCGGCCACCCGCGCCCCCTGGTGCCACTCCACGGCCTGGATCAAGGAGTGGCCGCTGACCCCCGTCGGCGTCAACTTCCTCGCCCCGCTGCTGGTCCACACCCCGGACGTGATCCGCACCGTCGCCGTCTGCATGGACCTCGAACCGACCGACGTCGCCATCGAGCGCATGCTCACCGAGAAGACCAACGACGACGCCGAGGCCAGCCGCGCCGCCAAGATGAACCGCGTCGTCGACCCCCGCGACCTCGCCCACCACACCCGCATCGACCAGCGCGGCGAGGACCTCGCCTCCGGAGCCGCGGGCGTCAACCTGGTCGGCTACATCACGGTCTCCTCCCGCTCCCCGGAGGCCCTGGCGCGCGACAAGCGCACGATCCGCGCCTCCGCGGGCAAGTCGTACCTCAAGCTGGAGTGGTGCGACCGCGAACACCACCGGGCGTTCGTCAACACGCTTCCGTTCGCGACCGGCATCCGCCGCTGAGGGGCCGGGAGGTAGCACCATGCGCCTGTGCGCACTTGACGCACCGTCTCCAGGGACGGCGCTAATGGGAAGGACGACAGGGACAACGATGCCACGCCGGAGCCTGCGCCCCAGGCGCGACGACCGCTGACGCCGAGGAGGCTCTCCACCCATGGCCATGCTGGACCCCCTCGCAGCGATCACCGACGCCTTCACCAGCTTCCTCTTCGGCAAGGTGGAGTCCACCCGGCTCCCCGTCCGCACCTCCACGGGCCAGGCCCAGGCCGTCTACATGCCGACCGCCGCACCCGGCCTCGGCGACTCCGGCGTGATCATCGGCCGCGAGGTCTACTCCGGCAAGGGCTACATCTACGACCCGTTCCAGCTGTACGGGCAGCAACTCCCCGCCCCCCACTGGCTGGTCCTCGGCGAGTCCGGCAACGGAAAGTCCGCCCTGGAGAAGACGTACGTCCTGCGGCAACTGCGCTTCCGCGACCGCCAGGTCGTCGTCCTGGACGCGCAGGGCGAGGACGGCGTCGGCGAGTGGAACCTCATCGCCAAGGCCCTCGGAATAACGCCCATCCGCCTCGACCCGATGGCGGCCCTCGACGGGGGCATCAAGCTCAACCCGCTCGACCCGGCGATCACCACCACGGGCCAGCTCGCCCTGCTCCGCACGATCATCGAGGTCGCGATGGGCCGCGGCCTGGACGAGCGTTCCGGCTTCGCGCTGAAGGTCGCCCACGCGTACGTCCACGACACGGTCACCGACCGCCAGCCGATCCTCACCGACATCGTGGACCGGCTGCGGCACCCCATGGCCGACTCGGCCGAGTCGATGAACGTCGACCTGGAGGACGTCCGCGCCTGGGGCCTGGACGTGGCCCTCGTCCTCGACCGGCTCGTCGACGGCGACCTGCGGGGCATGTTCGACGGCCCGACGACCGCCGGCATCGACCTCGACGCCCCGCTCATCGTCTTCGACCTGTCCCACATCGACCGCAACTCCATCGCCATGCCGATCCTCATGGCGATCGTCGGCGTCTGGCTGGAGCACACCTGGATCCGCCCCGACCGGAAGAAACGCATCTTCCTGGTCGAGGAGGCCTGGCACATCATCAACAGCCCGTTCGTCGCGCAGCTCTTCCAGCGACTGCTGAAGTTCGGCCGCCGTCTCGGCCTGTCCTTCGTCGCCGTCGTCCACCACCTGTCCGACGTGGTGGACGGCGCCGCCGCCAAGGAGGCCGCGGCGATCCTCAAGATGGCCTCCACGCGCACCATCTACGCCCAGAAGGCCGACGAGGCGCGCGCGACCGGCCGGGTGCTGGGCCTGCCCCGGTGGGCGGTGGAGATCATCCCCACCCTCACCCCCGGCATCGCCGTCTGGGACGTCAACGGCAACGTGCAGGTCGTCAAGCACCTCATCACGGAGACCGAACGGCCGCTGGTCTACACCGACCGCGCCATGACCGAGGCCTCGGCCGACGAGGACGACAGGGCGGACGGGATCGACGAGCCCCGGGTCTCCCTCGACAAGCAGCTGGCCGACGACGCGGTGGCCTGAACGGGGACCTGACCATGGCGAGAGCGCAGCACCACGGACAGGAGCGCGAGGGCGGCATCCCGGACGGGCTGATCCTCGGCGTCATGGGCTTCCTGCTCGGCATGACCGTCCTGGTGTGGACGGGCACGGGGATAGCCGGCCTCGTCTCCCACGGGGCGTGGCCGGCCGAGGTCCACTTCACGCGCACGCCCGTGGCCATGCGCCACCTCATCGCCGACCCCCACGACATCGCCGGGGCCTGGCGGCCCGCCCCGACGGCGGGGCTGCCCGGCTCCGGGCTGTTCTGGGGCGTGTTCATCGGGCAGTTGATGGTGCTCTTCGTCCTCACGGTCTTCGTGATGGGCGTCGTCGCCCGCACCCGGCTGCGCCGCGCGGCACGCCGTACGGCCGTCCAGAAGGCCGCGGAGGCTGCCGTGGAGCCGGGGAGCCCCATCCGGACCCGCCAGGCCGCGCAGCGGCCCGTGGAGGCCCCTGAGCCGGCCGCCCCCGAGCCTGAACCCGTACCGGTGGGGCCTGCCACCGGCGTCCCCGCCGCCGGCCCCGCGGCTCCGTCGGTGACCATCGACCGCGAACTCACCCGCACCTACGCCGCCTTCGCCGCCCTCCGCAGCGACAAGGGCAAGCGCCTCGTCCAGCCGTCCGTCCTCAACGCGGCGGGCCCGGTCCTCGTCACCACCGCCGACCCGGACACCTTTCACCAGACCGTCGGCAACCGCGCCAAGCTCGGCCCGGTCCACGTCTACGACCCGGCCCACCTGGTCGACACCCCGGCCCGGCTCCGCTGGGCCCCGCACTCGGGCTGCGAGGACGTCCCCACGGCCGTCACCCGCGCGCGTGCCCTGCTCTTCCCGGTACGGCCGCGCGCCGCGGTCGACGCCGCGATGTTCGACGCCGCCGAGACCCTCCTGCGCTGCTGGCTGCACGCCGCCGCCGTCGACGGCCAGCCCTTCCGCCAGGTGCACCGCTGGGCCGGCGGCACCTCCGGCCAGGACGCCGTCCGCATCCTGCGCACGCACTCCAAGGCCGCCTCCGGCTGGAGCGGGGAGCTCGAGTCCGTCCTCCACGCCCACACCCACCGCCGCGACGCCGCCCAGGCCCTCGTCCACCGCGCCCTGGAGTCCCTCAACTCCGTCCACATCCGGGACGCCTGCAATCCGGGACGCGCCGACGGCCTCGAGCTGGAGTCATTCCTCAAGGATCTGGGCACGCTCTATGTGGTGGGCGAACCCAACGAGGATCCGCGAACCCACCCGGGTGCGATGCCGTTGCTCACCGCACTCGTCTCCAGCGTGGTCGAGCACGGCCGGCGCATGGCCGCAGGGTCATCCTCCGGTCGGCTCGACCCACCAATGACCCTCGTGCTGGACGACATCGCCGCCCTCGCGCCGATCCCGGAGCTCCCCGACCTCCTGGCCACCGGCACCTCGGCGGGCTTGCCCACCCTGGCCGTGCTCCGCTCCCCCGAACAGGCCCGCGACCACTGGCGAGGGCCGTTGTGGCAGCGCGCCGACACCCGCCTCGTCCTCGGCACCCAGCCCCCCGCGCTCCTCGAAGAGGTCCCGGACGCGGTGCGGTTGCCCTAGCGCGCTCCCTAAGGGCGCTCCAGCTCCATCTCGTACTCGGTCTGCGACTCGTCCAGCGGGAACGCCATCGTCCTCCCCGTCCTGACGAAGCCGAGCCGCTTGTAGAAGGCCTGCGCCCGGTGGTTGTCCTCGTGCACCCACAGCCGCACGCGCCGCACCTGCTCCGGCAGCTGCCACGACCACTCGATCGCCGCACCCAGCAATTCCGCGGCCAACGCCCCGCCCCGGAACTCCGGCCGTACGTAGACGCCGACCAGATGCGTCTGGGGCACGGCGAACTCCTCGCCCGTCTCCACGAGTACGGCCACGTTCGCGACGCGTTCGCCGGCCTCGTCCTCCGCGATGAACGCCTGCGTCCGTCCCCGCTGCTGCCACACCTCGTCGGTGAACGCGGCCTCGGTGTCGTGCGTGTTGACGAAGGCCACGCTGCTGGCGGGGTCCTTGAGCGCCTCCAGCCGCAGGGCCCGCTGGGCACGCCACTCGTCGGGCCGGGATGCACGTATCGTGTAGCTCGTCATACCGCGATCGTACGCAAAAAAGCCCCGGCCCCCGAGTGATTAAACTCGGGGGCCGGGGCTCAAAATTTGTTCGGCGGCGTCCTACTCTCCCACAGGGTCCCCCCTGCAGTACCATCGGCGCTGAAAGGCTTAGCTTCCGGGTTCGGAATGTAA
>NZ_JARAVL010000043.1:0-81249 GCF_033792725.1 Streptomyces sp. PA03-5A | reverse complement strand
GGTCTGGACTCGGCCGACATCGCCTCGCTGCAGAGCAGTTCGATAGCCGGCGACACCGGGATCCAGGTCGTGGAGGGCACCGGCGCCGAGGTCCAGCACCTGGTGTTCAACCTCAAGGACCCGGTGGTGGGCGACAAGGCGGTGCGGCGTGCGGTGGCCTATCTGATCGACCGCAAGGCGTTCATCCGGGACGTCTACCAGCGCACCGCGACCCCGTTGTACTCGATCGTGCCGGCCGGTATCACCGGTCACAACACCGCGTTCTTCGACCGCTACGGCGAGGGCGGCGACCGGGCCGGGGCGCAGGCCGTGCTGGCGCAGGCGGGGATCACGAGCAAGGTGTCCTTCACGCTGTGGGCGACGCCGGTGCGGTTCGGGCCGGGCACCGTGGCGGAGCTGAAGGCGATCGCCAAGCAGCTCAACGACAGCGGGCTGTTCGACGTGGACGTCAAGAGCGCCGACGCCGACCAGTACGCCAAGGACATCGAGGCCGGCAAGTACGCCGTGTACGTGCGCGGCTGGGTGCCGGACTACCCGGACCCGGACAACTTCACCGCCCCGTTCTTCGGTGACGGCAACGTGCTGTCCAACAACTACGTCAACAAGAAGATCACCGGCGAGCTGATCCCGCGCACCGCCGCCGAGGACGGCCGCGCCGCGACCAGCGGCGACTTCGAGGAACTGCAGGACATCGTCGCCGACGACGTCCCGATCATCCCGCTGTGGCAGGGCAAGCAGTACGTGGTGTCCAAGGACAACATCAACGGCCTGGAGTGGACCCTCGACCCGTCCACCATCTTCCGCTTCTGGGAGATCCAGAAGGGCGTCTCGACCTCCTAGCCGCCGTCTGGTCCGGGCCGCCCGGCCCGGACCACGACGCGACGAACGCCCTGGGGACGCTACTGCGCCCCGGGGCGCACCAGTCCGCTCTCGTACGCGTACACCGCCGCCTGCACCCGGTCGCGCAGCGCCAGCTTCGTCAGCACATGCCCTACGTGGGTCTTCACCGTCGTCTCGCTCACGAACAGCTCCGCGGCGATCTCCGCGTTCGACAGGCCGCGCGCCACCAGCTTCAGCACCTCGACCTCCCGCTCGGTGAGGGTGTGCAGCGCCTGCGGCACCGGCTCCTCACCCGACGGCAGCCGCCCCGCGTACTTGTCCAGCAGACGCCGCGTGATGCTCGGCGCGAGCATCGCCTCACCCGCCGCGACCACCCGGATCGCCTGCACCAGCTCGTGCGCCGGAGCGTCCTTCAGCAGGAAGCCGCTCGCCCCCGCACGCAGCGCCTCCACCACGTACTCGTCCAGATCGAACGTGGTCAGCACCAGCACCTTCGCCGGACCGTCCCGGCCCGGCCCGGTGATCTGCCGGGTCGCCTCCACCCCGTCCATCCGCGGCATGCGGATGTCCATCAGCACCACATCGGGCTGCAGCACCCGCACCTGCTCCAGGGCCTGCTGGCCGTCCCCCGCCTCGCCGACCACCGCCAGGTCGCCCTCGGCCTCCAGGATCATCCGGAAGCCCGTACGCAGCAGCGGCTGGTCGTCCACCAACAGGACGCGAATAGCCACAAGATCTCCTTCGCCCTCAGGACTCCCCATTCTTCCCCACCACGGGCAGCGGATACGGTGGGGGAGTCCCCCCGAAAGAGGGGCACACCGCCCGGTGGTCGCACCAGTCGCACAACCGGCTCGGCCGCGGCCGCCAGTCACCCGACTCCGTGGCCCGCGTGATCGCCTCCCACAGGGCCTCCAGCTTCCGGCCCACCGCCCGCAGCTCACCCTCCGACGGGTCGTACGTCAGCACCTCGCCGCTGCCCAGGTAGACCAACTGCAGCCGGCGCGGCACCACGCCCCGCAGCCGCCACAGCACCAACGCGTAGAACTTCATCTGGAACAGCGCCTCGTCCGCGTACTCGGGGCGCGGCGCCCGGCCGGTCTTGTAGTCCACCACCCGCAGGTCGCCCGAGGCCGCCGCGACGTCCAGACGGTCCACGTAACCGCGCAGCGTCAGCCCCGACTCCAGCTCCGTCTCCACGTACAGCTCGCGCTCGGCCGGCTCCAGCCGCGTCGGGTCCTCCAGCGAGAACCACCGCTCGACCAGCCGCGCCGCCTCCTCCAGCCACTCCGCCAGCCCCTGCCCGTCCGCGGCGGCGAACAGCTCCGACAGCTCCGGACGCTCCTCCAGCAACCGCTGCCACTGCCCCGGCACCATCGCCCGGGCCCGGTCCGCCGTCCGCTCCGCCGCAGGCACGTCGAAGAGGCGCTCCAGCACCGCGTGCACCACCGTGCCCCGCGTCGCGGCCTGGCTCGGCTTCTCCGGCAGCTTGTCGATCACCCGCAGCCGGTACAGCAGCGGACACCGCATGAAGTCGGCGGCGCGCGACGGCGACAGGGAGGACGGCGGCCTGGGAGGAACGGCTTCGGTGCTGGTGCCCATGGCAGGACCCTACGGGGTGGCGCCGACAGCCGGTGTCGGGTCCCCGCAACCGGGCAATACCATCGACGTCGGAGCGTCAGCGACACGAGGGGAACCAGTGAGCGAGAGCCAGCAGCCGCCGCCGGGCGGCGAGAGGACTCCCGGACCCGACGACGGGCCCGCCAAACGTCCCCCGGGACCCGGCGGCGGCATCCTCATGGGCCGCTTCTTCGGCGTGCCCGTCTACGTCGCCCCCAGCTGGTTCCTCGTCGCGGCCCTCATCACCTGGGTGTTCGGCGGACAGCTCGACCGCGTCCTGCCCGAGCTCGGCGGCGCCCGCTACCTCGTCTCGCTCTTCTTCGCGGTCGCCTTCTACGCCTCCGTGCTCGTCCACGAACTCGCCCACACCGTCGCCGCCCTCCGCTTCGACCTGCCCGTGCGCCGCATCCAGCTGCAGTTCTTCGGCGGCGTCTCCGAGATCGAGAAGGAGTCCGAGACCCCCGGGCGCGAATTCGTCCTCGCCTTCGTCGGCCCGCTGCTCTCCCTCGTCCTCGCCGGGGTCTTCTACCTCGGCATGTACGGCGTCGACCCCGACACCGTCCCCGGCGTACTCCTCGCCGGACTCATGATCAGCAACCTGCTCGTGGCCGTCTTCAACCTGCTGCCCGGCCTGCCCCTCGACGGCGGCCGCATGCTCCGCGCCGTCATCTGGAAGATCAGCGGCAAAGCCATGACCGGCACCGTCGCCGCCGCCTGGACCGGCCGCGCCCTGGCCATCGCCGTCCTCGTCGGCCTGCCCCTGCTCTCGTACGCCGGCGGCATGAGCGACGGCGGGGACGGCGCCACCGGCTTCGACTCCCTCACCGACGCCCTGCTCGCGGCCATCCTCGCCGCCATCATCTGGACCGGCGCGGGCAACAGCCTGCGCATGGCGCGGCTCCGCGAGCACCTGCCCGAACTCCAGGCCCGCTCACTCACCCGGCGCGCCCTGCCGGTCTCCTCCGACACCCCGCTGTCCGAGGCCCTGCGCCGGGCCAACGAGGCCGGCGCCCGCGCCCTCGTCGTCGTCGACGGCCAGGGCACCCCCACCGCGGTCGTCCGCGAGGCCGCCATCGTCGGCGTCCCCGAACACCGCCGCCCCTGGGTCGCCGTCTCCGGCCTCGCCCAGGACCTCAAGCCCGGCATGAAGGTCTCCGCGGAACTCGCCGGCGAGGACCTCCTGGACACCCTGCGTGCCACCCCGGCCACGGAGTACCTCGTCATCGAGAACTCCGGCGAGGTCTACGGCGTCCTGTCCACCGCCGACGTCGAAAAAGCCTTCCTCGCCGCCATGGCTCGCCCTTCTTCTTAGGGCTCGTTCGCCTCCGGGGCGCTCAAGACGGTGTCGACAGTCGACCGTGCTCGGTCACTCGTTCCTCGCGACCTCCGCGCTCCCCCGGCTACCGCCGGGAGGTGCCCCCACCCTTTCGACACCGTCCGCGCCCCTTTGGCTCACTCGCCGAGGCAGTCCATCGATGTGCTGCTCCGGAGCAACCCGCAGGGGCGGCTGCCTCGGCCCATCGCGCCGGTCGACCGTCGACAGGTGCAGAGGGCGCCCCGGAGGCGAACCGAGCCTCAAAAAGGGGAGCGCCCCGGAGGCGAACGGAGCCCTTAAAAATGAACGGTAGGCTTGTCCGCATGTCCGAACCGACCGGTGCCGCCCGCCGTCGCGGGCCCTTCAAGGTCGGGGACCAGGTCCAGCTCACCGATCCCAAGGGACGCCACTACACGTTCACGCTCGAGGCCGGGAAGAACTTCCACACCCACAAGGGTTCCTTCCCCCACGACGAGCTGATCGGTGCCCCCGAGGGCAGTGTGGTCCGAACCACGGGAAACGTCGCCTACCTCGCGCTGCGCCCCCTGCTCCCCGACTACGTCCTGTCCATGCCCCGCGGCGCCGCCGTGGTCTACCCCAAGGACGCGGGGCAGATCCTGTCGATGGCCGACATCTTCCCCGGCGCACGCGTCGTGGAGGCAGGCGTCGGCTCCGGCTCGCTCAGCATGTTCCTGCTGCGCGCCGTCGGCGACCAGGGGATGCTGCACTCCTACGAGCGCCGCGCCGACTTCGCCGAGATCGCCACCCAGAACGTCGAACGCTACTTCGGCGGCCCGCACCCCGCGTGGCAGCTCACCGTCGGCGACCTCCAGGACAACCTCAGCGACGCCGACGTCGACCGGGTGATCCTCGACATGCTCGCCCCCTGGGAGTGCCTGGAGGCCGTCTCCAAGGCGCTGGTCCCCGGCGGCATCCTCTGCGCGTACGTGGCCACCACCACCCAGCTCGCCCGCACCGTCGAGGCGATCCGCGAGCACGGCACGTTCAACGAGCCGTCCGCCTGGGAGACCATGGTCCGCACCTGGCACATCGAGGGCCTGGCCGTGCGCCCCGACCACCGCATGATCGGGCACACCGGCTTCCTGCTCACCGCCCGCCGTCTCGCCGACGGCGTCGAGCCCCCCATGCGGCGCAGGCGCCCCGCGCCCGGCGCGTACGGCGAGGACTACACCGGCCCGGGCGGCGGCAAGACGGCCACCGGCGGAGCGTAACCACCCGACCCCGAAGCGCCGCCGCCGGCAAGACCGGCGGCGGCGCTTCGTCACACCCCCGCGGACATCTCCCGAAACACGGGCCCCGGTCGTACCAAGCGACTGTGACCTGTGGCACCATGCTGGCCACCCCGCTCGACCAACTCCACAGGAGACAGGCGCGTGCAGCCATCCGCAGGGCCGGCCCTTCCGCACACCCGAGCCCGTTCGGTGCACTGGATCACGACCGCCGCGGTGATCGCCGCCGTCATAGGCAGCGCCGCGCTCGTGCAGCCCGCCGGCGCCTCCACGGGCAGGCCCGCCGCGGACGCCAGGACCGGCAAGCCCGCGACCGCCGCCGTGACGCCGCCGGACCCCCGTGCCGCGCACTTCCCCCTGGAATGCGCCGGGGCGCCCGTGGACGTCGTGGACCAGGCGTCGGGAGACCTCGACGGGGACGGCCGCCCCGAGACCGTCGCCGTCGTCCGCTGCCACTCCGAGACCGGCACCCCGCCCAGTGGCCTGTACGTGCTGTCGGCGGACCCCGACGCCGGCGCCGCCCCGCGCATCGTCGAGACCCTCGTCGATCCCAAGGAGCAGCGCAGCTTCAAGGACCTGAAGATCGACGGCCGCATCGTGCGGGCCACCGTGCTCGGCTACTCCACCGACGACGTGCCCCGTTGCTGCCCCGACCAGATGCGCGACTACAGCTGGGAATGGAGGTCCGGGACCTACTACGAGATCCCCGGACCGCTCGCGAACAGCGTGTGACAGATCACTCCGCGTCGGGTCCGTACAGTTCTACACTGTCCGAAACCCGACGCACATGAATACAGTCGCCAGGGCAGTCCCTGGCCGAATCCACCACATCGGTCAACAACGGCAGGGGAACCGGGACCGTCGCCCCGGGTGCCTGACGGAGTTCGTCGTCGTCGCCCTTGACGTAGGCGAGCCCGTCGATGTCCAGCTCGAAGACCTCGGGCGCGTACTGCACACAGATGCCGTCCCCGGTGCACAGGTCCTGATCGATCCAGACCTCAAGCGCCTCGACGACTTCCTCGCTCACCGCTACCTCGCCTGCCGTTCATCGTTCGGGAAGGGACAGCCCTTGACGGGCGTTGACCGAACCGACGATACAACCGGCCGCTTTCGGATGGTGATGGCTGGGTATCTCCCTGGCGGGAGGACGTGCGCAAGGGTGAAGATCGGACACACCCAGGACGTCTTTGTGATCTAGGGGTTTCAACCCCTACTGGCCCAGGTAGGGTCTGGAAGCGTCCAGCTCCCCTTGGAGGAGGTGAGGACCGTGGCGGCCCACGACGACGACATCAACCGTGGCGGCCGACCCGCTCGTGGATCGGAAGACCCCATGAGCCAGGTCGCCTTTCTTGAGCAGGAGATCGCCGTCCTGCGACGTAAGCTCGCCGACTCTCCGCGGCACACGAGGATTCTCGAGGAGCGGATCGTCGAGCTGCAGACCAACCTGGCAGGCGTGTCCGCTCAGAACGAGCGGCTGGCCAACACCCTCCGAGAGGCCCGCGACCAGATCGTGGCCCTCAAGGAAGAGGTGGACCGGCTCGCACAGCCCCCTGCCGGATTCGGTGTGTTCCTGCAGGCGAACGAGGACGAGACGGCCGACATCTTCACCGGCGGCCGCAAGCTGCGGGTGAACGTCAGCCCGTCCGTCGAACTGGACGGCCTCCGGCGCGGCCAGGAAGTCATGCTCAACGAGGCGCTCAACGTGGTCGAGGCCATGGAGTTCGAGCGCATCGGAGACATCGTCACCCTCAAGGAGATCCTCGAGGACGGCGAGCGGGCCCTGGTCATCGGGCACACGGACGAGGAGCGGGTGGTGCGGCTCGCCGAGCCGCTGCTGGACGGCACCCTCCGCGCCGGCGACGCGCTGCTGCTCGAACCGCGCTCCGGGTACGTCTACGAACGGGTCCCCAAGAGCGAGGTCGAAGAGCTCGTCCTCGAAGAGGTCCCCGACATCGACTACCGCCAGATCGGCGGCCTCAGCAACCAGATCGAGCAGATCCGCGACGCCGTCGAACTGCCCTACCTGCACGCCGAGCTGTTCAAGGAGTACGAGCTCCGCCCGCCCAAGGGCGTGCTCCTCTACGGCCCGCCCGGCTGCGGCAAGACGCTCATCGCCAAGGCCGTCGCCAACTCCCTTGCCAAGAAGGTCGCCGAAGTCACCGGGCAGCCCCAGGGCAAGAGCTACTTCCTGAACATCAAGGGCCCCGAGCTGCTCAACAAGTACGTCGGCGAGACCGAGCGGCAGATCCGGCTGGTCTTCCAGCGCGCACGCGAGAAGGCCAGCGAGGGCACCCCCGTCATCGTCTTCTTCGACGAGATGGAATCCCTCTTCCGGACCCGCGGCTCCGGCGTCAGCTCGGACGTGGAGAACACCATCGTCCCCCAGCTGCTCGCCGAGATCGACGGCGTCGAGGGCCTGGAGAACGTCATCGTCATCGGCGCCTCCAACCGCGAGGACATGATCGACCCCGCGATCCTGCGGCCCGGCCGCCTGGACGTGAAGATCAAGATCGAGCGGCCGGACGCCGAGGCGGCCAAGGACATCTTCTCCAAGTACCTGGTGACGACCCTCCCGCTGCACGGCGAGGACCTCTCCGAGCACGGCGGCTCGCCCGGGGCCACCGTCGAGGCCATGATCCAGTCCGTGGTCGAGCGGATGTACTCCGAGTCCGAGGAGAACCGCTTCCTGGAGGTCACCTACGCCAACGGTGACAAGGAAGTCCTCTACTTCAAGGACTTCAACTCCGGCGCCATGATCCAGAACATCGTGGACCGGGCCAAGAAGATGGCGATCAAGGCCTTCCTCGACCACAACCAGCGGGGCCTGCGCGTCTCCCACCTGCTCGCCGCCTGCGTGGACGAGTTCAAGGAGAACGAGGACCTGCCCAACACCACCAACCCGGACGACTGGGCCCGCATCTCCGGAAAGAAGGGCGAGCGGATCGTCTTCATCCGCACCCTCGTCACCGGCAAGCAGGGCGCCGACACCGGTCGCTCCATCGACACCGTCGCCAACACGGGCCAGTACCTGTAACACGCGACCACCCTCCGGCTGCGGGTGCCCACGCAGGGGCACCCGCAGCCGGAGCATTTCACCCCGGCACCACCCAGGAAAGCGCGTAATGATCTCCCCACCACCGCCATCGCGTTCTAGGCTCAGCGGTACCGCACGAGGGCCAATTGCGAAGCGGTACTTGAGCGACCGGCCCAGCACGGGCCGCAGCCGGGCAAGGAGGGCCGCATGACCGTACGGCGAGTAATGGGCATCGAGACGGAGTACGGGATCTCCGTTCCGGGCCACCCGAACGCCAATGCCATGCTCACCTCGTCCCAGGTCGTCAACGCCTACGCGGCGGCGATGCACCGGGCGCGCCGCGCCCGCTGGGACTTCGAGGAGGAGAACCCACTGCGGGACGCCCGCGGCTTCGACCTCGCCCGAGAAGCCGCGGACACCAGCCAGCTCACCGACGAGGACATCGGCCTGGCCAATGTCATCCTCACCAACGGAGCCCGGCTCTACGTCGACCACGCCCACCCCGAGTACAGCGCCCCGGAGGTCACCAACCCCCGCGACGCCGTCCTGTGGGACAAGGCCGGCGAGCGCATCATGGCCGAAGCCGCCGAGCGCGCCGCCCAGCTCCCGGGCGCCCAGCCCATCCACCTGTACAAGAACAACACCGACAACAAGGGCGCGTCC
Source organism: Streptomyces sp. PA03-5A (assembly GCF_033792725.1). Classification (NCBI taxonomy): domain Bacteria; kingdom Bacillati; phylum Actinomycetota; class Actinomycetes; order Kitasatosporales; family Streptomycetaceae; genus Streptomyces; species Streptomyces sp. PA03-5A. The sequence continues at coordinate 72,530 of NZ_JARAVL010000043.1, read as the reverse complement.
TACGGCACCCACGAGAACTACCTGATGAAGCGGGAGACCCCCTTCTCGGACATCGTGCGCCACCTCACGCCCTTCTTCGTCTGCCGCCAGGTCGTCACCGGAGCCGGCCGCGTCGGAATCGGCCAGGACGGCCACGAACACGGCTTCCAGATCAGCCAGCGCGCCGACTACTTCGAGGTCGAGGTGGGCCTGGAGACCACCCTCAAACGGCCCATCATCAACACCCGCGACGAACCGCACGCCGACGCCGAGAAGTACCGCCGGCTGCACGTGATCATCGGCGACGCGAACCTGTCGGAGATCTCCACCTACCTCAAACTCGGCACCACCGCCCTGGTGCTGTCGATGATCGAGGACGGCTTCATCAACGTCGACCTCGCCGTCGACCAGCCCGTCCGCACCCTCCACCAGGTCAGCCACGACCCCACGCTGCGCCGCCTGATCACCCTGCGCAGCGGCCGGACACTGACCGCCGTCCAGCTCCAGATGGAGTACTGCGAACTCGCCCGCAAGTACGTGGAGGACCGCTTCGGCACGGACGCCGACGACCAGACCAAGGACGTCCTCGGACGGTGGGAGGACGTGCTCAACCGGCTCGAGGGCGACCCCATGAGCCTCGCCGGCGAACTGGACTGGATCGCCAAGCGCGAGCTCCTCGAGGGCTACCGGCGCCGCGACTCCCTGGGCTGGGACGCCGCGCGGCTCCACCTCGTCGACCTCCAGTACGCCGACGTGCGCCCCGAGAAGGGCCTCTACAACCGTCTGGAGGCCCGCGGCCGCATCCAGCGACTGGTGACCGAGGACGAGGTCGTCCGGGCCATGAGCAAGCCCCCGGAGGACACCCGCGCCTACTTCCGCGGCCGCTGCCTGGAGCAGTACGCGGACGACGTCGCGGCGGCCTCCTGGGACTCCGTGATCTTCGACCTCCCCGGCCGGGACTCGCTGCAGCGCGTCCCCACCCTGGAGCCGCTGCGGGGCACCCGCAACCACGTCAAGGAGCTGCTGGACCGCTGTCGCACCGCGGAGGAGCTGGTGCGGATCCTGTCGGGCGGCTGAGCAGGGCTGAAATCCGTCCGAACCGGGAATCATCGGGGTGGCCCCCGGACGTTGGGCAATACCGGGGGCCGAAGTCGGACCCTCCTTGTAGGGTCTGATCTTGTAGGACATGGACACCGAGCGGGGTGAGGGACACATGGCTACCAAGGACACCGGCGGCGGGCAGCAGAAGGCCACGCGTTCGACCGAGGAGGTCGAGGAGACCGCGCAGGACGCGCAGGCCGCCTCCGACCTCAAGGAGCGGCAGGAGAAGCTGTCGGACGACGTGGACTCCGTGCTGGACGAGATCGATGACGTCCTCGAGGAGAATGCTGAGGATTTCGTGCGTTCCTTCGTTCAGAAGGGTGGACAGTAGTCCACATCCATGAACGAGGGGGGCGTGAAGCGGTGCTCTCGGTGCAAGCAACTGCTGCCGTGTGAGGCGTTCGCCAAGAACAGGGCGTCGCGCGACGGTCTCCAGGCCTACTGCCGGGAGTGCTGGGCCGGGTACCACCAGCAGAGGCAGTTGGCGAGAGGGAAGAACGTACGGCCGCGAGTGCTTGTGCCCGACGGGCACAAGCACTGCCGTCGTTGCGGGGAGACCAAGCCGCACAGCGAGTGGGACCGCAACAGCAGCGCGTCGGACGGCCTGTCGAGCCGGTGCAAGTCGTGCCGGGCGGTGGAGGGCCGGGCCGGCCATCTGAAGCGCAAGTACGGGATGACCGAGGCCGAGCGGGACGCCATGGTCACCGAGCAGTTCGGTATCTGCTGCATTTGTTTGGACGCCCCGGCCGAACATGTGGATCACGACCACGGGACGGGTAGGGTCCGTGGCGTACTGTGCTTCAGCTGCAACGCCGCGCTGGGGCAGTTCAAGGATCGGCCCGACGTCATACGGCGGGCGGCCGCCTACGTGGAAGGAAACGTGTGGAAGCCAACACTCGTAGCACCGGGCGTCTACCATCTGCCTTCCTGACGCCTGGCTCGTCCTCGTTCGTGGACTTCCTGGGGGCGCACGCGCCGGGGATGCTCCCGGGCAACCGCACCCTGCCCGCCGTGAAGGGGGCCGTGGAGCTGCCGCACGGCACGACGATCGTGGCGGCGGCCTTCCCCGGCGGCGTGGTGCTCGCCGGTGACCGGCGCGCCACGATGGGCAACGTCATCGCCCAGCGGGACATCGAGAAGGTGTTCCCGGCCGACGAGTACTCGGCGGTCGGCATCGCGGGCACGGCGGGCCTGGCGGTGGAGATGGTCAAGCTGTTCCAGCTGGAGCTGGAGCACTACGAGAAGATCGAGGGCGCCACGCTCTCCCTGGAGGGCAAGGCGAACCGCCTGTCGACCATGATCCGGGGGAACCTGGGGATGGCGCTGCAGGGGCTGGCGGTGGTGCCGCTGTTCGCCGGCTACGACACGGACCGGGAGAAGGGGCGGATCTTCTCGTACGACGTGACGGGCGGGCGTTCGGAGGAGCACGGTTTCGCGGCGACGGGTTCGGGTTCGGTGTTCGCGCGGGGCTCGATGAAGAAGCTGTACAAGCCGGACCTCACGGAGTCGCAGACGGCGACGCTGGTGATCCAGGCGCTGTACGACGCGGCGGACGACGATTCGGCGACCGGTGGCCCGGATCTGGGGCGGCGGATCTTCCCGATCGTCACGGTCATCACCGACGAGGGCTTCCGCAAGCTGACCGAGGCCGAGTCGTCGGAGATCGTCCGGGCCGTCCACGAGCGGCGGCTGGAGCTGCCGGACGGCCCGCGGGCCGGGCTGCTCTGACCTGGTCGTCCGAGATGCACTCGCTACTGACAGAAAGGGACGGATAGCCGGTGTCGACGCCGTTCTATGTCTCACCCCAGCAGGCCATGGCCGACCGTGCCGAGTTCGCCCGCAAGGGCATCGCGCGCGGGCGCAGCGTCGTCGTGCTGCAGTACACCGACGGCATCGTCTTCATCGCCGAGAACCCGTCCCGTGCCCTGCACAAGGTCAGTGAGATCTACGACCGGATCGCCTTCGCGGCGGTGGGGAAGTACAACGAGTTCGAGAACCTGCGGATCGGTGGTGTGCGCTACGCCGACCTGCGGGGTTACACCTACGACCGGGACGACGTGACCGCGCGCGGCCTGGCGAACGTGTACGCGCAGACGCTGGGCACGATCTTCTCGAGCGTGGGGGAGAAGCCCTACGAGGTGGAGCTGATCGTCGCGGAGGTGGGCGCGGACCCCTCCGAGGACCAGATCTACCGGTTGCCGCACGACGGTTCGATCGTCGACGAGCACGGTGCGGTGGCGGTCGGTGGCAACTCGGACCAGATCGGCAGTTACCTGGACCAGCGGCACCGTGACGGCATGACGCTTGCGGAGGCGCTGAAGCTGGCGGTGGAGTCGCTGAGCCGGGACAACAACGGCAGTGACCGGCAGCTCACGGCGGAGCAGCTGGAGGTCGCGGTGCTGGACCGTACGCGGCCGCAGCAGCGCAAGTTCAAGCGGATCCTGGGCCGGCAGTTGTCGCGGTTGCTGGAGGGGGAGGGGGCGGCGCCGTCGGTGGAGAAGGCGGAGAAGTCGGAGAAGCCCGCTCCGCCTGCGGCTCCGGTGGAGGGGGACGACGACCTTCCGGAGTTGGACGAGGACGTGTGACGGGTTCCGGCCCGTTGCCGACGCCCCGGCCCGCCTGTGCGGTGGCCGGGGCGTCGGTCGTTTCAGGGGTTGCGTGGTGGGGCGGTGGAGCCGCGGACGACGAGCCGGACGGGGAGTTCGGTGCCGGTGGCGGGGCGGTCGGCGAGGGTGTCGAGGAGTGCGGTCATGCCTCCGGCGCCGACGGCGTCGGCGGGGAGGGCGACGGTGGTGAGTTCGGGTTCGACGGCGGTGGCGAGGGCGGAGTCGTCGTAGCCGGTGACGGAGACGTCGTGGGGGACGCGTAGTCCGTGGCGGCGCAGGGCCTTGCAGGCGCCGACGGCGAGGACGTCGTCGTCGCAGATGAGGGCGGTGGGGGGTGGGCCGGGCCGGGTGAGGAGGCGTTCGGTGGCCTGGCGGGCGTCCTCGTAGGTGAGCGGGGAGCGTTCGGTGGGCGGGGTGGTGCCGAGGGTGTCGGCGAGGGCCTGGGCGCGTTCGTGGAAGGTCCAGGTGTCGATGTCGGCGGCGAGGTGGGCGACGTCCCGGGGGTGGTGGCCGAGGCCGAGGACGTGCCGGGTGATCTGGCGCATGCCGTCGGCGATGGCGAGGTTGACGGTGGCGGCGGGGCCGGGTGCGGCGGGGTCGGCGTCGAGCATGACGAGGGGGAGGCCGCCGTCGCCGATGGCGGCGAGGGCGTCGGCGGCCATGGAGGAGGCGATGATGCCGTCGAGGGCGGCGCGGGCGGAGCCGAAGGGGTCGCGGGCGGGGCCGACGCCTTCGGGGGAGGGGTAGAGGACGACGCCGAAGCCGTGGTCGTCGGCGACGCGGGCGGCGCCGGTGTAGACGCGGGCGAAGTACTCGTTGGTGAGGGTGGGCACGACCAGGAGCGCGGTGCGGGTGCGGCCGAGGCGGAGGTTGCGGGCGGCGAGGTTGGGCCGGTAGCCGAGGTCGCGGGCGGCGGTGCGGACGGTGTCGGCGGTGCGTTCGGAGACCCGGCCGCGCCATTTGTCGCCGAGGACGAGGGAGACGGTGGCCTGGGAGACGCCGGCGGCGCGTGCGACGTCGCGTGAGGTCGGGCGCGCTGTGTCGGTCACCGTGGGGGCCTCTTTCGGCTGGGTGGGCGAGTGGCGGCGGGGTGTGCGGCTGGACCGGTGGACTGGGCTCATGGTACGTATGACCCACGACGTTATACGTACAACTAGCGAAGGGGCGGGCATGGGGACCGGTTACGCGGACCTGCTGCGGGCCCGGCACGCGGTCCGGCTGCTGACCGGCACCCTGGTCGGCCGGCTGCCGAACGCGACGGCGGCCCTGGGCATCGTGCTGCTGACCCGTGCGCAGGGCGGCGACTTCGCCCTGGCGGGGGCGCTGTCGGCCGTCTACGGCCTCGCCAACGCCGTGGGGCAACCTTTGCTGGGGCGGGCGGTGGACCGCCTGGGGCAGCCGAGGGTGATGTTCCCGGCGGCGGTGGTCTCGGCCGTGGGCATGGCCGTCTTCGCGCTCTCCGGGCCCCGGCCGCTGCCGCTGGCGTACGCCGCGATGCTGGTCGCGGGCTTCTTCACCCCGCCCCTGGAGGGCGGGCTGCGGGCGCTGTGGCCGGGCGTGCTCAAGCGCGAGGACCGGATCCACGCGGCCTACGCGCTGGACGCGGCCGCGCAGGAGGTCATGTTCGCGGTCGGCCCGCTGCTGGTGACGCTGCTGGTGGCGGCGTTCTCGGAGACGGCGGCGCTGCTGTGGATCGCGGCGGTCGGTGTGGCGGGGGCGCTGAGCGTGGTCACCGCGCCGCCGTCGCGGGCGTGGCGGACGCAGCCGCGCACCCCGGACTGGCTGGGGCCGCTGCGCGCGCCGGGCCTGCGGGCGCTGGTCGGCTCGTTCTTCTTCGTGGGGCTGGCGCTGGGCTCGATCGCGGTGGCCGCGGTCGCGTACGCCGACGAGCACGGCGGCGGGATGGTCTCCAGCTACGTGCTGTCGGGGATCGGCGCCGGGGCGCTGGCCGGCGGGGTGTTCTACGGGGCGCGGCAATGGGCCGGGGTCCCCGAGCGGCGGCTGCGGCTGCTGATGGCGGGCCTGGCCGTGTGCTACCTGCCGCTGGTGCTGGTGCCGGGCGTCGCGGCGATGTCGGGCCTGGCGGTGCTGGCGGGGCTGTTCCTGGCGCCCTCGCTGGCCTGCGCGTTCGTGGTGGTCGACCGGCACGCCCCGGTGGGCACGGTGACCGAGGCGTTCTCATGGATCGTCACCACGTTCGGGGTGGGTGCGGCGGTCGGCACGGCGGTCGCGGGACCGGCCGCGCAGTACGGCGGGACCGCGGCGGCGTTCGGCGTGGCGGGTGCCGGCGGGGTGGTGGCGCTGGTGGTGCTGCTGGCCAGTGGGCGCTACCTCACGGTTCCAAACCCGGCAAGCGGGACAGAAAAAGATCGAATCGCCGCGGTCGAACCCGGTTTGAGGTCCACGCATCAGGCGTAAGGTCTCATCATGGACCGCCGCATTTTCGGGCTGGAGAACGAGTACGGCGTCACGTGCACGTTCCGGGGACAGCGGCGTCTGTCCCCGGACGAGGTGGCGCGGTACCTCTTCCGCCGTGTCGTGTCATGGGGTCGCAGCAGCAACGTCTTCCTCCGCAACGGCGCCCGTCTCTACCTCGACGTGGGTTCGCACCCGGAGTACGCCACTCCCGAGTGCGACAACGTGACGGAACTGGTCACCCACGACAAGGCGGGGGAGCGCATCCTGGAGGGCCTCCTGGTGGACGCAGAACGGCGCCTGCACGAGGAGGGCATCGCGGGCGACGTCTACCTCTTCAAGAACAACACCGACTCCGCGGGGAACTCCTACGGGTGCCACGAGAACTACCTCGTCGCCCGGCACGGGGAGTTCTCCCGCCTCGCGGACATCCTCATCCCCTTCCTGGTCACCCGGCAGCTGCTGTGCGGCGCGGGCAAGGTGCTGCAGACCCCGCGCGGCGCGGTCTACTGCGTCAGTCAGCGCGCGGAGCACATCTGGGAGGGCGTCAGTTCCGCCACGACCCGCTCCCGGCCCATCATCAACACCCGGGACGAGCCGCACGCGGACGCCGAGCGCTACCGGCGGCTGCACGTCATCGTGGGTGACTCCAACATGTCCGAGACGACCATGCTGCTGAAGGTCGGCGCGACCGACCTGGTGCTGCGCATGATCGAGGCGGGCACCGTGATGCGGGACCTGACGCTGGAGAACCCGATCCGGGCGATCCGCGAGGTGTCGCACGACATAACGGGCCAGCGCAAGGTCCGTCTCGCCTCGGGCCGGGAGGCCTCGGCCCTGGAGATCCAGGAGGAGTACTACTCCAAGGCGGTGGACTTCTGCGACCGGCGCGGCATCCGCAGCGGTGTCATCGAGCAGGTCCTCGAACTGTGGGGCCGGACCCTGGAGTCGATCGGCAGCGGTGACCTGGACAAGATCGGTACCGAGATCGACTGGGTGATGAAGTACCGCCTGATCGAGCGTTACCGGGCGCGGGACAACATCACGATGTCGCACCCGCGCATCGCGCAGATAGACCTCGCGTACCACGACATCCACCGCCGCCGCGGGTTGTACTACCTGCTGGAGAAGCGGGGTCAGGCCAAGCGGATCTGCAACGACCTGAAGATCTTCGAGGCCAAGTCCGTGCCCCCGCAGACGACGCGGGCGCGGCTGCGCGGCGACTTCATCCGCCGTGCCCAGGAGCAGCGGCGCGACTTCACCGTCGACTGGGTGCACCTGAAGCTCAACGACCAGGCGCAGCGCACGGTGCTGTGCAAGGACCCGTTCCGGTCGGTGGACGACCGGGTGGAGAAGCTCATCGCCGGTATGTAGCGGCGGTGGCACAGGCGACGCGGGGCCCCGTACGTGTTCGTACGGGGCCCCGCCCACGCCGTAGAGTGGCGCGCACGCCAGACAACGCAAGATCGACCTGATGGGGATCCCCGTGCGCCGACGCTCTCTTCTCCTCGCCGTCCCTGCCGGCCTGCTCACCCTCGCCGGCTGCGGTGACGACAAGTCCGGCAAGTCCGCGACCAGCGCCACCCCGTCGGGTTCCGCGTCCGCGTCCGCGCCGGTGAAGATCGTGGACGGCCCGCTGCCGGACATCACCGCCGGTACGAAGTTCGGCGAGAAGCCGACGGTCGCCAAGGGCGCGGGCCAGCCGAGCAAGGACCTGGCCGTCAAGACGGTGATCCAGGGCAACGGCACCACCGTCGCCTCGGGTGACTACCTCCAGGCGAACTACCTGGGCCAGATCTGGGACACGGCCAAGGTCTTCGACAACTCCTGGGACCGGGGCGCGCCGGCCATCTTCCCGATCGGCGTCGGGCGGGTCATCCAGGGCTGGGACAAGGCCCTGGTGGGCAAGAAGGTCGGCGACCGGGTCGAGCTGGCGATCCCCCCGAACCTGGGCTACGGCGCGCAGGGGCAGCCGGACGCCGGGATCAAGGGCACCGACACGCTGGTCTTCGTCGTCGACGTGGTGGACACCTTCAACGGCAAGAGCTCCGCCCAGGGCAAGGCCGTCCCGCAGACCGACGCCAAGCTGCCCAAGGTCGGCACCGGCACCGACGGCAAGGCGCCCTCCATCGAGGTCCCCAAGACGGCCGCGCCGGCCAAGCTGGTCGCCAACTACGTGCTGGAGGGCGACGGCGCGGCGGTCAAGCCCACCGACACCCTGCTGCTGCAGTACAAGGGCGTGGTGTGGGACGGCGGCAAGGAGTTCGACTCCAGCTACAAGAACGGCCAGTTGGCCCAGTTCCCGCTGCAGCAGCTGATCAAGGGCTGGCAGGAGGGCCTGGTGGGCAAGAAGGTCGGCAGCCGCGTCATGCTCGTGGTGCCGCCGGACCTGGGCTACGGCGACAAGGCGCAGCCGGGCATCCCGGCCAAGTCCACGCTGGTGTTCAGCCTCGACATCCTCGCGGTGATGTAAGACTAAGCAGGTTGTCCGCACCTCTTTAGGAGCACGTACGTGAGCATCGAGAAGCCCGAGATCGACTTCCCCGGCGGTGAGCCGCCGGCCGAACTGGTGATCAGGGACATCTGGGAGGGCGAGGGCGCCGAGGCGAAGGCGGGTCAGAACGTCACCGTCCACTACGTCGGCGTGGCCTTCAGCACCGGCGAGGAGTTCGACGCCAGCTGGAACCGCAACTCTCCCTTCAGCTTCCCGCTGGGCGGCGGCCGGGTCATCAAGGGCTGGGACCAGGGCGTGCAGGGCATGAAGGTCGGCGGCCGTCGTGAGCTGACCATCCCCGCGCACCTGGCCTACGGCAACCAGAGCCCGAGCCCGCTCATCAAGCCGGGTGAGACGCTGATCTTCGTGGTGGACCTGCTGTCCGTCTGAGCGGCGTCCGGCCCGACCACGGCCCGTAGCCCCCGCCGACCGGCACCGCCGGCCCGGCGGGGGCTCCGTCGTACGGGGGCCGGCAGGGGCGGTCACCGGAACCGGCCTTCGCTTCAGCCACGCGGCCCGGTCGCGATAGGGTCTCGACGGAGAGCTGAACACGGAAGAAGGTTGCTTCGAGTGGCGATTGCCAAGGCCGAGCGGCTGATGAACCTGGCGCTGTGCCTGATGAACACCCGGCGCCCGGTCAGCAAGCGGGAGCTGCGCGCGTCCATCGAGGCGTACCACGAGATCGGCTCCGACGAGGCGTTCAACCGCATGTTCGAGCGCGATAAGGACGACCTGCGTGAGCTCGGCATGGTCATCGAGACGGTGGAGAGCCTGGACGGTGAGATCGGCTACCTCGCCCGCCGTGACCGCAACCGCCTCCCCGAGATCGCCCTGGACGCCGAGGAGGCCGCCGCGCTGAGCCTGGCCGCGAAGGTCTGGCAGCAGGCACGCTTCGCCGAGGCCGCCAGCGGAGCCCTGCAGAAGCTGCGGGCCGCGGGCGTGCCCTTCCACGACGAGGGCGACGACGGCGTGCGGGAGGCGGCCGGGCACAGTGCCCTGGAGCCCCGCATCCCCACCCCCGAGCCGGCGTTCGAGCCGCTGATGGTCGCCACCCGTGAGCGCCGCCCCGTCTCCTTCGACTACCGCAAGGCCAACGCCGTGCGCCCCGAGCCCCGCCAGGTCGAGCCCTGGGCGCTGGAGTGCTGGCGCGGCCACTGGTACCTGGCCGGCTGGGACCGCGACCGGTCCGCCGTGCGCGTCTTCCGGCTCTCCCGGATCACCGGCCGGGTCCGCACCCGCGGCGGCGCCTTCACCACCGAGGTGCCCGACCACGTCGACGTGCGCGCCGCCGTCGCCAGCTGGGCCGGGGAGGGCGCGACCGCGACCGCCAGGATCCGGCTGCGCCGCGACTCCGGGTACCCGCTGCGGGCCCGCGCGGTGGAGATACTGCCGGTCGACGCCGACTGGGACGAGCTGGAGATCCCGTACGGGCACGGACTGGACGCCTGGCTGGTGGAGTTCGGCCCGGACGTGGTCGTACTGGGGCCCGACGAGCTGCGGGCCGACGTCGTGGACCGGCTGCGCGCCGTCGCCAAGGGCTGAGCGGGGGAGTACGGAGAGATGGCCAACGCGATCGACCAGACGCGCCGGATGCTGTCCCTGGTGACGTATCTGCGCGAGCGCCCCGGCGCCCGGGTGAGCGACGTCGCCCGGGCGTTCGGGGTCACCGAGGCCGAGCTGATCGGCGACCTGAACGTGCTGCCGCTGTGCGGCACGAGCTTCAGGGGCGGCGACCTGCTCGACATCGACACCGACGGCGAGCGGATCTGGTGGCACAACGTGGACGACGTCGCGCAGCCGCTGCGGCTGGCCGCCGACGAGGCCGCCGCGCTGCTGGTCGCCGCCCGTGCCGTCGCCAACCTGCCCGGGCTGCGGGAGAGCGACCGGCAGGCCCTGCTGCGCGCCACCGCCAAGATCGAGGGCGCGGCCGGCGAGGCCGCCGGCGCGTCCTCCCGGCTGTCGGTCACCTTCGAGTCCGAGGGCAGCGTCTTCGCCGACGTCGACCGCGCCATCGCCGAACGGCGCCGGCTGTGGATCCGCTACTACTCGCCGTCCCGGGACGAGCTCACCGAGCGCGAGGTCGACCCGATCCGGCTGTTCGCGGTCGGCCACACCTACTTCGAGGGCTGGTGCTACCTGTCGGAGGACCGGCGCACCTTCCGGCTGGACCGGGTCGCCGAGATCCGGCTGCTGGACACGCCCAGCGACCCGCCGCGCGTCGAGCCGCGCGACCTGTCCCAGGGGTTGGTGCAGCCGGCCGGCGACGACCCGGAGGTCGTGATCGAGGTCGGCCCCGGCGGCCGCTGGGTCGCCGAGTACTACCCGCACGACCTCGCCGAGGAACTCCCCGACGGCGGCCTGCGGGTCACCCTGCGCACCCCCGACCCGGGCTCGCTGCGCCGTCTCGCGCTGCGCCTCGGCCGCGACGGGCGGATCGTCTCCCCGGCCGGACTCGCCGGCAGCGCCCGCGACGCGGCCGCCCAGGCCCTCGCGGCCTACGGCGAGTGAGGTGAGCGCCGGCATGGACGACCTCGACACCCTGGACACCCTCGGTACCGTCGGCGAACCCGGCACGACCCCGCCCGGGGTGATCTTCAGGGCCTCCTGCCCGGAGTGCCGGACCAGTTTCGAGCTGTCGGCCGACGCCCTGCGGCTGGCCATCGGCGGCAGCCACCGGACCACCTTCTACTCCTTCACCTGCCCCGACTGCGGCTCCTCCGTCCGCAAGCCGGCGGGCGACCGCATCGTGGAGCTCCTCACCGACGGCGGTGTCCGCACGATGCGGCTGCACATCGGCTGAGCCGCTACGCTCGGCTCCCATGTGGTGGCTCTACCTGTACGTCGGCCTCGCGACCGCCGGCCTGCTCGTGCTCGGTGTCCTCGGCTTGCGTGTGTACGCCGAGGTGCGCGGCCTCGCCCGTCAGGTGGGGCGCAGCAGCGACCGCCTGCGACAGGCCTCCGAGGACCTGCGGCGGGCCGCGGAGCCGCTGGCGCGCGGCGCCGGCGAACTGTCGCGCTGACGACGCCGTCCCGCCGGCCGTGCCCGGACGCCGGGTCGGTGCCGTCCGCGGCACCCTCGTCCTCCCCCCTCCAGGAAGGTACGCTGCTGAAGCGGCCCCGATAGAGCGCGGCGGGGGCGGCAACGGCAAGGACGCCGGGGGATTGCCAGGCGTTTACCCCCGCAGGTTACGATCGCTGGCAGAGCGGACACCGTGTCCACGGACCCGGAGCCCGCTGCTCAAGAACCCATGCCGCCTCGGTGAGAAGGTAAAGCTTATGTTCGGCAGGCTCGGCGCCCCTGAGATCATCCTCATCCTTGTCGTCGTTCTGCTGCTGTTCGGGGCCAAGCGCCTTCCGGACATGGCCCGCGGCCTTGGGAAGTCGATGCGCATCCTGAAGAGCGAGGCGAAGGCGATGAAGTCGGACGACGCGGCCGCCCCGCAGGCGCCGGCCGACGCGCCCGCCGACGCCCAGGCCGCACCGAAGACCATCCAGGCCGCGCCCGGTGACGTCGCCAGCGCCCGCCCGGTCTCCGAGACCCAGCAGCCCAGCCAGACGCAGAGCTGACACGACGACACAGGTACGGGCCGCCGGCGGGGACGCCGGCCACCGCGTGAGATGAGGACCTGGGTTGCTCAAGTCTGCCCGCAGTAAGCCGACGAAGGACCCCGAGGGGCGCATGCCCCTGGTGGAGCACCTGCGTGAGCTGCGCAACCGGCTCGCCAAGAGTGTGCTCGCGATCGTCGTCGTGGCGATCGTGGCCGCCTTCTACAGCCAGCAACTCCTGGAGTTCCTGGCCTCTCCGGTACCCAAGTGCGGCCCCGGGGTCGTCAGCAGCGGCGGCAACTGCGCCATCGTCACGTTCGATTCGCTGACGGCGCCGTTCGCGCTCACGATGCAGGTCTGCTTCATGGCCGGCGTCATCGGCGCCAGCCCGGTCTGGCTGTACCAGCTGTGGGCCTTCATCGCCCCCGGCCTGCACCGCAACGAGCGCAAGTACACGTACATGTTCGTGGGCGCGGCGCTCCCGCTCTTCCTGGGCGGTGCCTTCCTCGCGTACAAGATCATGCCGGTCAGCATCAAGGTGCTGATCAGCTTCACGCCCGAGGGCTCGTCCAACCTCCTGAAGCTCGACGGGGTGCTGGACTTCACCATCCGCATGGTGCTGGTCTTCGGCCTCGCCTTCGAACTGCCGCTGCTCCTGGTCATGCTCAACCTGGTCGGCATGGTCAGCGGCCGCCGCATGGCGGGCTGGTGGCGGGCCGTGGTCATGGGCGTCTTCGTCTTCGGCGCCGTCGCGACGCCGACCACCGACCCGGTCAGCATGATCGCGCTGTCCGGTCCGATCGTCGTCCTCTACTTCGGCGCGGTCGCCTTCAGCCTGGTCAACGACCGGCGTCGGCGCTGGCGCAACCCCGACGCGGAACTCTCCGACGACGAGGCCTCCGAGCTGGACCTCACCCCGGAGTCGATCGACACCGGCGAGCGCGTCACGGCCTCCGTGCCCGAGCAGGCCGGGCCCGTCGAGGACGGACGCCGCTCCGGCGACTTCGACGACGCGACCTGACGCCGTGTGACCCCCGACGGGGCCCCGCCCGGACCAGCCGGGCGGGGCCCCGTCGGCATGGCGCGCAGGAGGCCGTCAGCAGTGGTCGCCCTCGACGCGACGAAGGTCATGGGCCTGTTCCACGCCACCGTGTGGTCCCTGCCGCCGCGCCCACGACGGCGCACCCCTTGTTGTTGAACAGCGCGTTGGCCGTGCCCGCGATGGTCGCCCGGTCTGCGACGCCCCCCCGATCCTCCCCGCCGGAACACGGCCCTCCGTAGGCCCCGAGGATGATCACGACCCCGCCGGAAGAAGGGGTGCCGGTGATCTCGACGGTTGGACTACCGCACGGTAGGGTCCGCGCGTGACCAGCGAGATCACCCTCATCGCCAACCCCACCGCGGGTCGTGGACGGGGCGCCCGCGCCGCCGGACCGGCCGCGGACGCACTGCGCCGCGCGGGCTTCGGCGTGCGCACCGTCGTCGGCACCGACGCGGCCGACGCCCTGGCGCGGGCCCGCGAGGCCGTCGCGGACGGCACGGACGCGCTGGTCGCGGTCGGCGGCGACGGCATGGTGTCGCTGGCCCTGCAGGCCGTGGCCGGGACCGGCACGCCGCTCGGCGTCGTCGCCGTCGGCACGGGCAACGACTTCGCGCGGGCGACCGGACTGCCGATACGCGAGCCCGCCGCGGCCGGGGAGGCCATCGCGCGGGCGCTGAAGGAGGAGACCGTCCGCGAGATCGACCTCGGCCGCGCCGGCGAACGGTGGTTCGGCACGGTCCTCGCCTCCGGCTTCGACTCCCGGGTCAACGACCGCGGCAACCGGCTGCGCTGGCCCAGCGGGCGGCTGCGCTACGACGTGGCGATGCTGGCGGAACTGGCCGCGCTGCGCCCGATCCCGTACCGGATCACCCTCGACGACGGCGCCGAGACGGAGATCGAGGCGACCCTCGTGGCCGTCGGCAACGGCACCTCGTACGGCGGCGGCATGCGGATCTGCGCCGGAGCCGAACTCGACGACGGGCGCTTCGACGTGTGCGTGGTCGGGCCGTGCAGCCGCAGCACGCTGCTGCGCGTCTTCCCGAGGGTCTACCGCGGCACCCACCTCGGCCACCCGGTGGTGACGGTGCACCGCGCGGCCGCGGTCACCCTCGCCGCCGACGGCATCACCGGCTACGCCGACGGTGAGCCACTGGGCCCCCTGCCCCTGACCGCGCGCACCGTACCGCGGGCGCTGCGCCTGCTGGCGCCGCGGTAGCGCGGTGCCGAGCCGCGGGGGCGAGGATTGCCGGGCCGCGCCCGGCGGGCACGTCCAGCCGCAGCCGGCCGCCCGGCCCGGCGTGCACCGCTCCGGCGGGCCCGGAAGACCCCGGGCGGCCGCACCCCCGCCACCGGCCGCGCCGACCGGAGTCCCTCACCGCGTCCCCCTGCCCCGGCGCCCATTCGGCGGCGGGGGACCCCGGCCGCCGCCGCACAGGCCGGCGTCCCGTCACCTCACGTACGTCGGCGATCGTGTGCTGGCCGTCCCCGGACGCGGCCACGGCATCCGCCACCCCTGGCGGCCGAAGCGCCGGACGTCCGGGGGAGCCGTGGGCGAGGGCGTCGTGGGCTCAGGCGGCGGGGGCGGAGCGGAGGGTGTCGACGGCGAGGGTGAGGTCGACGAGCTCGCGGGGGTGGGTGAGGCGGCGGCCGGTGAGCAGTTCCAGGCGGCGCAGGCGGTTGAGGACCGTGTTGCGGTGGCAGTCCATGCGCTCGGCGGCGGCGCGGGGGGAGCCGTCGCACTCCATCCACGTGGCGAAGGTGCCCAGCAGGGACTCGCGTTCCTCGTCGGCGAGCCCCCGCAGCGGGCCGAGGACACGCTCGGCCAGCTCGCCCGCGAGCCGGCGGTCCGAGGCGGCCACGACCGTCGGCATCCGCTCCTCCCACAGCGCCACCTCGCCGTCGGAGGCGCACGTGGGCAGCGCCAGTTCGGCGAGCGTCAGGGCCCGGTGCAGCTGGGCCAGGCCGTGGACGACCGGGCTGACCCCCGCCCGCAGCCCGGGGACGGCGCCCAGGAGCGCGGCGAGCGCCCCGGGGGACCGGTCGCCCAGCAGGACGACCAGGACCTCGCCCGTGCCGCGGGGTGCCCGCAGTACCCGGCTGCCGGCGCCCACCGGGAAGGCGTCGTCGCCGGGCGTGCCGGAGGCCGAGGCCCGCACGCTGGTCACCGCGACCACGAAACGGCCGTCGCCCGGTACGCCCAGGGCCTGGGCGGCGGCGCCCACGCCGAGGCTCTCGGTGCGTCCTTCGAGCAGGGCGCCCAGCACGCGGGCGGCCCGCCTGCTGCCGCCGGCCCCGCCGTCGCCCAGCGTCTCGCGGTAAGCGTCGGCCAGGATCGCGGTCGTGCGCCGGCGGAACCCCCACATCCGCGGGGCGATGTGCACCATGAGCGGGATGTCGCCGGGATGGTGCGCGGCGACGGTGTCGACGAGGTCCTGCCACACGACCGCGCCGCCCACCCCGAAGACGTGCGCCAGCAGCTCCAGCGGCATGCCCCGCTCGGCCTGGCGGCGGCCGGCCTCCCGCATGTGCCGGGACGCGTCCGCGTCGCGCTCCGGGTCGACGAGCCGGTCCAGGTGCATGGTGATCATCGTCGCGAAGCCGTCGAGGGAGCAGTCGGGGTCGTCGGCGTGGTCCACGAAGCCGGGGACCTCGGTGTGCAGCCGGGCCATGACCCGCTCCGACAGCTCGCCGGTCCGCTCCTTCATCCGCAGCGCCGCCGTCCGCAGCAGCTCCCGGGCCGCCTCGTCCTGCGCCTGCGGACGCGCCGTCACCGGGGCGCTCCGGGGCCGTGCGCCGCGGAGATCCGCTCGGCGTCCAGGGCGAGCGCCAGGTGCACCACGTCGCGCGGTCGCGCCACGGAGCGTCCGGTGAGCTCCTCCAGCCGCCGCAGCCGCCTGCGCACGGTGTTGGCGTGGCAGAACAGGGCGGTCGCGGCCTTCTCGACGGAACCGTCGGTGTCCAGCCACGCCCCCAGGGTCTCCAGGAGCACCGTGGCCTCCGTGGCCTCCACGTCCCGCAGCCCGCCCAGGACGCCGGCGGCGACCTCGCTCGCGACGTCCGGGCGGCGGGCGAGCAGCCCGGCCGGGTAGCGGCGGTCGAGGACGGCCACCTCGCCGTCCCGGGTGCAGGTGCGCAGCGCGAGTTCGGCGAGTTCCCTGGCGTGTCCGACCGCGCCCAGCCGGTCCACCTCCGGGCTCAGGCCCGCCCGCGTCCCGGTGGGCACCTCCAGCGCGGCCGCGAAGTCGCCGAGCGTCAGGTCGCCCAGGTCGGCCAGGAGCACCTCGCCGCCGACCGGGAACGCCCGGTGCACCCGCACCCCGGCGGGCACCCCGGCCCGCCGCCGTACGGGTGGAGGGGCCCCTGTCGAGCCGCGCATGACGGCGACCGCGAAGCGGCCGTGTTCGGGCAGGCCGAGGGCGTCCGCGGCCTCGGCGAGGCCCGGGGTGTCCAACCGCCCGGCGAGGAGCCCCTCCAGCGCCCTGCGGCCGCGCTGCCGGTGGAACGTCACCTCGCCGCGGGCCCGCAGGTAGGCGTCGGCCATCAGCCGGCTGTCCCGCTCGAACAGGTCCCAGACCTCCGCGGCGGCGCGGGCGATCAGCTGCGTCCCCTCAGGCCCCCGGCCCTCCCCGGCCCGGACCAGCGCCAGCCACAGCGCGTCACCGGCCGTACGGCAGGCGCCCATCATCGGCTCCAGGGGGAACCCCTGCCACGCCCGGCGTTCCCCCACCCACGACAGGTACGCGGCGGACACCGCGGAGCGCCCCGGGTCGGCGAGCGAGTCGAGGACGGCGGCGACCGAACCCTCGGTCTCCTCCAGCAGTCCGGACGGTGCCAGCGCGGGCTCCCGGTAGGCGGGGTGCCGGTCCCGGATCCGCTCGACGATGTCCGCCGCCACCGGTCCGACCTGCGCGCGCACCTGCAGCGCGGCGGCTCTCAGCATCTCGCGGTGCTCCCGCCCGGAGGCGCCCGCGATGCCCGCGGTGCACATCGGACGCGTCGTGGCGGGGGTGGCCATCCGATCTTCCTCTCGGCTCTGCGGGCGCGGAGCCCGGGTGGGCGGGCACCCGCACGGCATTCCTACCGGCTGGTAGTCCGGCCCCGGAAGACGGGTGACGCAAACGTGACCGACATCCGGACAGAACCCACACATCACCGAACACGCGGTCGTACGGGACGGCTCGGGCGGTGCCGCTGCACAGCCGGGCCCGGCCGCCGTTGGGAACCGCGACCAGAAACGCCCCCGACCCTCGCCGAACCGCCCGCCATCTCTTCCCATGGAGCTCCCGCATCACCGGCCCCGGACGGTGGCCCCCCGGCCGCGCCCGCGGCGGCCCCCCCGCGGCCCACCCCTCCAGGAGCAAGCACACCGTGACCCGGAAACAGCGCCTCAGGTCCACCGTCGTCCTCACCGCCGCCCTCACCTGCGTCCTCACGGCCTGCGGCGGGGACGAGGGCACCGCCGCGGTCGACGGTCCGGTCGACGCGAACGGCGTCAAGACGGGGCCCGGCATCACCGACTCCACCATCACCCTGGGCGTCCTCACCGACCTGTCCGGCCCGTACGGCCCGCTGGGCCGCTCGGTGCTGCAGGCGGAGAAGCTCTACGCCGACCAGGTCAACGCCGAAGGCGGCGTGTGCGGCCGCAAGCTCAAGCTGCTCGTCCGTGACCACGGCTACGACGTCGACACGGCCGTCGTCCACTACGGCGAGATGGAGCCGAAGATCGCCGCGATGCCGGGCCTGCTCGGTTCGACGATCATCAACGCCCTGCTCGACAGCATCGAGGTCGACGACGTCATGACGACGTCCCTCGGCTACTCCTCGGCCCTGCTCGGCCAGCCCACCCTGACGACCATCAACGCCACCTACGACGTCGACATGATCAACGGCTTCGAGTACCTGGCGGACACCCAGGGCCTCGGGCCGGGCGACCGGGTCGGCTACATCTACCTCGAGGGCGACTACGGGAGCAACGCGCGGCGCGGGGCCAGGTTCGTCGCCGACAAGCGCGGCATGACCCTCGTCGAGAAGAAGGTCGGGCCGGCGCGCAAGGACCTGTCCGAGGAGGTGCGGGAGCTCGGCGAGGCCGGGGTGAAGGCCGTCCTGATCAGCACCAGCCCCGCGCAGACCGCCGCGGCGGTCGGTGCCGCCGCCGCGGGCGGGCTCGACGTGCCGTTCCTCGGCAGCGCCGTCGGCTACGACCCGCAGCTGCTGAAGACCCCGGCGGCGCCGGCGCTGCTGAAGATGCTGCAGCTCGTCGCCCCCACCCCGGCGATGACCAGCGACACCCCCGAGGTCAGGAAGCTCGTCGCGGACTACAAGCGCCGCTACCCGGGGGACCCGCTGAACCAGGGGCTGGAGACCGGGCACAACACGATGGCCGTCGCCGTCCAGGACCTGAAGTCGGCCTGCGAGGCGGAGGACCTGAGCAGGGAGGGCATCATCGCGGCGCACCGCCGGCTCAAGGGGTTCGACCCCGGGCTGGGCCCGGCCCTGGACTTCTCCGACCCGTGGCGGCCCAGCGCCACCCGGAGCTACATCGTCAAGCCGGACCAGGGCGTGCCCGGCGGTCTGGCCGGGGTGAAGGACGCCTTCAAGGTCCCGCTGGTGGAGCAGTACCTCACCACCATCTGAGCTTCCCGGGCGCGGGGCGCGGAGGTGGGGCGGGCGCGACACGCCCGGCCTCCGCGCCCCGGGTTTTGCTTCGGCAAAAAGATCATGTCGGCTGTCAGTGCGGCCCGGTAGTCTCGTTTTCAAGATGAACGAAGAGATGTCTCCCGCCGAGCGGTACGCCGCTTCCCGGCTCCGCGCCGCCGAGCAGGCCACCGCACTCGCGGGCTTCCGCGAGCTGTACGAGTTCGGCCTGGACCCCTTCCAGATCGAGGCCTGTCAGGCCCTCGAGGCCGGCAAGGGCGTGCTGGTGGCGGCACCCACCGGCTCCGGCAAGACCATCGTGGGCGAGTTCGCGGTCCACCTGGCCCTCCGCGAGGGCCGCAAGTGCTTCTACACCACCCCCATCAAGGCGCTGTCGAACCAGAAGTTCACCGACCTCGTCAAGCGCTACGGCGCCGAGCGGGTCGGCCTGCTGACCGGCGACAACAGCGTCAACGGGGACGCGCCGATCGTGGTCATGACCACCGAGGTGCTCCGCAACATGCTGTACGCGGGCTCCCAGGCCCTCGACGGCCTCGGCTACGTGGTCATGGACGAGGTGCACTACCTCTCCGACCGCTTCCGCGGCGCGGTCTGGGAGGAGGTCATCATCCACCTCCCGCAGTCCGTGACCCTGGTGTCGCTCTCCGCGACCGTCTCCAACGCCGAGGAGTTCGGCGACTGGCTGGACACCGTCCGCGGCGACACGCAGGTCATCGTCTCCGAACACCGCCCGGTGCCGCTGTGGCAGCACGTCCTGGCGGGCCGCCGGATGTACGACCTGTTCGAGGAGGAGCAGGGCTCCGGCACGGGCGGGCAGCGCGCCGCCGTCAACCCCGACCTGGTGCGGCTGGCCCGCACGGAGAACCAGCGCGCCTTCAACGGCCGCGACCGGCGCGGCGGCAGGATGCGCGAGGCCGACCGCGAGCGCGAGCGGCGTCAGCAGCGCAGGATCTGGACGCCCAGCCGGGTCGAGGTCATCGAGCGGCTGGACGCGGAGGGGCTGCTCCCCGCGATCACGTTCATCTTCAGCCGCGCCGGCTGCGAGTCGGCGGTGCAGCAGTGCCTGCACGCGGGCCTGCGGCTCAACAACGAGGAGAACCGGGCGAAGGTCCGGGCCATCGTCGAGGAGCGCACCAAGTCCATCCCCGACGAGGACCTGAACGTCCTCGGCTACTTCGAGTGGCTGGAGGGCCTGGAGCGCGGCATCGCCGCGCACCACGCCGGCATGCTGCCGACCTTCAAGGAGGTCGTCGAGGAGCTCTTTGTGAAGGGCCTGGTCAAGGCCGTCTTCGCCACCGAGACGCTGGCGCTGGGCATCAACATGCCCGCGCGCTCCGTGGTCCTGGAGAAGCTCGTCAAGTGGAACGGCGAGACCCACGCCGACGTCACCCCCGGCGAGTACACGCAGCTCACCGGCCGTGCCGGACGCCGTGGCATCGACGTCGAGGGCCACGCGGTCGTGCTGTGGCAGCGCGCCTTCGACCCCGTCCACCTGGCGGGTCTGGCCGGTACGCGCACCTATCCGCTGCGCTCCTCCTTCAAGCCCTCGTACAACATGGCCGTCAACCTCGTCGGCCAGTTCGGGCGGCACCGCTCCCGTGAGCTGCTGGAGACCTCGTTCGCGCAGTTCCAGGCCGACCGCTCGGTGGTCGGCATCTCCCGCCAGGTGCAGCGCAACGAGGAGGGCCTGGAGGGCTACCGGTCCTCCATGACCTGCCACCTCGGTGACTTCAACGAGTACATGTCGCTGCGCCGGCAGCTGAAGGACCGCGAGGCCGAGCTGTCCCGGCAGGGCGCGAACCAGCGCCGGGTGGCCGTGGCGGACGCGCTGGAGAAGCTCCGGCCGGGCGACATCATCCACGTCCCCGCCGGCAAGTTCGCGGGGCTGGCCCTGGTCCTCGACCCGGGCGTGCCCGCCGGCCGCAGCCCCGGCCACCACAACCGGCACGACCCGTTCCAGCACGACGGCCCCCGCCCGCTGGTGCTCACCGCGGAGCGGCAGGTCAAGCGGCTCGCGCAGATCGACTTCCCGGTGCCGGTCGAGGCGCTGGACCGGATGCGCATCCCCAAGTCCTTCAACCCGCGCAGCCCCCAGTCCCGGCGCGACCTGGCCTCCGCCATGCGCTCCAAGGCCGGTACGGCCGGCATAGCGCCGCAACGGCAGCGCCGCCAGCGCTCGGCCGCCGCGGACGACAACGAGATCGCCCGGCTGCGGACCGAGATCCGCGCGCACCCCTGCCACGGCTGCGACGAGCGCGAGGACCACGCCCGCTGGGCCGAGCGCTACCAGCGGCTCCAGCGCGACACCAAGCAGCTCGAGCGCCGTATCGAAGGCCGCACCAACACCATCGCCCGCACCTTCGACCGGATCTGCGCCCTGCTCACCGACCTCGGCTACCTCGAGGCCGACAAGGTCACCGCCGACGGCCGCCGGCTGGCCCGGCTCTACGGTGAGCTCGACCTCCTGGCCAGCGAGTGCCTCCGTGACGGGGTCTGGGACGGCCTCGGCCCCGCCGACCTCGCCGCCTGCGCCTCCGCGCTGGTCTACGAGTCCCGCTCCGCGGACGACGCCCTGCCGCCGCGGCTGCCCTCCGGCAGCGCCAAGCAGGCACTCGGCGAGATGGTCCGCATCTGGGGCCGCCTCGACGCCCTGGAGGAGGACCACCGCATCAACCAGGCCGAGGGCGTCGGGCAGCGCGAACCCGACCTCGGCTTCGCCTGGGCCGCCCACCGCTGGGCCTCCGGGCACGGCCTGGACGCGGTGCTGCGCGACGCCGACATGCCGGCGGGCGACTTCGTGCGCTGGACGAAGCAGCTCATCGACGTGCTCGGCCAGATCGCCGACGCCGCCCCCGAGGGCAGCCCGGTGCGGCGCAACGCCCGCAAGGCCGTCGACGGACTCCTGCGCGGCGTCGTGGCCTACTCCTCGGTGGGCTGAGCTGCCGCGGGGCTGCGCTACCGCGGGGCTGCGCTACCGCGGGGCCGGGCGGGCGGCCGCGAGGTACGCCCGCCAGCCGCCGTGCTCCGTGATGTCCCGGGCGCCCGTCAGCGCGGCCGGCTCGCACAGGAAGCCCGGGACGGCGGTACCGTCCGCGAGACGGACCGGGCCGAGGGCCATCGGGTGGGGGAGCGCGGCGAGGAGCCGGCCGAGGCCCTCGGCGGGGAGTTCCCACACCTCGCACTCCACGGTCGCGCCCTGGTCCGGTGGCACGCGCACCAGACCGGGCTTGGGCGGTGTGGTCGGCAGGGCGTACAGCCGGTACTCGGCGGCGGTCGTGGTCGCACGGAGCAACCGGGCGCCCAGGGCCCGCAGTTCGCCGTTGAGCGGCTGGCCCGACAGGTGGGCGCCGACGACCGTGAAGGGGACGGTGGGGCCCAGCAGGCCCGCGATGGCGCTCTGGCGCTCCTCGGTACGGGCGCGGCCCAGCAGCATCACCCCGAACGGCAGGACGCCGACCTCGCCGGCGGGCACCGCGACCCCGCACATGTCCAGGAGGTTGGCGGAGTTGGTGAACCGGCCCAGGCGGGCGTTGGCCCCTACCGGGTCGGCGGCGACCTCCGCGAGCGTGGGGTGCCCGGGGGCCGTCGGCAGAAGCAGCGCGTCGGCGTCGCCGAGTGCGTCCATGGCGCGGTCCGTGAGCGCGGCCAGCCGCTCACGGTCGGCGAGGAGGCGGTGCGCGGGGATGTCGCGGGCGGCGGTGATGATGCGCGCGACGGTCGGGTCCAGGTCCGGGCTCCCGGTGTGTTTGTCGATGAAGCCACCCACGGCGGTGTAGCGCTCCGCCACGAAGGCGCCCTCGTAGAGCAGCGCCGCAGCGGCGGAGAACGGCGTCAGGTCCACCGGGCGCACCTCCACGCCCGCGGCCGCCAGGCGTCCTGCCGTCCAGGAAAAGGCCTCCGCCCACCCCGGGTCGAGCTCCCCGAGCTGCTCCAGGGGCGGCACCGCCACGCGCCACGGCCCCGGACGGCGGGCGGGCGGCGGCGCCTGCGGCACGTCGGCGACGACACCCAGCGCCCGCTGCGCCTCCGGGAGCGTGCGGGCGAACACCGTGACGCAGTCCAGGCTCGCGCAGGCGGGCACCACGCCCTCCGTCGGCACCAGCCCCCGGGTCGGCTTGATCCCCACGATCCCGTTGAACGCGGCGGGCACCCGCCCCGAACCTGCCGTGTCCGTGCCGAGGGCGACGTCCACGATCCCGAGCGCCACGGCGACCGCCGAGCCCGCACTCGAACCGCCGCTGACCCGCGCCGGGTCGTACGCGTTGCGCACCGCCCCGTACGGGCTCCTGGTACCGACCAGGCCCGTCGCGAACTGGTCCAGGTTGGTCGTCCCCAGCACCACCGCACCGGCGGCGCGCAGCCGGGCCACGGCGGGCGCGTCGGCGTCCGGCAGGTACGCGTACGCGGGGCAGCCGGCGGTCGTGGGCAGCCCCGCGACGTCGATGTTCCCCTTGACGGCGACCACGGTCCCGGCCAGCGGCAGCGGGTCCGCGGCGTCCAGGGCGGCGGCCTCGGCCTCCACGTCGGCCTGCGGCCGCAGCGTGATCCACACCTCGGGGCGGTCCACTTCGCGGATGCGCGCGTACGCGGCCCGGACCCGGTCGAGGGCGGGGGTGCCGGAGGGGGGCGGAGTGGGCATGTCGGGTTCTCCTTCACGGGTGTCTTCCCGCCCGGTCACCCCCTACCCGGGACGGCGCCGCGATCACGGCACCGGCGCCGATCAGGGCGTGGGTGTGGCGCCCCGGGTGAGGCGGGTGAGGCGGGTGCGGTCGGTCGGATGGCGGCCGGTGGTGTCCGGCCGGCCCGGGCGGGTGTCCCGGTCGCGGGCACCGGCGGCGACCGGTGGGGCGGGCGGGACGCCCAGGCGTCGAGGGTCGGAGGCAGGTGCAGCAGGGGCGGGCTACACGGGGCGCAGCGTGAGCAGCACCGTGCCGGCGTCGACCTGGTCCCCCGGGGTGACCAGGACCGCGTCCACGACGCCGTCCACGGGGGCTTCGACCGGGGACTCCATCTTCATGGCCTCCAGCGCCAGCAGCCGCTGCCCGGCCCGTACCCGGTCACCCGGACGGACCGCGACCTGCCACACCGACGCCGGGAACTCCGCCTCGACCGCGCTGCCGCCCTCGGGCACCGTGACGCCCGCCGTGGCCGCGCCCGCCGCCGGGGACGCGGCCGCCTCCGCACGGGCGAACTCCCCGGCCGCCTCCCACGCGTCCCGCTCGGCGGCGAACGCGGCCGCCTGCCGGGCCCGGAAGGCGCCGATGGACGCGGCGTTGGCGTCGAGGAAGGCCTGGTGCTCGGCGAGGGCGAACTCGCCCTCCTCGACCCGCAGTTCCAGGCGCCCAGCGGCCATGTCGGCCCGCATCTCCAGCAGTTCGCCGGCCTCGACCGGGAACCACCTGATCCGGTCGAAGAACCGCAGCAGCCACGGCCGCCGCCCGGCCGTCGCGCCCCGCCCCCAGACCTGGACGGTGCGGCCCACGAACTGGTAGCCGCCGGGCCCCTCCATGCCGTACACGCACAGGTAGGCGCCGCCGATGCCGACGGAGTTCTCGGCGGTCCAGGTCCGCGCCGGGTTGTACTTCGTGGTCACCAGCCGGTGCCGTGGGTCGAGCGGGGTCGCGACGGGCGCGCCCAGGTAGACGTCACCGAGCCCCAGCACCAGGTACTCCGCGTCGAAGACGGTGCGCCGTACGTCCTCCACCGACTCCAGCCCGTTGACACGGCGGATGAACTCGATGTTCCAGGGGCACCAGGGCGCGTCGTCCCGCACCCCCGCCATGTAGCGGGCGACGGCCTCGCGCGTGGCGGGGTCGTCCCAGGACAGCGGCAGGTGGACGGTGCGGCTGGGCACCACCAGCCGCTCGGCGGGCGGCAGGTGCCCCTCCGCCTCGCGCACGCAGTCCAGCAGCTTGGCCGTGGACAGCACGTCCGGGTCGACGTGCACCTGGAGCGAGCGGATGCCCGGCGTGAGGTCGACGACCCCCGGCAGTCCGGCGGCGGCCAGGTGCTCCGCGAGGGCGTGGACGCGCATCCGCAGGGCGAGGTCGAGCTGCATCGGCCCGTACTCGACGAGCAGGTTGTCGTCGCCGCTGCGCCGGTAGGTCACCGACGGGCGGCCCTCGCCCTCCGGAAGGCGCCCGAGGACGCCGCCGTCGCCGAGCACGGGTCGCGAGGCGCGCGGCACGACGGCGGGGGAGCGCCGCAGGGCGGCCGCCGTGTCCTCGGTGACCGGCACGAACCGCACGGTGTCGCCGGGACGGAGCTGCCCCAGCTTCCAGCGCTGCCCGGTGACGACGGTCGCCGGGCACACGAAGCCGCCCAGCGAGGGCCCGTCGGGGCCGAGCAGCACGGGCATGTCGCCGGTGTAGTCGACGGCGCCGACCGCGTACGGGGTGTCGTGGATGTTGGAGGGGTGCAGCCCCGCCTCACCGCCGTCGGCGCGGGCCCAGCGCGGTTTGGGCCCGACCAGGCGGACGCCCGTGCGCGCGGAGTTGAAGTGCACCTTCCACTGCGCCGCGTAGAAGTCGCGGACGTCGTCCTCGGTGAAGAACTCGGGCGCGGCGTGCGGTCCTTCGACGGCGGCGACGTGCCACGCGGCGGTGAAGTCCGGTCGCCGGTCCACGGGCACGGGGGTGCCGCCGCAGGGCCCGCCCCCGTGGAGCACGTCCCCGGAGCGCAGCGCCCGGCCGCCGTGGCCGCCGAACCGCCCCAGGGTGAAGGTTGCCGCGCTGCCCAGGTACGCGGGGACGTCGAGCCCGCCGTCGCCGAACAGCACGTACGTCCGCAGCCCCGGGCCCTGCGGTGCCGGTACGTCCAGCTCGCCGCCGGCCGGTACGGTGACCGGCTCCCACTGCGGCACCGGCCTGCCGTCCACGGACACGGCGACGGGCGCGCCGGTGACGCAGACGGTCGTCGGGTGCGTGAAGCGCAGCCGCGGGCCGAGCAGGGTGCACTCCAGGCCGGGGGCGCCCTCGTCGTTGCCCAGCGCCTCGTTGCCGAGCCGGAAGGACAGGTCGTCCATGGGCCCGCAGGGCGGCACGCCGACGTGCCAGAGCCCGGTGCGGCCGGGCCAGTCCTGGACGGTGGTCAGCGTGCCCGGCCGCAGCACCTCGACGCGTGGCGTCGGGTCGGCGACGCCCTCCAGGGTCGCCGTGGTGTGCACGGCCGCGCGCAGCGCCGGCTCGGCGACGGCGGCGCGCAGCAGGCCGAGGTTGGTCTCGATGCCGCCCACCCGGGTCGCGGTGAGCGCACGGGCGAGCCGGTCGAGGGCGTCCTCGCGGTCGGTGCCGTGGGCGATGACCTTGGCCAGCATCGGGTCGTACGCGGTGGTCACCTCGGTTCCGGTCTCGACCCAGGCGTCCACGCGGACGCCCTCGGGGAACGCGACCTCGGTCAGCACGCCCGCGCCGGGCCGGTGCCCGCGGCTGGGGTCCTCGGCGTAGACGCGGGCCTCCACGGCGTGGCCGCGCGGCGGGCCCGGCTCCGTGACCACGCCGGTGTCGCCCTGCGCGAGGCGCAGCATCCACGCGACGAGGTCGACGCCGTACACCTCCTCCGTCACCGGGTGCTCCACCTGCAGGCGCGTGTTGACCTCCAGGAAGTACGCCTCGTCGCGGGCGGCGTCGTACACGTACTCCACCGTCCCCGCCGAGCGGTAGCCGACGGAGGCGCACAGGTCGCGGGCGCTGCCGGCGAGGCGGCGGCGCACGGCGACCGGCAGACCGGGGGCGGGGGCCTCCTCCAGGACCTTCTGGTTGCGGCGCTGCAGGGAGCAGTCGCGGTCGCCGAAGTCGACGACGCGGCCGCGCCCGTCGCCGAAGACCTGCACCTCGACGTGGCGGGCCCGCTCCACCAGGCGTTCCAGGAACACGCCCGCGGAGGAGAAGGAGGCCGCGGCCACGCGCCGCACGCTCTCCCAGGCCTCGGTCAGCTCGGTGGCGGAGCGGCAGGCCCGCATGCCGATGCCGCCGCCTCCGCCGGTGGCCTTGAGCATCACCGGGTAGCCGAGGGCCCGCGCCGCCTCCAGGGCGGCGTCGAGGTCCGCCAGCAGCCCGGTGCCCGGCAGCAGGGGCACCCCGGCGGCCTCGGCGGCGGCGCGCGCGGTGTGCTTGGTGCCGAAGAGCGCCAGCTGCTCCGGCGTCGGCCCGACGAAGACCAGGCCGGCGGCCTCGCAGCGGCGCGCGAAGTCCGCGTCCTCGGAGAGGAACCCGTAGCCGGGGTGGACCGCCCCCGCCCCGGTGGCGCGGGCGGCGGCCAGGACGGCGTCGGCGTCCAGGTAGCTGGCCTTGGCCGGGGCCGGGCCGAGCCGTACGGCGTGGTCGGCGAGGCGCACGTGCGGGGCGGAGCGGTCGGGGTCGGAGAAGACGGCGACCGTGCGCAGGCCCATGCGCCGGGCGGTGCGGATGACGCGGACGGCGATCTCGCCGCGGTTGGCGACGAGGAGGGTGTCGAAGGCGGCGTGGCTCACGGCGTGGGTCATGCGCGGCCGCCGGAGACCGTCATCTCGACCGGGGTCGGGTCGAAGCCGTTGCAGGGGTTGTTGACCTGAGGGCAGTTGGAGACCAGGACGAGGACGTCGGTCTCGGCCCGCAGCACGATCCGGAGCCCTGGGGCGGAGATGCCGTCGACGATGCCGAGGGTGCCGTCGGGCTCGACGGGCACGTTCATGTACCAGTTGACGTTGCCCACCAGGTCGCGCTTGCCGAGGCCGTACCTGGCGCCCTCGGCGAGGAAGTTCTCCACGCAGGCGTGCTGCGACCAGGTGTGGTGGCCGTAGCGCAGGGTGTTGGACTCTTTGGAGCAGGCGCCGCCGATGGTGTCGTGGCGGCCGCAGGTGTCCTCCACGACGGTCATCAGCGGGGTGTGCTCGTTGGAGAGCAGCACGCTGCCGGTGGTCAGGAAGATGCCGCCCTGGGCCTGGAGGGTGTCCGGCGCGCTGTAGCGGACGGCCGTGTCGTGGGCGTCGTACACCAGGAAGTCCACGGCCTGGTTGCCGCCGAGGTCGGTGACGGTCAGGTGCTCCCCGGCGCGGACCACCGCGGACCAGGGCGCGCGGGCGGGGACGACGGTGGTCTCGCTCGTCACTGCAGCCCCCTGGCGGCGAGGTGGTCGGCGGTGTTGAGGAAGGCGCGGCGGCCCTCGGGAGTGGCGTCCCACAACGGGTCCCCGGGCGCGGTCGGCGTAGCGCGCCAGGCCAGCACCTCCAGGGGCGTGCAGACGTACTCCGGCCGCGGGTCCAGCGGGTGCGGCACGTTCGCGATCAGCACGGTCAGCGGCTGCTCGGCCCGCAGGGTGACGGACGCGCCGGGGCCCGCGGAGCCGGTGAACTCCAGCTTCCCGTCGGCGACGACGCGGACGCCCTGGAAGAAGGAGACCGACGGCGGCAGGTCGCGCGGCTCCAGGCCGTTCTTCAGCGCGGCCAGCTTCAGCAGCTCGCGGCCCGCGGGGGAGGGGCCGTGCGTCGAACCGTCCCCGTACAGCGCGGTGTTGCGGATGGCGGTCGAGGTGCCGCAGAGCGCGTCGTGGCGGCCGCCGGTGTCGGCCACGACCGAGGCGAGCACCCGGCCCTGGTCGGACAGGAGCAGGTGGCCCGCACCGAGGTAGGCGTTCCACAGCACCTTCACGGTGTCGGCGGTGTTGAGCCGCTCCCAGGGACGGTCGGCGACGTACAGCAGCAGGTGGGCGCAGGCGTCGCCCGTCAGGTCGGTGAGCCGCAGTTCGGTGCCGCGGGCCAGCACCTTGTGCGTGTAGGTGCCCCCCGCGACGGTCTCCGCCCAGACCAGGTCGCGCGGCTCGACACCGGGCGGCGGCCGCTCCGGCCAGTGCGCGGCGGGCAGCACGGGCATGGCGTCCACCCGCGTCCCCTCCTGCGCGCGGGCGTGGTCACGGGCTCCGTGAGGCGTCCCTGTCGACACGGCGATCCACCTCCAATTTCTGTCGTCCGACAGAAATTACGTGGCGGTGGATTCGGCGCCGTTGCCCGTGCGTTTCCCGGTGGTTACCGGGTGCTCACGCCCGCGCGGCGCGTGATCCCGGTGGCGCCGGACCGGAGCCCGGTGCGCCGGGGCGTCGCCCGGACGCCGGGCGGCACCCGTCACTTCGGGGCTCGCCGCGGGGCCGATCGGCTGTGCGAGGATCGAGGCGTGAGCACCACGGGACGGCGTGTCGGGCGGCCGCGCGCGCAGACGCGGCCGGACAGCGGCCTGACCGCCCGCGAGGAACTCCTCGCCGCCGCGGCCGAACTGTTCAGCACGCAGGGCTACGCGGCCACCACGACCCGCGCCGTCGCCGAGCGCGCCGGGATGCGGCAGGCCTCGATGTACCACTACTTCAGCGGCAAGGAGGACCTCCTCGCCGCGCTCCTGGAGGGCACCGTCCGCCCGTCCCTGGACCTCGCGCACTCGCTCGTCGCCCGCACGGACGCCCCTGCCGAGGCCCGGCTGTGGGCGCTGTGCCGGGCGGACGTCGCCCTGTTGTGCGGGGGGCCGCACAACCTCGGCGCGCTCTACCTGCTCCCCGAGGTCCGTGCCGAGCGCTTCGCCGGTTTCCGCGCCGTCCGGGACGAGTTGAAGGCCGTCTACGCCGCCCTGCTGGCCGCGACGGTGCCGGGCGCCGCGCTCGGCGCCGCCGATCTCGCGGTCCGCGCCGACCTCGTCTTCGGCCTCATCGAGGGCGTCATCCTCATCAGGCGAGACAACCCGATCCCCGACGGGCCGGCCTTCGCCTCCGCGACCGCCGACGCGGCGCTGCGCGTCGCCGGCTGCCCGGACGGCGGCCTGGCCGCCCTGCACCGCGAGGGCGAGGCCCTGCTGGCGGTGTGACGCGGCCCCTGCAGGTCAGTCCCCGGTCAGCCGGGCCGCCAGGGCGATCAGGTCGGCGACGCGCAGGACGCGGCCGGGCCAGCCCGGTACCGGCACGTGCAGGTGGGCCGTCCAGCGCTCGGGTACGGCCGCGAGGCCGTACACCGCGCCGGCGAGGGTCCCCGTGACGGCGGCGACGGTGTCGGTGTCGCCGCCCAGGTCGACCGCGGCGCGCAGCGCGGCCTCGAAGCCGCCGGTGGTCCGCACGGCCCAGACCGCGGAGCCGAGGCACGGCCAGACGGCGCCGTTGAACTCCGTGGCCAGGCCGGGGTGCCAACCGGGCGCGAGGACGGCGGCCCACCGCTCGTGGAAGGGCTCGGGGACCTGTGCCAGCGCGTCGGCCACGACCGCGGCGGCGACCGGGTCGCCGCCGTCGAGGGCCACGCGTACCAGGTCGTGGAGGATCGCGCTGCCCTCCCAGGCGGCGCGGTCGCCGTGGGTGAGGGCGGCGATCCTGCGTGCGGCGTCGAGGGAGGCCGCGCGTCCGTGCCCGGCGAAGTGGACGGCGGCGGGGGCGGCCCGCATCAGGGCGCCGTTGCCCGCCGCCCGGTGATGCGTCTGGAAGTGCACCGCCGCGGCCAGGTCCCAGGGGTCGCCGGAGGTCAGGACGGCCTCGGTCTGCAGGCCGATGTCCTTGGGGTCGGCGGCCGCCCACCGTACGAACCGCGCGAAGACGTCGGGGAGGTCGAGCGTGCCCGACTCCAGCAGGGAATCGGCCACGAGCACCGCCATCTGCGTGTCGTCGGTGGCCTCACCGGGGTCCCAGCCGCCGCCTCCGCACATCTCGTCACCCGCGCCCGGTGCGGGGAAGCGGGCGCTGAAGGCGCCCGCCGGGCCGAACTCGAAGGGCGCGCCGAGCGCGTCGCCGACGGCCGATCCGACGATCGCGCCCGCAGCGCGCTCCTCACGGTGCGTCACTTGTCAGCGCCCGCGCGACTGCCATGCCTGGTGGTCCACGCCGACGGACGGCGCGCCGCGCCCGGTCGCCCTCCGCCACGCATGGCGGGCTCCGAGCCCGAGGCCGACGGGCAGGAGCACCGTGATGGGCAGTGAGGGCATGACGACCGGGGCGTGATTGCCCTCGGCGACGGCGACGACGACGGCGACGACGATGCCGAGCGCGGCGAGGGCCAGGACTGCGGCGGTCCAGTGCGCAGATTTCACGGCTGTACCGTACGCGTCCGCCACGGCAGACGGGGCATCGGGTCGGCCGCGGACGTGCTTGGGGCCGCGAGCGCCCGGCGCCCGGCGCTCGGCGGGGGAGGCGCCTTGTCGGTTTGTCGACGAATAGTGAGCCGCCTCACCCCCACGCCCGACGGATGGTGACCATGGGCCGGTGAGCCGCAGACGGTCGAGCCGGGTTCGCCGTGAAGGCTGATCTCGGACGGCTGCCGGCCGAGGGTGCTTTCGCATGGCCGGTGGGACTGCTCCTGTCGGGGATGGCGCTGCTCGTGTCGGGCGCGATCCTCGCCGGACTGCTGGTGGCCGTCGCCGGCGTCGTGTGGCGTCTGCGGGAACGGGGCAGGGTGGAGGCCGCGAAGCGCGTGAACGAGGAGTGGCAGCGGAAGATGATCTGCCTCGTGTGCAAGAAGCCGTTCGTTCACGTGGCGTGGCCCGGGCGCGTGTTCACGTCCCCGGCAGCTGTTCCTGCTCGACGTCGAAGCGCCCGGTCCGCGGTGCCGCGCCGAGTCCGTGTTTGCGCCGGCAGCCGCGGCCCCGGCCCCACAGCCGGGCGTCGTGCGCGGTGAGGGGCCGGTGGCAGTCGGCGCAGAGGACGGTCGGGCGCTCCTGCGCCGGCTGCCCGTCGGGCGACAGGCCGGGAAGGGGTGACGGCTCGGGTGCGGGTACGGCCATACGGCCAGTGTGGCAGCGCCGACCCCCGGGCGCTGTCGGTGGCCGGTGCCACACCGGTGCCGCACGCCCCTCCCCGAGGTCGAGAGGGGGAGGGGCGTCGTGCCGCCGAACTGCCGTGGCTACCGGGTCGGTTCCGGGAGGGCCTCGGCGAGGCGGGCGTTCTCCGCCGAGCGCCCCGGACGCGCCCTCAGCAGCCGCCACGCGACCCCCGCACCCACGCTGCCCAGCAGGAACAGCACGGTGAACCACTGGAAGTACCAGTGGCCGCCGGCCGGGTCGTAGACCGCCGCCCGCGGCCAGGCGAGGTTGACCGTCATGGCCAGCCCGTAGAGCAGGGCCAGCGCGTTGACGGGCAGGCCCCAGCGGCCGAGGGAGAACAGCGGGCGGCCCCGCTCGTCCGTCCCGCCGGCGCCGAAGCGCTCGCCGCGCAGCCGGCGCAGCAGCATCGGGCCGGTGACCATGGCGTAGGCCAGGTACAGCATGGCGATGCAGGTGGTGCCGATGGCCAGGAAGGCGTCCGGGGACAGGAGGTTGAGCAGGCAGAGCGCGGCCGCCGCGACACCGACGACGAGCGCGGGCGCGACGGGCATGCCGGTACGGGGCGAAACCCGGGACAGGCGGGCGGAGAACGGGAGGACGCCGTCGCGGGCCATGGAGAAGAGCATGCGGGTGCCGGCGGTCTGGATGGCCAGCGTGGCGACGGCGATGGCGACGGTGACGTCGGCGAGCAGCGCCTTCCCGACGCCCGCGCCGAGGCTGCTGGTGAGGACGTAGCTCAGGCCCTCCGTCGCGAGCCGCCCGTCGGTGAGGCTGGGGGCGGCGAGCAGTCCGCCGAGGAGGAGCAGTCCGCCGAGGGCGCCGGCCGCGGCGAGGGCGGTGAGGATGGTGCGCGGGGCGGTGCGGCGCGGCGAGCGGGTCTCCTCGCTCATCTCGCCGGCGCTGTCGAAACCGATGAGGACGTACGCGGCGGTGAAGGAGCCGACGAGGAGCGCACCGACGGCGCCGCCCTGGCCGCCGGTGTGGAGGGTGACGCCGGGACCGCGTTCGGCGTGCGTGAACAGCAGGACGACGATGAGGCCCGCACCGATGATCTCCGCGGTGACGCCGACGCGGTTGACGGCCGACATGACCCGGTTGTCGAGCGTGTTGACCACGGTCGTGAGGGCCAGCAGCACCACGCCGAGCAGAGCCGCGTTGGCCGCCCCGGTCGCGGTGGTGGGCGCCGGATCGCCGCCGAGGACCTGGAAGCCCGGCCAGATCGCGGGCAGGACGACCTGCAGGGCGAGCGCGGCGGCCGCCACGACCACCACCTGGCCGATCACCATGATCCATCCGGCGAACCAGCCCCACGTCGGTGTGCTGAGCCGGGTCGACCACTGGTAGATCGCCCCGGACAGCGGGTAGCGGGCGGCGAGTTCGGCGAAGCAGGCGGCGACCAGCAGCTGCCCGGCGAGCACCGCGGGCCAGGTCCAGAAGAAGGCGGCACCGCCGGAGGAGAAGCCGAAGGCGAAGAACTGGAAGACCGTCGTCAGGACGGAGATGAAGGAGAAGCCCGCGGCGAAGGAGGCGTAGCGCCCCATGCTGCGGTGCAGTTCCTGGCGGTAGCCGAAGCCGGCGAGGGTGCCGTCGTCGGAGGCCGGCGGGGGCGGCGGGGGAGCGGAGGGCGCGGACGTTGCGGTGGTGGTCATGGCGGACCCCTGTCGCTGGATTCCTGTCGGGTGACAGAAATTAGGGGCGGTCCATTTCGCCCGCGTGTCACGTTCATGTCCGCGACGCTCCAAGGTGCTCACCGCCGTCGGGCCGGTGCGACCCTCCCCGCAATTCGCGATGTATCGCGCTTGTCAGGGTGGGTGACTCGCGATATGTTCGGTCACGGATATACGGGTGCGAGTGAGGGAGGTGTTCGGGCATGGCCAAGCGCCGCAAGCTCGGCAACCCGCTGGCCCTCGCCGTCATGGCGACGCTCGGCGAACGCCCCATGCATCCGTACGAGATCGCCCAGGTGCTTCGGCAGCGGGGCAAGGAGCAGAGCATCAAGATCAATTACGGCTCGCTCTACACCGTCGTGCAGAACCTCGAGAAGCACGGCTTCGTGGAGGTCACCGGCGTGCAGCGGCAGGGCAACCGCCCCGAGCGCACGCTGTACGGGCTGACCGGGGCCGGCCGGGAGGAGCTGCACGACTGGCTCGCCGACCTGGTCGCCGTACCGGTGCGCGAGTACCCGGCCTTCGAGGCGGCGCTGTCGCTGCTGCTCGTGCTGCCCGCCGACGAGGTGGTCGACCTGCTCACCGAGCGGGTCGCGAAGCTGGAGGTGCAGGCGGCCGGCGTCCACGGCGTGCTCGCCAGGCTCCGGCACGACCTGCCGCGGATGTTCCTGATCGAGACCGAGTACCAGGTCCACATGCTCGAGGCCGAGGCGCAGTGGATCCGCGGCTTCCTCGGCGAACTCGAGAGGGGGACCATCTCCGGAGCCGCCGAGTGGCGGCGCTGGCATGAGACCGGCGAGATGCCCGAAGCCTGGACGGAGTCCGAGGAGGGGGCCGGGGAATCGGCCACCGCGCGGCACTCCTGGGAGGAGCTGGGGAGGCGGGCCGGCCCCGACGCGACACCGACATGAGGAACGCCCCCGGCGCTCGCTGCGGGAACAGCGCGCGCCGGGGGCGGTGACCCCGGACCGGACGGCTGCGGGAACAGTCGCCAGGCGATCGAGGTGCGGCACACCCAGGATAGCCCGGCAGTCCCCTCCGCCGATCGGTCCGGCCGTTCGTGGAAGGCCCGTTCACCAGGGCCACCGTGCGGCCCGTCACGGGCCCGCGAACCGACCGATCACCGGGCCGTGCAGGCACGGCCCCCTTGGCAGGCGGAGGAATCTGTCATGAGCACACGCGCGCCCGCGATCGTGGCGCACGACCTCGTCAAGACCTATCCCGGAGACGTGCGCGCCCTCGACAGGATGGGCGTCACCGTGGAGACCGGCACCGTCTTCGGGCTGCTCGGCCCCAACGGCGCCGGGAAGTCCACCACGGTGAAGATCCTGACCACCCTGGCCCGTCCCGACTCCGGCACCGCCCTCGTCGCGGGTCACGACGCCCTGCGCCACCCCGACCGGGTGCGCCGGGCCATCGGTGTCGTCGCCCAGAGGTCGGGCGCCGACCCGGTCGCCACCGGCGCGGAGAACCTGCGGCTGCAGGGCCGGCTGTACGGGCTGCGCGGCGCCGCGCTCGACCGCCGCGTCGAGGAGCTCCTCACCCGCTTCGACCTGGCCGACGCCGCGGGGCGGCCGGTGAAGACCTACTCCGGCGGCATGCAGCGGCGCCTGGACGTCGCGCTCGGCCTGGTCCACCGCCCCGAGGTGCTGTTCCTCGACGAGCCGACCACCGGCCTCGACCCCGAGGCGCGCACCGCGATGTGGGAGGAGATCGCGCGCCTGGCGGGCGACGACGGCCTGACCATCCTGCTCACCACGCACTACCTGGAGGAGGCCGACCGGCTCGCCGAGCGCATCGCGATCGTCGACCGCGGCCGGGTCGTCGCCGAGGGCACCCCCGACGGGCTCAAGGGCGAACTGCGCGGCGACGCCGTGCACGTGGAACTGCGCGAGCCGGCCGGCCCGGTCGACGCCCACCTCCTGGAGACGGCGCTCGGCGAGTTCGCCGGCGTGCGCGAGGCCCGGCTGGACGGCCGCCGGCTCAGCGCCCGCGCCGACGACGGCGCCGCGGCCGTGCCGCACGTGCTCGCCGTCCTGGAGCGCGAGGGCGCCGCCGTCGCCTCCGTCACCGTCGCCCGGCCCTCGCTGGACGACGTGTACCTCCGCTACGCCGGGCGCCGGTTCGCCGACGCCGACACCGCCACCCCCGCGGCCGGGTCCGCGACCGTCCCCGCCGGAGGTGCCCGATGAGCGTCGCGCTCACCCAGACCTGGTACATGACGCAGCGTCATCTCATGGCGTTCTGGCGCCAGCCCGCGTACCTGCTCATCACCCTGGTGCAGCCGGTGATCTGGCTCTTCCTGTTCGGCGCGCTCTTCCGCCGCGTGGTGGAGCTGCCCGGCTTCGGCGGCGGCTCGTACCTGGACTACCTCGTCCCGGGCGTGGTCGTGATGAGCGCGCTGTCCTCCAGCATGTGGGCCGGCATGGGCACGCTGGAGGAGATCGAGCGCGGCACCCTCAACCGCTTCCTCACCACCCCGGTCAGCCGCGCCGCGCTCATCAACGGCAACGTCGTCTCCCAGGGGCTCAGCACCGCCCTGCAGTCCGTCGTCATCGTCGCCCTCGGCAAGCTCGGCGGCGCCGACTACCCCGGCGGGGCCGTCGGGCTGCTGGTGCTCGTCGCGGCGTCGGTGCTGCTCGGCACGCTGGTCGGGGCGTTCTCCAACGCCATGGGCATGCTGGTACGGCAGCGCGAGAGCATCATCGGCATCAACACCTTCCTGCTGCTGCCGCTGACCTTCCTGTCCTCCGCCTTCATGGCGCCCGCGCTGATGCCGTCCTG
Organism: Streptomyces sp. PA03-5A; assembly: GCF_033792725.1. Classification (NCBI taxonomy): domain Bacteria; kingdom Bacillati; phylum Actinomycetota; class Actinomycetes; order Kitasatosporales; family Streptomycetaceae; genus Streptomyces; species Streptomyces sp. PA03-5A. The sequence continues at coordinate 36,486 of NZ_JARAVL010000043.1, read as the reverse complement.
GATGCGGCACCTCGCCGACGTCAACCCGATGAACTGGGCGCTCGTCGCGAGCCGTTCCGCGATGGCCGACAGCCCCGACTGGGGTGCGGTGCTCACCCGCGGCGGCGCGCTGCTGGTGGTGGCGGTCGCCGCGGTCGGGCTGTCGACCCGCACCTTCCGCTCGTACCAGAAGTCGGTCTGAGACCCGGCCGGTACCACGACCAGGCGTGACCCCACGGCGGGGTCACGCCTGGTGCGTACGCGACGTCAGGAAGCGAGCGCCCGCGGCGGCTCCTGCTCCTCCTCGATGCGGCGGTTCCACTCGGGCTTGGAGGCCTGCCAGCCGTCCTCGTCGTGGCCGGTGCGCCAGTACCCCGAGATCGACAGCCGCTCACGCGGCACGCCCAGTTCGACGCGCAGCAGACGACGCAGCTGCTTGACGAAGCCCGCCTCGCCATGGACGAAGGCCTGCACGTCACCCGGCGGGAACTCCAGCCCGGACACGACGTGGAGCAGGGCCTCGCCCACCGGCCGGGAGCCGCGGTGCACCCAGGTGACCTCGGCGTTGCCGGGCGTGGCGAGCTTCTGCTCCTCCTCCGGGCCGGAAACCTCGACGAACACCCGGGCGGGAGCGCCCTCGGGCAGCCGCTCCAGGGAGGCGGCGATCGCCGGCAGCGCGCTCTCGTCGCCCACGAGCAGATGCCAGTCGGCCGCGGAGCCGGGAACGTAGGCGCCGCCGGGGCCGAGGAAGAGCACCTCCTCGCCGGGCTGGACGCGCGCGGCCCACGGGCCGGCCAGGCCCTCGTCGCCGTGGTACACGAAGTCGACGGTCAGCTCGCGCGCCTCCGCGTTCCACCGGCGCACGGTGTACGTCCGGATGCGCGGCCACTGGTCGCGGGGGAACTCGGCGCGGATCCGCTGGATGTCGAACGGCTCGGGGTAGCGCACGCCCTCGACCGGGAACAGCAGCTTGATGTAGTGGTCGCTGTACTCGCCCACGGGGAATCCCGCCAGGCCCTCACCGCCGAGCACCACGCGGATCATGTGCGGGGTCAGCCGTTCCACGTGCTGCACCCGCGCGCGGTTGAGCTGCGGCTTCCTGCGCACCGGACGGTCTGCCATGAGCACACTCCTCGCACTAAGTTAGGCAAGCCTAACCCATCGGGCCGGTCCTGTGCAGCCCGGTCTCGGAAAGATCACGAGATCTTCGAACGCCGGTTCCGATCCGCCGTTCTCCGATTTTGATGGGACGGACGCGATCCGACGCTACCCGGGAGGCCGGCGCACATGGGTTCCGACACCGCCACCGCGATCACCGCAGGACCGCGCGGGGTGCCGCTGCTGGGGAACCTCCCGCAGTTCGCCAAGGACCCGCTCGCCTTCTTCACCGCGCTCCGCGAGTGCGGGTCCGGGCAGGTCACCTGGGCCATGGGCCGCACCCCCGCGCGCTTCCTCAATGATCCCGCGCTCATCGGGGAACTGCTCTCGGCCCGCGAGTCCACCTTCTCGCTGCCCGACCTCGGCTGGTCCTTCCGCTACCTGATGGGCGAGGGGGTCGTGGTGGCCAAGGGCGCCGACTGGCGCCGCAAGCGCTCCCTCGTCCAGCCCTCGGTACGGCCCAAGCAGGTGCGCGCGTACGCGGCGACCATGGCCGACTGCGCACGGGAGGTCGCCGACCGCTGGAACGGGGGCGAACGGATCGACGTACGCCGCGAGATGACCGGGCTGACCCAGCGCATCGCCGTACGGACCGTGTTCGGCACGGACGCCGCCGTCCGCGAGGAGGTCATCGGCCGCTGCATGGACGCCGCCCAGCAGCAGATGGGCGCCGAGTTCCGCGGACTGGGCGCGATGCTGCCCGACTGGGTCCGCACCCCGGGGCGGATCCGCTTCAAGACCGCCGTCGACACCCTCGACGCCGAGGTCGCCCGGATCGTCGCCGTCCGCCGTGAGGCCGGCGGCGAACGCGACGACCTGCTCAGCCGGTTGCTGGCCGCCGTCGACGAACACGGTGTCCGGCTCACCGACAGGGAGATCAGGGACGAGACCGTCACCCTCTACAACGCGGGCCACGAGACCACCGCCACCACCTTGACCTGGGCCTGGCACCTGCTGTCCCGCAACCCTCAGGCGCGTGAGGCGCTCACCGAGGAACTGGAGCGGGTGCTCGGCGGCCGCACCCCGGGCTTCGACGACTACGCGGAACTGCGCTGGACCGAGGCCGTCGTGAAGGAGACCCTGCGCGTGCGCCCCACGGTCTGGCTCAACCTGGCCGTCGCCGAGGAGGGCGCCGCCCTGGGCGGTGAGCCCGTCCCGGCGGGCACCCAGGTCTGGATCAGCCCCTGGGCCACCCACCGTGACCCGCGCTGGTGGCCGGAGCCCGAGGAGTTCCGCCCGGAGCGCTGGCTCGACGGGGCGCCCGACCCGGTCACCGACCACACCTGGTTCCCCTTCGGCGGGGGCACCCGGGCCTGCCTCGGGGCGCGCTTCGCGATGGTCGAGGCGGTGATCGTGCTGGCCACCCTCGGCAGCCGCTTCCACCTGGACACCGGCGACGAGGAGATCCGCCCCACCGTCGGCCTCACCCTCCAGCCCGACCGGGACGTCCTCGCCGTCACCCGGCCCGTTCCGGCCCCAGCACGCTGAGCAGCCGCTGCAGCGAGCCGCCCAGCCCCCAGCGCTCGGCCAGCGCGGCCAGCTCCTGGGGCTGGTGCGGCTCCCGCGGCAGCTGCGGGGTGAACTCCGGCAGCGGCACGTCGGAGGCCACCCGCACCACCTTGGGCGCGACGGCCACGTAGTCCCCCGCCTCCTGCAGCCGCTTGCGCTGCGCCGGGGTGACCTTCGAGGCGGGGTCGTGGGCGGCGGCCATGATCCCGGCCAGGTCGCCGTACGCCTCCAGCAGCTTCGCCGCCGTCTTCTCGCCGATGCCCGGCACGCCCGGCAGGCCGTCGCTCGGGTCGCCGCGCAGCAGCGCCAGGTCCGCGTAACCGGGACCGTCCACGCCGTACTTGGCGCGCAGCCAGGCCTCGTCCACCACGTCCAGCGAGCCGACGCCCTTGACCGGGTACAGCACCCGCACCCCGCGCGCGTCGTCCACCAGCTGGAACAGGTCGCGGTCACCCGTCACGATGTCCACCGGGCCGGGTGCCCGGCCCGTCAGGGTGCCGATCACGTCGTCCGCCTCGTAGCCGGCGACACCCACCCGGGCGATGCCCAGCGCGTCCAGCACCGCCTCGATCACCGGGACCTGCGGCGACAGGGTGTCCGGGACCTCCTCGACGTCCGAGCCGCCGGGGACCTCCTCGGCGACGCGGTGCGCCTTGTACGAGGGGATCAGGTCCACCCGCCACTGCGGCCGCCAGTCCGCGTCCATGCAGGCCACCAGGTCGTCGGGGGAGTGGTCGGCGACCAGGCGGGCGATGAAGTCCAGCAGCCCGCGCACGGCGTTGACCGGCGTGCCGTCCGGCGCGCGCACCGAGTCGGGCACGCCGAAGTACGCGCGGAAGTAGAGGCTGGCGGTGTCCAGGAGCATCAGGCGTCGAGTCACACGCCGATGATGCCGCACGCCGCCGACACCGTGACCTCCGTCACGGAACGGTTTGCTCCGCTTGGGTCGGGGCAGCCGCCGTCCCGGAGCGGGACAGGAGCGCTCCGCGACCTGCGTGCGGGGGCAGCCGGTCGTCCTCCCTACGACACGTGAGGTGTATGTGTACAGGCTGCAGGCAGAGCATCTGTACAAGGTGTTCGGTGCCGACCCCGAGGACGGCGTGCGCCGTCTGGAGGCCGGAGCCGGACGCGACGAACTGCGCGGGAGCGGTACGACCGCCGCGGTGATCGACGCGAGCTTCGACGTCCGCGAGGGCGAGATCTTCGTCGTCATGGGCCTGTCCGGATCGGGCAAGTCCACGCTGCTGCGCACGCTCAACGGGCTGAATCCCCCCACCGCGGGGCGGGTGCTCTTCGACGGCCGGGACCTCACCGCACTCAGCGCCCGCGAACTGCGCCGCGTGCGCTCGCACGGCATCAGCATGGTCTTCCAGCACTTCGCGCTCTTCCCGCACCGCAGCGTGCTCCAGAACGCCGCGTACGGCCTTGAGGTGCAGGGCGTGGGCCGCAAGGAACGCGAGGAGCGCGCCGCGCGGGCCCTGGAACTCACCGGCCTGTCCGGCTGGGGCGACTCCTGGCCCGACGAGCTGTCCGGCGGCATGCAGCAGCGCGTGGGCCTGGCCCGCGCCCTGGCCACCGACGCCGACGTGCTCCTCATGGACGAGTCCTTCAGCGCCCTGGACCCGCTGATCCGCCGTGACATGCAGGACCAGCTGATCGAGCTGCAGCGCAGCCTGAAGAAGACCATCGTCTTCATCACCCACGACCTCAACGAGGCCATGCGCCTCGGCGACCGCGTCGCCGTCATGCGCGACGGGCGCATCGTCCAGATCGGTTCCCCCGAGGACATCCTGCTGCGCCCCGCCGACGAGTACGTCAGTTCCTTCGTGCAGGACGTCGACCGCTCCCGCGTGCTGACCGCCGGCACCGTCATGGAGCCTCCGCACCGCCCCGACGCGGGCGACTGCCGCTGCGAGACGGTCACCCCGCGCACCGCGCTGGCCGACGTCCTGCCGGTCAGCGCGCGGGTCCCGCACCCCGTGGCCGTCCGCGACGAGGCCGGCGACGTGGTCGGCGTGATCGCCAAGGACCGGCTGCTGGCCGCGCTCGGCGACCACGACGGACCGGTGACGCCGTGCACCGACGACACGGCGCAGGCGGCCGTCCCGCACGCCGAGGCCGCCGGGCCGCAGAACGCCGCGCCCAGGGTGCCGGGCCGGCCGCGGAAGGAGGCGGCGCGTGCCTAGGCTGCCCCTCGGCGACTGGACCGACAGCGCCGTCACCTACCTGCGCGACCACTTCGGTCCGCTCTTCGACCTCATCAGCGCCGTCGTCTCCGGCATGTACGACGGCCTGGACGCCGTCCTGCAGGCCCCCGCACCGCTGCTGCTCGCCGGCATCCTCGCGGTCCTCGCGCTGTGGCTGCGCGGTCTGACCGCGGGCGTGCTCTCCTTCGCGGGCCTGGCAGTCGTCGTCTCCGTTCAGCAGTGGGACGAGGCCATGGACACCCTGTCCCTGGTGCTGGTCGCCACCGTGATCACCATCGTGCTCGCCGTGCCGCTCGGCATCTGGTCGGCGCGCAACCGCACCGTCTCCGCCGCCCTGCGCCCGGTGCTGGACTTCATGCAGACGATGCCCGCCTTCGTCTACCTGATCCCCGGCATCTTCTTCTTCGGCGTCGGCCAGGTGCCCGGCATCATCGCCACCATCGTCTTCTCCCTGCCGCCGGGCGTGCGCATGACCGAGCTCGGCATCCGGCAGGTCGACGGCGAGCTCGTCGAGGCCGCGGAGGCCTTCGGCACCGCTCCGCGCAGCACGCTGCTGCGGGTGCAGCTGCCGCTTGCGCTCCCCACGATCATGGCGGGCGTCAACCAGGTGATCATGCTGGCGCTGTCCATGGTCGTCATCTCCGGCATGGTCGGCGGCGGCGGTCTGGGCGCCTCGGTCTTCACCGCCATCAGCCAGGTCGACATCGGCCTCGGCTTCGAGGCGGGCCTGTCCGTGGTCATCCTCGCCATGTACCTGGACCGCGTCACCGGCGCCCTCGGCACCCGGGTCTCCCCGCTGGGCCGGCGCGCGATGGCCGCGGCCGCCTCCCCGCGCGGCCTGCAGCTGTGGAAGTACCGCCCGCAGACCTCCGTCGCCGTCGTCGGCATCGTCGCCCTCGCCCTGGTCGCCGGCGGGGTGAACGTCTTCGGCGCCGCCGACGAGGGGACCGCCGTCCCCGAGGCCGACGACGTCGGCAAGGGCCGTCAGGTCGACATCGGCTACATCCCCTGGGACGAGGGCGTCGCCTCCACCTATCTGTGGAAGGAGCTGCTGGAACGCCGCGGGTACGAGCCGAAGGTCACCCAGTACGACGTCGGCGCCCTGTACACCGGCATGTCCGCGGGGCGGGTCGACTTCGAGACCGACTCCTGGCTGCCCGTGACGCACCGGTCGTACTGGGAGAAGTACAAGAACGAGCTGGACGACTACGGCTCCTGGTACGGCCCCACCTCGCTCGAACTGACGGTGCCGTCCTACGTCAAGGGCATCGACTCGCTGGCCGACCTCAAGGGCAAGGGCAAGCAGTTCGGCGGCCGGATCATCGGCATCGAGCCGGGCGCCGGGATGATGAAGATGCTCAACGACACCGTCCTGGACCGGTACGGCCTGGAGGGCGAGTACGAGGTCACCACCGGCTCGACCGCCAGCATGCTCGCCCAGCTCGACCGCTCCATCAAGGCGAAGGAGCCCGTCGTGGTCACCCTGTGGTCCCCGCACTGGGCCTACGACGAGCACAGCCTGAAGAAGCTGAAGGACCCGCTCGGCGCCTGGGGCAAGGGCGACGGCATCCACACCCTCGCCCGAGGCGGCTTCGCCGGCGAGGAGCCGAAGGTCGCGAAGTGGCTCCAGGACTTCAAGCTGAGCGAGAAGGAGCTGACCGGGCTGGAGGGCGCCGTCCACAAGGCCGGCCAGGGCCACGAGCAGGACGGCGTCCGCGACTGGCTCGACGCCCACCCCGGTCTCACGGAGCGGCTCGCCCCGGTCGGCTGACCGGACCCCGACCCCGGACGGCGCGGCACCCGGCACTTCCCCTCCCTCGTGCCGGAGCCGCGCCGTCCGGCCCTCCCCGTCCCGCGGGGATGGATACGGTGGGGGACATGACCCGTCGCGACTCCGGCCCCGCACGGCGTGTGGTCTCCCTCGTCCCCTCGCTCACCGAGGCGGTGGCGACCACGGCGCCCGCCCTGCTCGTGGGCGCGACCGACTGGTGCAACCAGCCGGCCGACCTGCGCGTCACGCGGGTACGGGGCACGAAGAATCCCGACATCGCGGAGATCGTGCGGCTCGCTCCCGACCTGGTGATCGCCAACGAGGAGGAGAACCGCGAGCCCGACCTCGCGGCGCTGCGCGCGGCGGGGCTGACGGTGCTGGTCACGGAGGTGCGCAGCCTTCCGCAGGCCTTCCGGGAACTGCACCGCGTCGTCGTCGAGGCCTGCGGCCTGCCGCGCCCGGCCTGGCTCGACGCCGCGGAGAAGACCTGGGGGTCGCTGCAGCCCGCGGCCCACCCCCGCAGGGCCGTCGTGCCCGTCTGGCGCCGGCCGTGGATGGTGCTCGGCCGGGACACCTTCGCCGGCGACCTGCTGGCCCGGCTGGGCGTCGAGAACGTTTACGGGACCCACCAGGAGCGGTATCCGCGGGTGCCGGTCGACGAGCTCACCGGCAGCGGGGCGGACCTCGTCGTGCTCCCGGACGAGCCGTACCGGTTCACCGCGGACGACGGGCCCGAGGCGTTCCCGGACATACCCGCGGCCCTGGTCAGCGGCCGTCACCTCACCTGGTACGGCCCCTCCCTGGCCGAGGCGCCGGCCGTGCTCGCCGCCGCCCTCGCCCCGCCGGCCCCCGCCGGCCCCGCCCCCGCCCGGCGCGGCGGCTGACCCGGGGCGCCCGCGCCGTGGAAGCCCCCCGGCGCACGCGGGCCCGTGGCCGTCGCGTGCGCCGGGGAGGGACCTCGGTCAGCCGCGCGCCACGGCCGTGAGGACCGTGCGCCCGGACCCGACCCGGTAGACGGCCCGGCCGTCCTGGACACCCAGGTACGTGGCGTGGCTCCCGGCGGCGGTGTAACGGCCGCCCGCCACCACGGGCAGGGCGACCGTCGCCGTCACGTTGACCGGCACCTCGACCGTCGTGTCCACCCCGTGCCGGTTCCGGCGCCAGTCGACGCCGACGGTGCCGCGCTCGGTCCACTGGCTGCCCGAGGCGTGGCTCACGCCCGAATCCGCCGGGGCGATCCGCACCGACGCGCCGCCCGGGCTGGTCACCGTGAGCCCGAGCACACCCTCCAGCACCCCGACGACACCCGCGCCGCCCCAGCCGTGCGACATGCTCTCGCTGCTGCTCTGCGAGACCTGGCCCGGCGCGCAGTCACTGCTCGCACACCCCGGAGTCCACTGCTCCCACAGGAAGGTGCCGCCCTCGGCCAGGACCTGCGCGGGCCCGTCGGCGGAGGGATCGGTGAGGATCCGCACCAGCGTGTCCGGCCGGTCGACGACCCGCAGCGCCTCCAGCAGGGTCCGCAGCGTCATCGGCCCCTGCCGCATCCCCTGCCGGGACAGCTCCGCGCCCAGCGCGGCGTACTCCGAGGGTTCCGCGACGCCGTAGGCGACCGGGAAGCTCTGCGCGTGCTCGCCCTGATGCGCGATCAGGGCGCCGTCCGAGGACAGACCGTCCGACCACAGTCCGGTGCCGCCGTCCCGCAGCCGCTCCCGCATCGCCGCCGTCAGCTCGTCCGCGCGGCCGGCGTAGACGTCGCGGGTGGCGTGGTCGCCGAGCGCGTCGGCGGCCTCGGCCACCGACCGCATCGCGCCCACCCCGAGGGCGTTGACGACGGTGCGGTTCACGTTGCCGTCGGTGACGTAGCCGTACCGCATCGGGGCGGGCCAGTCGATGATGCCGTGCAGGTAGGCGCCGCTGCCGCCGGGCAGGTCGGCGACCAGACCGCGGTCGTCCACCGCCGAGGAGATGTAGTCCGCGACGTTGCGCATCACGGGCATGGCCCGGGCGAGCAGTTCGCGGTCGCCCGTCGTGCGGTAGTAGCGCATCACCCACTCGGGGAACATCTCGGTGTAGTCGGGGATGTCCCGCTTGGCGTCCCCGTTGGGGTAGACGGAGTTCAGGGCGCCATTGGGCCAATAGCGAGCCTGGGAGTTCATGAAGGACTCGATGGCCTGACGGGTCAGGCTGCGCTCGCCCGACGCGGCCATCGTCGCGAACGACTCGTCCACGGTGTCGCCGAGGAACTGGCCCTTCTCACGGGTCGGGGTGTCCAGGAAGACGTTCTGCGCGGATTGCAGCGCCGAACGCTGCATCAGCGAGAAGACCTGGTCCAAGGTGCCGTCGCTGCTGCGGAACGTCGCGGGGTGGGCCGCGTCGGTGTTCTGGACGACGGCGGTGACGTCCCGCGTGGTCAGCTTCTCGCCCGGGTCGCTGATCTGCAGGTAGCGCCAGCCCCAGTAGGTGAAGGCCCGGGCGGTCTGCGCACCGTCCTTTTCGGTGTAGTGGAAGCGCATGTTGCTGCCCTGGGTGTCCAGACCCGACGTACCCGCGCGGGAGTTCTCCACCCAGCTCGCCGCGGCGTGGTCCTTGCCCAGAGGACGGTCCAGGGTCACCGTCGTGCCGTCCACCGCGCTCACGGTGCGGGTCTCGGGGTGCCCGGCGCCGTACCCCGTGGCGGGCGCGTCCACCACGATCTCGTCGCCCGCGTGGACGTTCGCCGCGTTCGCCAGCGTCACGGAGGCGTCCCCGGCCCGCACTGCGGCGGTCAGCGTGGAGTTGCTGCGCCGGTAGCTGGTGGTGAACGTCAGCTGCCGGCCGGCGGTGCCGGAACGCAGCCGCACCGAGGGCACCGCGGCGTACACCTTGCCGAAGTCGGCGAGGACGGTGCCGTCGGGCAGGTGCAGCAGCGAGACCGGGTGGACGGTCTCCTGCGTGAGGTGGGCCTGCAGCGCCGACAGGTGGGTGAAGGCGCAGGGGGACGAACTTCCCTCGTAGGGAGCGCAGTTGTCCGGGTTCGGCCGCGGGTGGGCGCCGATGACGGTGGCCGCGGCCCAGCCGGAGTCGTCGTAGCCGGGGGTGTTCCAGCCGGCGGGCTCGACCGTGGCGTCGTAGTACTCGACGCGGTCGCCGGCGTCGCCGTTGCGGTAGGTCAGGGTGTCGACCCGCTGCGGCTCGTAGCGGTGGACCTTCCAGGTGCCGTCGGAGACCGCCACGTCGCGGGTGCCGTCCGCGTGCTCGACCACCACCTTGACCAGCAGCCCGGAGGGGCCCTCGGGGGCGTTCGGGCCGTTGGCCCGGCCCTGGCACTTGCAGGACCAGTAGTGCGTCAGCACGCCCACGGCCAGGTCCCGGCCCGCCTTGACGCCCTTGACGGCGGCGACGTCGTAGAAGCCCTCACCGGCGTACTCGTAGGACGAACTGCGCTGCACGGTCTTGCCGTTGACGTCGACCTGCCAGTCGCCGGAGGCCGCGACGTACACCCGGGTGCCGACCACGGGGCTGCCCGCGGACACCCGGACGACCTTGCGGGCCGCCGTCCACTCGTTGCTCGCGTCGTTCCCGGTGGCGGGACGGCGGATCCACTGGGCGCCGGACCAGTCCTGGTCCGTCAGGCCCGTGCCGAAGGAGGCGCCGGCCGAGTAGGGGGAGGCCTCCCCCGCACGGTCCCACGTCCGCACCTTCCACTGGTACGCCGTCCCCGGCGCCAGCGCGGGCCCGCCGTACGGCACCCAGGACTGCTCGGAACCGCGGACCTTGCCGCTGTCCCAGACGGTGCGGCCGCCGGGGACGCGCACGACGACCTGGTAGGCGGTCTGGACCTCGTCGGAGTCGCTGTCGCGGGGCAGCCAGCCGAAGCGCGGCGCGGCGTCGATGGCGAGCGGCTCGGTGCGGTCGTCGACCGTCAGGCCACCGGGGGCGCCCGGGGCGTGGTTGCGGGGCGCGTGTGCGTGGTCGGCGTAGGCCTGGGGCGTGGCCGCGGCGAGCGTCAGGCCGAGGGAGAGGGCGAGGAGAGTGAGGCGGCGGCGGGGGAGGGGCGGACGTCGTTTCATGGACACCTCTCGGCGGGGTTAGAACGTTTCAATCCGCGGGCGTATGGTATTGATACGTTTCAATCCTGTGACCGGGGTGAGCCTAGGCAGGGCGCCGTTGCGCTGTCAACGCCCCTTCGTGTGCGGCGCCGTTGTGGTTGCGGGCGGCTGCGCCGGGCTGCCCGGGTGTTTGTGTGCGGGGTGTTTGCGCCTGCGGCGGGGTGCCCCCGCCCTCCCTCCCCCCAGCCTTCGGCCGGGGGGATCCCCATGGGGGCACCCCCGGCCGAAGGCTGGGGGAGACGAGCGGCGGACCCGGCGTCGAACGATGTGGGCGTATACCGCGAGCGCAGTGGGGGTCCCCCCGGCCGAAGGCTGGGGGAGTGCGCCGGCGCGGCCCCGACTCAGGCACATGGTGCGAGGCCCGCACTGACCGCGCCGGGCAATCGGGAGGGCGGCGGGGAAACCGCCCGCCGCAGGCGCAACGCACCCGCACACAACCACCGGGCAGCCCGGCGCAGCCGCCCGCAGGCGCAAACAACCCGCACACAACAACCGGCCCCAAGGGACACCCCCCGCAGAAGATCTACGCTGCACGCATGAGCGACCCCCACTTCCGCCCCGTCACCCGCCACGACATCCCCGCCGTCGTGGCGATGTTCGCCGACGACGGCCTCGGCCGCGGCCGCGAGACCCCGGACGACCTGGAGCCCTACTACGCGGCGTACGAACGCGTCGTCGCCGACCCCGGCCAGCACGTGGTCGTCGCCGAGCGGGACGGCACGCTCGTCGGGGTGCTGCAGCTGTCGGTGATACCGGGGCTGTCACGGCGCGGCACGACGCGCTCCGTCATCGAGGCGGTCCGCGTGCACCGCGACGCCCGCGGCGGCGGCCTGGGGACGCTGATGATCGAGTGGGCGGTCGAGGAGTCCCGCCGCCTGGGGTGCACGCTGGTGCAGCTGACCTCGGACCGGGCCCGCGCCGACGCGCACCGCTTCTACGAGCGCCTCGGCTTCACCGCCTCGCACGTCGGCTTCAAGCGGCAGCTCTGACCCCTTCGAGCGGCAGCTCCGACCGCTTCAGGCAGTAGCTCCGACCGCCGCGGCGACCAGCGCCCGCATCACCCGCTCGTCCTCGTCCATCTCGGGGTGCCACTGCACCCCCAGCACGAAGCGGTCGCCCGGCAGCTCCACGGCCTCCGGCGTGCCGTCCTCGGCGTGGGCGCCGACCACCAGGCCCCGGCCCAGGGTGTCCACCGCCTGGTGGTGGTACGTGGGCACCGTCATGGCCTCCGGCACCGCCTCCGCGTAGCGCGTGCCGGGGACGGGCTTGACGGTGTGGCCGCCGAACGCGCCCACCCGGGGGCCGCGGTGACCGTCGATGTGCTGCACGAGCGTGCCGCCGAGGGCGACGTTGAGCAGTTGCATGCCCCGGCAGATGCCCAGCAGGGGCACCCCGGCGGCGAGGGCGGCGTGGAGGAGGGCGAGCTCCCAGGCGTCCCGCTCCCGCGCGGGCGGGTCGGTGCGCGGGTCGGGCTCGGCGCCGTACCGCGCGGGCTCGACGTCCGGGCCGCCCGCGATCACCAGCCCGTCCAGCCGGGCCACGGCGTCCGCGGCGTGGGCGGGGTCGTCCGGCGGGAGCAGCGCGGCGAGGCCGCCGGAACGCCGTACGAGCAGCGGGTACCCGGCGGGGAGCAGGGCGGCGGGCAGGTCCCAGCCGCCCCAGCGGGCCGAGTCGACCCAGTAGGTGCTGACACCGATCAGCGGACGGGCCACGGGAGCCTCCCTGCGACGCGCGGATTTCTCCTTGCACCGTACCCAACTGGGCCCCGGGCCCGTACTTTTGGATCACCTGTCGGCCGGTAGGAGAGGTGATCACCCGTGGTGCACCGAACAGCCCCGCTCAGCACCGACGACCTGCGACGACGTGTCGACTCCGGAGAGATCGACACGGTGGTCGTCGCCTTCACCGACATGCAGGGCCGACTGCAGGGCAAGCGCTTCGCCGCGCGGCACTTCCTCGACGACGTCCTGGAGCACGGCACCGAGGGGTGCAACTACCTGCTCGCCGTCGACGCCGACATGAACACCGTGGACGGCTACGCCCTGTCCTCCTGGGAACGGGGCTACGGCGACTTCGCCATGCACCCCGACCTCGGCACCCTGCGGATCACCCCCTGGGACGCCGCCACCGCGCTCGTCGTCGCCGACCTGCGGCTGCTGGATCACGGCTCCACGCCGGTGGCCCCCTCGCCCCGCCAGATCCTGCGCCGCCAGACCGAGCGGCTCGCCGAGCGCGGCTGGTCGGCGTACGCGGGCACGGAACTGGAGTTCATCGTCTTCAAGGACACCTACGAGCAGGCCTGGACGAACGGCTACCGCGACCTGACCCCCGCCAACCAGTACAACGTCGACTACTCCCTGCTCGGCACCGGCCGCGTGGAGCCGCTGCTGCGGCGCATCCGCAACGAGATGGGCGCCGCCGGGATGCGCGTGGAGTCCGCCAAGGGCGAGTGCAACCTCGGCCAGCACGAGATCGCCTTCCGCTACGACGAGGCCCTGGTCACCTGCGACCAGCACAGCGTCTACAAGACCGGCGCCAAGTCGATCGCCGCGCAGGAGGGGTACTCCCTCACCTTCATGGCGAAGTACAACGAACGCGAGGGCAACTCCTGCCACATCCACCTCTCGCTGCGCGACGAGGACGGGCGGCCGGTCTTCGCGGGCGACGAGCCGGGCGGCATGTCGGAGACGATGCGCCACTTCCTGGCCGGGCAGCTCGCCGCGCTCCGCGACTTCTCCCTGCTGTACGCGCCCAACATCAACTCCTACAAGCGGTTCCGGCCCGGCTCCTTCGCCCCCACCGCCGTCGCCTGGGGCCCCGACAACCGCACCTGCGCCCTGCGCGTGGTCGGGCACTCCCCGTCCGCGCTGCGCCTGGAGAACCGCGTGCCGGGCGGTGACGTCAACCCCTACCTCGCCGTCGCCGGGATGATCGCCGCCGGCCTGCACGGCGTGGAGCAGAAGCTCACCCTCCCCGAGCCCGTCACGGGCAACGCCTACGCCAGCGACGGCGTGGCGCACGTGCCGGCCACGCTGCGCGAGGCCGCCGAACTGTGGGAGTCCAGCCCGATCGCCCGGGCGGCCTTCGGCGACGAGGTCGTCGAGCACTACCTGAACATGGCCCGCGTCGAGCAGGACGCGTACGACACCGCCGTGACCGACTGGGAGCGCTACCGCTCCTTCGAACGCATGTGAGGCAGCGAGTGCCCGAAGCACCCGAACCGCTCGAAGCGCTGGACGTGCTCAACCCGGCCACCGAGGAGGTGATCGCCACTGTCCCCGCGGCCCGCCGGGAGGACGTCGACGCCGCCGTCACCCGCGCGGCCCGCGCCCAGACCGCCTGGGCGGCCCTGGCCCCGGCCGACCGCGCGCGGCTGCTGCGGCGTTTCGCGGCCGTGGTCGACGCGCACGTGGAGGAACTGGCCGCCCTGGAGGTGCGAGAGGCGGGCCACACGGTGGGCAACGCCCGCTGGGAGGCCGGCAACGTCCGCGACCTGCTCGACTACGCGGCGGGCGGCGTCGAGCGGCTCAGCGGCCGGCAGATCCCGGTGCCCGGCGGCATCGACGTCACCTTCCTGGAGCCGCTCGGCGTCGTCGGCGTCATCGCGCCCTGGAACTTCCCCATGCCCATCGCCGCCTGGGGGACCGCCCCGGCGCTCGCGGCGGGCAACGCGGTGATCCTCAAGCCCGCCGAGACCACCCCGCTGACCGCGCTGCGCCTGGCGGACCTGGCACTGGAGGCGGGACTGCCCGAGCACCTCTTCCAGGTGCTGCCCGGCCGGGGCCCGGTCGCGGGGGCGGCCCTCGTCGAGCACCCGGGCGTCGCGAAGATCGTCTTCACCGGGTCGACCCGCGTCGGCAGGCAGATCATGGCCACGTGTGCCGGCACCCTCAAGCGGGTCACCCTGGAGCTCGGCGGCAAGTCGCCGAACATCGTCTTCGCCGACGCGGACCTCGAGAAGGCCGCGGCGACCGCCCCGATGGCCTTCCTCGACAACGCCGGGCAGGACTGCTGCGCCCGCACCCGGATCCTGGTCCAGCGCCAGGTGCACGACCGCTTCATGGAACTGCTGGAGCCCGCCGTCCTGGCCGTGGGGGTCGGCGACCCGGCTGATCCGGCGACCGGCATGGGCCCGCTCATCTCCGCCGTGCAGCGCGACCGCGTCCGCTCGTACGTGTCCCCCGACGCGCCCGTCGCGATCCGCGGCACGGCCCCGGAGGGCAAGGGCTTCTGGTACCCGCCGACCGTGCTGACCCCCGCCCACCCGGCCGGGCGCGTCGCGGTGGAGGAGGTCTTCGGCCCGGTGGCCGTCGTGCTGCCCTTCGAGGACGAGACCGACGCGCTGCGTCTGGCCAACGCCACCCCGTACGGACTGTCGGGCTCGATCTGGACCCGGGACGTCGGCCGCGCCCTGCGGCTGGCCCGGGGCACCGCCGCCGGCAACCTGTCGGTGAACTCCCACAGCTCGGTGCGCTACTGGACACCGTTCGGCGGGTTCAAGCAGTCGGGGCTCGGCCGCGAGCTCGGCCCGGACGCGCTGGCCGCCTTCACCGAGACCAAGAACGTCTTCATCAGCACGGAGGAGTGATCCCGGCAATGACGGAAGCAGAAGCAGTGGTGTGCCGCCGCCTGGTGGGCCGGACGGCGGTGGTCACCGGCGCCGGCAGCGGCATCGGGCTCGCCTCGGCGCGCCGGCTGGCCTCCGAGGGCGCGCACGTGGTGTGCGCCGACATCGACGAGGCCGCGGGCAAGGCGGCCGCCGAGGAGGTCGGCGGGCTGTTCGTCCAGGTCGACGTCACCGACGCCGGGCAGGTGGAGGCGCTGTTCAAGGCGGCGTACGACACCTACGGCTCGGTCGACGTCGCCTTCAACAACGCCGGCATCTCGCCCCCCGACGACGACTCGATCCTGACCACCGGCATCGACGCGTGGCGCCGCGTCCAGGAGGTCAACCTCACGTCGGTGTACCTGTGCTGCAAGGCGGCGCTGCCGTACATGCAGCGCCAGGGCAAGGGCTCGATCATCAACACCGCGAGCTTCGTCGCCGTCATGGGTGCGGCGACCTCGCAGATCTCGTACACCGCCTCCAAGGGCGGCGTGCTGGCGATGTCCCGCGAGCTGGGCGTGCAGTTCGCCCGGGAGGGCATCCGTGTCAACGCGCTGTGCCCGGGACCGGTCAACACCCCACTGCTGCGGGAGCTGTTCGCCAAGGACCCGGAGCGCGCCGCGCGCCGCCTGGTGCACATCCCGGTGGGCCGCTTCGCGGAGGCGGAGGAGATCGCCGCCGCCGTGGCCTTCCTCGCCAGCGACGACGCGTCCTTCATCACCGGAGCGGAGTTCCTGGTGGACGGGGGCATCGCGGGGGCGTACGTGACCCCTCTGTGACCGGGTGACTGACGGGAATCTTAAGGGCCGGGCCTTAGGGTGACGCCGTGACCATGACGACCCCGCCCGGCTGGTACCCAGAGCCCGGGCAGACAGGCAACGGGCCCGCTCTGGAGCGCTGGTGGGACGGGACCGCGTGGACCGAGTACACCCGCACGGCCCCGCCCCCCGCCCAGGCGTTCGGCGCCGGGGCGCCGGGCCATCCGCAGTACCCCGGCTACCCCGGCGCGTTCCCCGCCGCCCCCCGCAAGCGGCGCGGCGGTCTGATAGCGACCGCCGTCGTCGCCGCGGTCGTGGTGGCCGGCGCGGTGATCGGAGGCGTCGTCGCCCTCGGCAGGAGCGGCGGCGACGGTGCGGACTCCGCCCGGCCCGCCCCCTCGTTCACGGCCCCCGGGCAGGGCCCGGAGGGCGACGACGGCGGTCCGGGCGGTGGGGGTCCGGACGGCGGCGGCCCGCAGGACGTGCCCAAGAGCGAGCCCGGCTTCGCCCTGGACGCCGTCGACGGCGTCAGCCTGCCCGTTCCCGACGGCTGGACCGGCTCCACCAGCCGGTACGGGCTCGCGGAGCTCACCGTGGGCGAGTACGCCTGCCCCGGCGACGCCTCGAACACCTGCCTGCGCGGCGGCGTCTTCTCCATGCCCGCCGCGTCGGTGAAGCTGAAGTCCACCACCGCCGAGGCCGCGGCCAAGGAGGACATCGCCGGCAACGCCGAGGGGGCCTACGGCGGCAAGGTCTACGGCGACATCACCTCGCACACGCAGCTGCTGTCGAAGAAGGTCACGGTCGCCGGCGAGCAGGGCTACCTGGTGCGCTGGAAGGTCGTCACCGAGAGGGGCGACGACGGCTACGTCCAGTCGCTGGTGTTCCCCTCGCCGTCGGACCCCGACAGGCTCGTCCTGGTCCGCTACGGCTTCGACGTCAACCCCAAGGCGCCCGGCCTCGCCGTGATGGACGAGATCACCAAGGGCATCAAGGCTTCGGGCTCCGGCGGCGGCACCGGCGTCTGACCGCCGCCCCCGGGCGCGGGCGCCCCGGTCCGGTCCGTCCGGCCGGGGCGTCCGGGCGTCCGGGTGTCACAGGAACGTCTTGCCCTCGCCGCGGTAGGTCGGCACCGCCCGCACCACCCGGTCGCCCTCGACCAGGTGCAGCGTGTCGAAGCGCTCGCACAGCTCGCCCGCCTTGGCGTGCCGGAACCACACCTTGTCGCCGATGAGCAGGTCGTCGGCGGCCGTCCCGATCAGCGGCGTCTGCACCTCGCCCGGCCCCTCCTGGGGGTCGTAGCGCAGCCCCTGCGGCAGGTGGGGCACCGGCAGCCGGTCCCGGCCCGCCGCGCCCGATGCCGGGTAGCCGCCGCCGAGGACGGTGACGACGCCCACACCCGGGCGGCGCACCACGGGCTGCGCGAACAGCGCCGCCGGACGGCCCCGGAAGGAGGTGTAGTTGTCGAACAGCCGCGGCACGTACAGGCCCGACCCGGCGGCGATCTCCGTCACCGCGTCCTCGGCGGCCGTGCTCTGCACGCTGCCCGTCCCGCCGCCGTTGACGAACTCCAGCCCGGGCGCCACCTCCCGCACCGCCCGGACGACCTCCGCGCGCCGCGCCGCCAGCTCCCGGCGTGCCGTCGCCTGCATCAGCCGCACCGCGCGCGAGCGCAGCGGCCGGCCGCTGACCGAGTCGCCGACGCCGGCCACATGGCCCTCGTACGCCATGATCCCCACCAGCCTGAACCCGGGCCGCCGGGACACCTCGCGGGCCAGCGCGGCCATCTGCTCGGGCTGGTGGAGCGGGGAGCGCAGCGCCCCGATGCGGAGCCGGCCCCCCAGCATCTTCAGCGAGGTGTCCAGCTCCAGGCAGACCCGGACGATCTCGGAGCCGCCCGCGCGCGAGGAGTCGATGAGGTCGAGCTGCGCCGCGTCGTCGACCATGACGGTCACCGCGGCCGCCAGCTTCGGGTCCGCGGCCAGCTCCGCGTAGCCGGAACGATCCGCCGACGGGTACGCCAGCAGGACGTCGTCGAAGCCCGACCGCGCCAGCCACAGCGACTCGGCGAGGGTGAACGACATGATCCCCTCGAAGCCGTCCCGCTCCAGCACCCGCTCCAGGAGCGCGCGGCAGCGGACCGACTTGGACGCCACCCGGATCGGCTTGCCGCCCGCCCTGCGGACCAGGTCGTCCGCGTTGGCGTCGAACGCCTCCAGGTCCACGATCGCCACCGGCGCGTCGAGGTGGGCGGTGGCCCGGTCGTACCGGGCACGAGCTGCTCCGCGATCAGACATGCGCGAAGCTTGCCAGAATGCCCCTACCGAGCGGTAGGGGCAAGTGATCCGTACTGACGCCTCGTGACGTCGCCGCGCCCAGTAGAGTGACGCCGCAGTCCATCGTGTGAACGGGCCGACCGCCGTGCGGCCGTGAGGGGGCACCGGGTGAGCGCCGGTTTCGACAGCGGGGGAGCGACCCCCCGGCCGAGCTGGTCCCCTCCGCGCCCCATACCGCCGTCCCCGGGCACCGCCCCCCACACCTCCGCCCCGGCCCACTGGGCCGCCTCCGCCGCCGCCGGCCGGGCGTCCGCGCCGTGGGCCGCCGCGGGCCCCGCCGCGACCGGCGAGCCGGAGGGCGGGCTGCCCCAGGAGCTGTACGGTACGACCCCCGCGCCGGCGCCCCCGTACCCGTGGCCCGCAGGCGAGCGGGGCCCCGTCGGCGTTGCCTACCCGGCCGGCCCCGTGCCGCCCCCGGCCGTGCCCGGTGCGCCGCCCGTGCCCGGGCATCCCCCGGCCGCGGCCTGGTCCTCGCCCGTCCCGCCCTCCGCACCGCCGCCGCACCCTCCCCGGCCGCCGCACGCGCCCTCGCACGCCGACCGGGCCCGGCCTCGTACGGCCGCCGCCGCGCTGTGCCTGGTGCTGGGCCTCGGCCTCCTCGGCGGCGCCGGCGCCGGGATGTGGATCAACCACGACCCGGCCGCGCCCACGCCCACGGCGGCGGAGGCGAGCAAGCGCGATTTCGCCCTCGCCCGCGGCCTGTGGCACAGCACGCCCGTCGACACGCTCTTCCCGCCCACCCTGCACGGCAAGGGCCTCGGCCCGGGCGGCGCCGAACGCACCTGGACGCGGATCGGCGTGGCGCCCGCCGGCAACTGCCAGGAGGCCTTCGACCCGCAGCTGGCGAAGGTGCTGCGCCCCGCGGGCTGCGTGAAGCTGCTGCGCGCCACGTACACCGACGCGACGTCGAGCGCCGTGACCACGGTCGGACTGCTCGTCACCAGGGCGGACGCCCCCGCGATGCGCAGCCTGCGCGACCGCTGGTCCGCCGAACGCCTGGGCTCCCGCGTGGATCTGATGCCCCGTCCGGTCGCCTTCCCGGGCACCGTCTCGGCCGGCTTCGGCGACCGCCAGCGCGCCAGCTGGACGGTCATGGTCGCCGCCGACCTCCCCGTCGTCGTGTACGCGGTGAGCGGCTTCGCCGACGACCGCGAGATCGCGACCCCGCAGCCCGCCGCCTCGGCCGTCACCGCGGGCGCCACGGCCGCGCCCGCCCAGGCCGGACTCGGCCACGAGGCCGATGCCCTGGCCGATGCCGTCGACGGCCGGGCCCGTCGTGCCGCACGCTCGCTGACCGCCACCCCGACGGGAGGTTCCGGATGAGGCGACTGGCCACCGGGATGGCCGCCGCGGCCCTCGCCCTGATGCCCGTCGTCCCGGCCCACGCCGACGCCGTACGCGACGCGGACTGGGCGCTGGACGCACTGCACGCACAGGAGGCCTGGCAGCGGACGAAGGGCGCGGGCGTCACCGTCGCCGTCCTCGACACGGGCGTGGACGGTACCCACCCGGACCTGACCGGGCAGGTCCTCAAGGGCAAGGACATGGTCGGCTTCGGGGCCCGCCGCGGCGACAGCGCCTGGGCCCGGCACGGCACCGGCATGGCCGGGATCATCGCCGGCCACGGCCACGGCCCCGGCGGTTCGGACGGCGTGCTGGGCATCGCCCCGGAGGCCAGGATCCTGCCGGTCCGGGTGATCCTGGAGGACAAGGACCCGCAGCGGAAGAAGGCCCGCACCACGCGCGGCAGCGCCCTCGCCGACGGCATCCGGTGGGCCGCCGACCACGGTGCCGACGTCATCAACCTCTCCCTCGGCGACGACAGCCGCACCGCCCACCCCGAGGCGCAGGAGGACGACGCGATCCAGTACGCCCTCCGCAAGGGCGTGGTCGTCGTCGCCTCCTCGGGGAACGGGGGCGAGCAGGGCAACCGGGCCTCCTACCCCGCGGCGTACCCGGGCGTCATCGCGGTGGCCGCCGTCGACCGCTACGGCTCCCGCGCCGCCTTCTCCACCCGCCGCTGGTACGCGACGGTCGCCGCACCCGGTGTCGACGTCGTGATCGCCGACCCCAACCGCCGCTACTACGAGGGCTGGGGCACCAGCACCGCCTCCGCCTATGTGTCGGGCACCGCCGCACTCGTCCGCTCCGCCTACCCCCGGCTCAGCCCCGCCCAGGTGAAGCGGCTGCTGGAGGAGTCGGCGCGGAACACCCCGGCGGAGGGCCGCGACGACGCCGTCGGGTACGGACTGGTCGACCCCGCGGCGGCGCTGAAGGCGGCGGCGAAGCTCAAGCCGGAGGGCGCCGTGCCGAGCGCCGCCCCCTACGCGCGCAAGTACTTCGGCGCCGGCCCCGACGCGGCGAAGGCGGCCGCGGCCGCCGACGGGGACGCCCTGGGCGACGGCATCGCCGTGGCCTTCGCGATCGCCGGCACCGGACTGGTTGCGGCTGCCGCCCTGTTGTGGCTGCGGCCCCGGCTCACGACGTCCGGGAACGGCGGGCGGCGCGGCTGAACGCGTCCACCGCCGCCCGCGCGGCCCGTTCCACCAGCGTGATGCCCGAGGCCTGGGTCGTACTGCCGCGGGAGACCACGGCGACCAGGTAGGTCCGGCCGCCCGCCCGGACCCGCCCGATGCTGTTGATGTCCCACAGCCCGGTCGTACTCCGTTGCAGCCAGCCGTTCTTGACCTCGAACGAGCCGTCCGCCGCGGTCGGCACGCCCCAGGCCTGCGCGGCCGGGACGCGGCCCATCAGCCGCCGCACGTACGCGCGGGACGTCGCGTCGAGGGCGCCGTCGGTGCCGAACACCCGCTGCAGCAAGGTGAGCTGGTCGGCCGCCGTGGTCTGGGTCAGCCCCCACAGCAGCCCGCTGCCCGCCGTGGTCGAGGTGAGCCCGAGGCGGCGGTTGGCGGCGTCCAGCCCGGGGCCCTGGCCTATCGCCCGCCACAGCGCGGTGGCCGCGGCGTTGTCGCTGTTCTCGATCATCACCTCGGCCCGGGCCTCCTCCTGCGCCGTCAGGTCCCGCCCCGCGTCCTGCGCCTGGAGCAGCAGCGCCGCCAGGATGTCGACCTTGACGATGCTCGCCGTGTCGTACAGCCCGTCCCCGTGCACCGCCCGGGCGCCCGAGGCGGTGTCCAGGACCGCCACGGAGCAGTGCGCCCGCGGGTCCCCCGACACGTCCCGCAGCGCCGTCTCCAGCACCTCGCTCCACACCACCTGGGGCTCCACGCTCGCCTTCACGATCATCACGTTCGCCGCCGCCCCGCCGGTCCCGGCCGCGGTGAGCGCCGCCGTGCGCGGCGGCGACGCCGACCCGTACGTCACCGTGCCGAGCACGGCGCACGCCAGGAAGGCGGTCGCGGTCACACCGCGCACGATGCCGCGCGGGGCGCGGGGGACACGGGCAGTTGCGCCCGCACGGCCGGGACGCCGTGCGGCGGGTTCGTCGGAAGCCATGCCCACGGAAGCTAGGGACCGAAACTGCGCGGTCCGTGAGAGGCGGATGAAGGGGGCGTAAGAAATCTCCGCCCGGCACCCCGGATACCCTCGGGAGGTGGCTCTCAAGAACATCCCCGACCCCGGTTTCTCCGACGACGACGGCACCGCCGACCCCCGGCTCGCGGCGGCGCTCGCCGCATACGACGCCGACCCGTCGGCCGAACCCGAGGTGCTCGCCGCCCTCCCGGGCGCGCGCTTCCTGGTGCCGGTGGTGGCACTGCTCGGGGAGGTCGAGGAGGGTCCCGGGGGGCTGCGCCGCGAGAAGACCAGCGACATGGCGGTGCCCACCATCCAGGCGGCCGACGGGCGCAGGGCGCTGCCGGCCTTCACCTCCACCGAGGCCCTCGCGCGCTGGCGGCCGGACGCGCGGCCGGTGGCCGTGCCGCTGGGCCAGGCGCTGCAGGCGCTGGCGCACGAGAAGGCCGACACCCTGCTGATCGACATGGCCGGGCCCGTGCCGTACGCCCTGACCGGTGCCGCGCTGCGTGCCGTCGCCTCGGGCCGCGCGGGCGCGGACCCGCTGGCCGACCCGGCGGTCCGTGCGGCCCTGCGGGCCGCGGTGGGCGCGGCGCCGGAGGTGGTCCGCGCGCACCTGGTCCCCTCCGCCGGTTCCGACGGCACGCTGGGACTGGTCCTGGACCCGGGCGCCGACGTGCGTCAGGTCGCCCAACGCGTCTCGACGACGCTCGCGGCGGACGAGGTGCTCCGCGGCGCGCTCGTGCGCGGCATCGAGCTGGCGCTGCTCCCCGCCGACACCAGGCTAACCGGCGAACCGCTCTTCACGCGCTGACGGCGCCGCCCCACCGGGGGCGACGCCGTCGTGAGCGCGGGGTGCGGGGGGCGGTGCGGGGACTAGCCGTGGACGGGGCCGGTGAACTTCTCGCCCGGGCCCTCGCCCGGCGCGTCGGGGACGACGGACTCCTCGCGGAAGGCGAGCTGCAGCGACTTCAGGCCGTCCCGCAGCGGAGCGGCGTGGTACGAGCCGATCTCGGTCGCGCCGGCGGTGACCAGGCCGGCCAGCGCGGTGATCAGCTTGCGTGCCTCGTCGAGGTCCTTGTGCCGCTCGCCGTCCTCCGCGAGGCCGAGGTTCACCGCCGCCGCGCTCATCAGGTGCACCGCGACCGTGGTGATCACCTCGACCGCCGGGACGTCCGCGATGTCGCGGGTCAGCGTGTCGAAGTCGGGGCGGTCCGCGGAGGGGGACTCGTGCTGGGGGCTGGCGTCACTCATGCCTCACACGATAGGGCCACGTCGGCCGATTACGGTCTGCGGTCGGACGCTGGTATGCTTGACGATCGACCGGCTGGACACCCCGTGGACGTCATGGAAACGGAGCGTTCCAGCCCACAAGTGGAGGCTCCGATCTCCCACCTTGCCGACTCTTCAAGGGCGGCGGGTCACCGGTCAGGTGCCGTGTCCCCGGATGAGGACAGGGCGCCCGATGCGCCCCGCGGGGAATTCCGCGGCGGTGCTCCCGGTTGTTGGAGCATCCGCCTGTGACCCGTATGGGGCGTTTTTTGACGTCTCCTCACGGGCCGGACCAAGTTTCAGACGTTACGCGGCTGTCAATCCAGTCAGACGCGTGGTGCTACCGAGGAGGCCCCATCAGCGCCGAGCCCCGCATCAACGACCGGATTCGCGTCCCCGAGGTGCGACTCGTCGGTCCCAGTGGCGAGCAGGTCGGCATCGTGCCGCTTGCCAAGGCACTGGAGCTTGCGCAGGAGTACGACCTCGACCTGGTCGAGGTGGCGGCGACCGCACGCCCGCCGGTCTGCAAGCTCATGGACTACGGCAAGTTCAAGTACGAGTCGGCCATGAAGGCCCGTGAAGCGCGCAAGAACCAGGCGCACACGGTCATCAAGGAGATGAAGCTCCGGCCGAAGATCGATCCGCACGACTATGACACCAAGAAGGGTCATGTCGTCCGGTTCCTCAAGCAGGGCGACAAGGTCAAGATCACGATCATGTTCCGCGGTCGTGAGCAGTCGCGCCCGGAACTGGGCTTCCGACTGCTGCAGCGGCTCGCCGACGACGTCCAGGACCTGGGCTTCGTGGAGTCCTCGCCGAAGCAGGACGGCCGCAACATGATCATGGTTCTCGGTCCGCACAAGAAGAAGACCGAGGCGATGGCCGAAGCCCGCGAGGCGCAGGCCGCCCGCAAGGCCGGTCGCCTGCCGAGGGACCCCGATGATCAGGAGCAGGAGTCGGAGGAGGAGCACGTGCAGGACGCTCCCGCCGACGCCAGCTGACGCCGTCTGACGGCGTTCGCCAGGACCCGGAGTTCCGCTCCGGGTAACGCAATGAAGGACTGACGCTCTCCGTCCGCTCCAGGGCGGACGGGAGGGCCAGCGACGAGGAGACTACGGCGCATGCCGAAGAACAAGACCCACAGCGGTGCGAGCAAGCGATTCAAGATCACCGGCTCCGGCAAGGTGATCCGCGAGCGCGCCGGCAAGCGCCACCTGCTTGAGCACAAGCCGTCGACGAAGACCCGTGCCCTCACCGGCACTGTCGTCCTGGCCAAGCCCGACGCCAAGAAGATCAAGAAGCTTCTCGGCAAGTGACGGCACGCCCCCTTCGACCAGGGGGCGCGATGTTGGACCGGGACCCATTCGTTTTCGGGCCGTGTGAGCACCCCCACGGTCCCTTAGAAGGAGTTATCTAGTGGCACGCGTCAAGCGGGCAGTCAACGCCCAGAAGAAGCGCCGGGCGATCCTCGAGCAGGCCAGCGGTTACCGCGGCCAGCGTTCCCGCCTGTACCGCAAGGCGAAGGAGCAGGTCACCCACTCCCTCGTCTACAACTACAACGACCGCAAGAAGCGCAAGGGCGACTTCCGTCAGCTGTGGATCCAGCGCATCAACGCCGCTGCCCGCGCCAACGGCATCACCTACAACCGCTTCATCCAGGGTCTGAAGGCCGCCAACGTCGAGGTCGACCGCAAGATCCTCGCCGAGCTGGCCGTGAACGACGCCAACGCGTTCGCCGCGCTGGTCGAGGTGGCCCAGAAGGCCCTGCCGAGTGACGTCAACGCCCCCAAGGCGGCCTGACCCACGCTCTTCCGGACCCGCAGGCCGTGTGCCTGCGGGTCCGTGCTGTGTCCCGGAGCGCCGCGCCGCGCGTCCGGCCGGACCCGACCGAAGTGAGTGCACCCCCATGCCCGGCCCCGAGCTGACCTCCCTGCGATCCCCCCGCGTCGTCGCCGCGCGGCGGCTGGCCAAGCGCAGCTTCCGCGGCAAGGAGCGGCGCTTCCTCGCCGAGGGTCCGCAGGCCGTGCGCGAGGCCATGGCGCACCTGGTCGAGGTCTACGTCACGCCCGAGGCCGCCGCCCGGCACGAGGGGATCGTCGCCGCGGCCCACGCCGCCCGGGTGCCCGTGTTCACCGCGACCGAGGAGGTCGTCGCGGAGATGTCGGACACCGTCACCCCGCAGGGGATCATCGGCCTGTGCCGCTTCCTGGACACCCCGTTCGAGGAGATCCTGCGCGCCCGGCCCAAGCTCGTCGCCGTCCTGGCCCACGTGCGCGACCCCGGCAACGCCGGCACCGTGCTGCGCTGCGCGGACGCCGCCGGGGCGGAGGCGGTCGTCCTCACCGACGCCTCCGTGGACCTGTACAACCCCAAGGCCGTACGGGCCTCCGTCGGCAGCCTCTTCCATCTTCCGGTCGCCGTCGGCGTCCCCATGGAGACGGTGGTCGACGGCCTGCGCGGGGCGGGCGTCCGGCTGCTCGCCGCCGACGGCGCGGGGGAGCGCGACCTGGACGCCGAACTGGACGAGGCCACGATGGGCGGCCCCACGGCCTGGATCTTCGGCAACGAGGCCTGGGGTCTGCCGGAGGAGACCCGCGCACTCGCGGACGAAGTGGTGCGCGTCCCCATCCACGGCCGCGCCGAGAGCCTCAACCTCGCCACGGCCGCCGCCGTGTGCCTCTACGCCTCCGCCCGCGCGCAGCGTGCTCCCGGAGGGTGCCGCACCGTAACAATGAGCTAGTAGTGTGACGCCCTCGGGGACCGCCTTGGAGAGGGGGTTACGGGGATGGACGTCAGGACGACCGGCGGCACGCCGCCGAGCGCGCTGGAGGGCTGGCCGACTGTCCTGACCGAACTCGGCATCACGCCCGACGAGCTCCCGGACGGCCTCGTCGTCGCCGACGAGCACGGACTCGTCCTCTGCTTCAACGCGGCCGCCGCCCGGATCACCGCGCTCGACCCCGCCGACGTCCTCGGCCGCCCCCTCGAGCAGGCGCTGCCCCTGGAGGACCTGGACGGACGCCGCTGGTGGCAGCTCACCGACCCGTACGCGGGCCTGGCCACCCGCACCGGGCAGCCCGAGCGCAACCTGCTGCTCCCCGGCGGACGCGAGGTGCTGGTCTCCGCCAGGTACGTCCGCGACCACCCCACCGGCCCGGTGCGCCGGCTGGTCGTCGCGCTGCGCGGCACTGAGGCGCGGCGGCGCACCGAGCGCAGCCACGCCGAACTGATCGCCACCGTCGCGCACGAGCTGCGCTCCCCGCTCACATCCGTCAAGGGCTTCACCGCCACCCTGCTGGCGAAGTGGGAACGCTTCACCGAGGACCAGAAGAAGCTCATGCTGGAGACCGTCCACGCCGACGCCAACCGCGTCACCCGGCTGATCGCCGAGCTGCTCGACATCTCCCGCATCGACTCCGGCCGCCTGGAGGTGCGCCGCCAGCCGGTCGACATCGCCGCCGCGGTGCGGCGCCACGTGGACGCCCTCGTCGCCGCAGGACAGCCTGCGGACCGCTTCGCCGTACGGGTGACGGAGTCGCTCCCGTCGCTGTGGGCCGACCCCGACAAGGTCGACCAGATCCTGGGGAACCTGCTGGAAAACGCCGTGCGCCACGGCGAGGGAACTGTCACCATTGACGTAGCACCTTCGTCGTCACCGCGCGAGCGCGGATGGTCCGGAACGGCAGTGACCGTGAGCGACGAGGGCCCCGGCATCCCGGAGGAGTCCATGAACCGCGTCTTCACCCGCTTCTGGCGGGGCAGCAAACGCGGTGGCACGGGCCTGGGCCTCTACATCGTCAAGGGCATCGTCGAGGCCCACGGCGGCACGATCACGGTGGGTCGCGCGCCCGGGAAGGGCGCCCAGTTCCGATTTATCCTGCCCGTCGGGGCGCCGGCCTTCACGGTCTGAGCATCGCGTGGTGATCCACCGGCCCCGACGGGCGTGACCAGCCTTTCCCCGTGGCCCCGATAGACTCGACCCTTGGCATTCAGCGGTCGGGCAAGGCAGGTCGGCCACGCCATCACCCACATCGGAACGGGAAGAAATGTCGGCACCGAACAAGTCGTACGACCCTGTCGAGGTCGAGGCACTGAAACCGGAAGAGATCGAGCGCCGGCGCGACGAGGCGCTCGCCGCGATCGCGGAGGCCGCCGACCTTGACGCGCTGCGCGAGGTCAAGGTCGCGCACACCGGGGACCGCTCGCCGCTCGCCCTGGCCAACCGTGAGATCGGCGCACTGCCGCCGCACGCCAAGGCGGACGCGGGCAAGCGCGTCGGCCAGGCCCGCGGCACGGTCAACCAGGCGCTCAAGGCCCGGCAGGAGGTGCTGGAGAGCGAGCGCGACGAGCGTGTGCTGGTCGAGGAGGCGGTGGACGTCACCCTGCCGTACGACCGTGCCCCGCGCGGCGCCCGGCACCCGCTGACCACGCTCTCCGAGCGCATCGAGGACGTCTTCGTGGCCATGGGCTACGAGGTGGCCGAGGGCCCCGAGGTCGAGGCCGAGTGGTTCAACTTCGACGCCCTCAACATCTGGGCGGACCACCCGGCCCGCACCATGCAGGACACGTTCTTCGTCGAGGGCGACAAGCCCGCGGGCTCCGGCCCGGAGGAGAGCGGCGTCGTGCTGCGCACCCACACCTCCCCGGTGCAGATCCGCTCCCTGCTCGACCGCGAGCCGCCGGTCTACGTGATCTGCCCCGGCCGGGTCTACCGCTCCGACGAGCTGGACGCCACCCACACCCCGGTGTTCAACCAGGTCGAGCTGCTCGCCGTCGACGAGGGCCTGACCATGGCCGACCTCAAGGGCACCCTGGACCACATGGTCCAGTCGCTCTTCGGCGAGGACATCACGACCCGGCTCCGCCCGAACTACTTCCCCTTCACCGAGCCGTCCGCCGAGATGGACATGGTCTGCTACGTCTGCCGCGGCGAGTCCGTCGGCAACCCGGACCGTCCCTGCCGCACCTGCGGCAGCGAGGGCTGGATCGAGCTCGGCGGCTGCGGCAT
Organism: Streptomyces sp. PA03-5A; assembly: GCF_033792725.1. Taxonomy (NCBI): domain Bacteria; kingdom Bacillati; phylum Actinomycetota; class Actinomycetes; order Kitasatosporales; family Streptomycetaceae; genus Streptomyces; species Streptomyces sp. PA03-5A. The sequence goes on along the minus strand of NZ_JARAVL010000043.1, from coordinate 8,317 downwards.
GGTCAACCCCCGGGTGCTCACCGCCTGCGGCGTCGACCCGGAGAAGTACAGCGGCTTCGCCTTCGGCTTCGGCATCGAGCGCATGCTGATGTTCCGTCACAACGTCGAGGACATGCGAGACATCGTCGAGGGTGACGTGCGCTTCACCCTTCCGTTCGGGATGGAGATCTGATGCGGGTCCCGCTTTCTTGGCTGCGGGAGTACGTCGACCTGCCCGCCGGCGAGTCCGGCCGCGACGTCCAGGCCAAGCTCATTTCCGCCGGCCTCGAGGTCGAGACCGTCGAGCAGCTCGGCGCCGGGCTCAAGGGCCCGCTGGTCGTCGGCAAGGTGCTCACCATCGAGGAGCTGAGCGGCTTCAAGAAGCCGATCCGCTTCTGCACCGTCGACGTCGGCACCGCGAACGGCACCGGCGAGCCGCAGGAGATCGTCTGCGGCGCGAGCAACTTCGCCGTCGGCGACAAGGTCGTCGTCATCCTGCCCGGTGGCGTGCTGCCCGGTAACTTCGAGATCTCCGCGCGCAAGACCTACGGCCGCAACTCGCACGGCATGATCTGCTCCGCCCGCGAGCTCGGCATGGGCGACGACCACGACGGCATCATCGTGCTGCCGCCGGAGCACGAGGCCGGCACCAACGCCATAGAGCTCCTGGAGCTCGTCGACGAGGTGCTGGACATCGCGGTCACCCCGGACCGCGGCTACTGCCTGTCCATGCGCGGCGTCGCCCGCGAGGCCGCCATCGCCTACGGTCTGCCGCTGCGCGACCCGGCGCTGCTCGACGTGCCCGGCCCGAACTCCTACGGCTACGAGGTGCGGGTCGCCGACCCGGTCGGCTGCGACCGCTTCACCGCGCGCACCGTCACCGGGCTCGACCCGGAGGCCGGCTCGCCGATCTGGCTGCAGCGCAGGCTGCAGAAGGCCGGCATGCGCCCGATCTCGCTCGCCGTGGACGTCACCAACTACGTGATGCTGGAGCTGGGCCAGCCCCTGCACGCCTACGACCGGCACCGCATCGAGGGCGCCATCGGCGTCCGCCGGGCCCAGCCGGGTGAGAAGCTGACCACGCTCGACGGCCAGGTCCGCGTCCTGGACGCCGAGGACCTGGTGATCACCGACAACCGCGGGCCGATCGGCCTGGCCGGGGTCATGGGCGGCGCCAACACCGAGATCGACGACACCGGCGCCTCGACGACCGACGTCGTCATCGAGGCGGCGCACTTCGACCCGGTCGCCATCGCCCGCACCGCGCGCCGCCACAAGCTGTCCTCCGAGGCGTCCAAGCGCTTCGAGCGCGGCGTGGACCCGCAGGCCGCGGCCGCCGCCGCGCAGCGCACCGTCGACCTGCTGGTACTGCTCGCGGGCGGCACCGCCGAGGCGGGCGTCACCGAGGTCATCGCGCCCTCGGCGCCGCACACCCTCACCATCCCCGCCGACCACCCGGACAAGGTGGCGGGCATGGCGTACGGCCGCGAGACCGTGGTGCGCCGGCTGCAGCAGGTCGGCTGCGACGTCTACGGTGCCGACGAGCTGATCGTCACCGTGCCGTCGTGGCGGCCCGACCTGCGCGACCCCAACGACCTCGCCGAGGAGGTCATCCGGCTGGAGGGCTACGAGAACCTGCCCTCCACCCTGCCGAACCTGCCCTCCGGCCGCGGTCTGACCGAGTCGCAGAAGCTGCGCCGCCGGGTCGGCCGTGCGCTCGCCGGGGCTGGCTACGTCGAGGTGCAGAACTACCCGTTCCTCGGCGAGGCCGTCTTCGACCAGCTCGGTCTCGACGCGGACGACCCGCGCCGCATCACCGTCAAGCTGGCCAACCCGCTGTCGGACGAGGAGCCCGCGCTCCGCACGTCCATGCTTCCCGGCCTGCTCGGCGCGCTGCGCCGCAACGTCGGGCGCGGCGCGCACGACCTCGCGCTCTTCGAGACCGGACTGGTCTTCCGCCCCAGCGGTGAGGAGCCCGCGCCGCCGCGGCTGCCGGTCGACCGGCGCCCGACCGACGCCGAGATCGCCGCCCTGGACGCCGCCCTGCCGCGGCAGCCGCGGCGCGTCGCCGTCGTCCTGGCCGGAGCCCGTGAGCAGGCCGGCTGGTGGGGCGCGGGCCGTCCCGCGGGGTCGGCCGACGCGATCGAGGCGGGCCGGATCGTCGCCCGCGAGGCCGGGGTCGAGCTGATTGTCCGCCAGGACCAGCAGGCACCCTTCCACCCCGGCCGCTGTGCCGCGCTCCTCGCGGTCGTCGACGGCGAGGAGGTGCTGGTCGGCAACGCCGGCGAGCTGCACCCCCGGGTGATCAAGGCGCTGCACCTGCCGGAGCGCACCTCCGCCATGGAGCTCGACCTCGACCGCCTTGAGCGGGCCGCCGGCGGCCCGGTCGTCGCGCCCCGTGTGTCCACCTTCCCGGTGGCCACCCAGGACGTCGCCCTGGTCGTGGACGCCTCCGTCCCGGCCGCCGAGGTGGAGGGCGCCCTGCGCTCCGGCGCCGGCGAACTGCTCGAATCGCTGCGGCTGTTCGACATCTTCACCGGTGAGCAGATCGGCGCGGGCAAGAAGTCGCTGGCCTACAGCCTGCGCTTCCGCGCCCCGGACCGTACGCTCACCGCGGAGGAGGCCTCCGCGGCCCGTGACGCCGCCGTCGCCGCTGCGGCGGAGAGCACGGGAGCGGCCCTGCGCGGCGCCTGAGGCGCACGCATGCGGGTCCCTGTGGGGCGCCCCCGGTCCGCCGGGTGCGCCCCACCGGCGTTCCTGCCGGTCACGTAGCCCGATCGGGTGAAATGGCTCCACTGGGTATCCGGTTCGTCGCGCCGAGTCGCCACAATCGATCGCGAACCAGGGCCCACTCGACGCGGGGGCTGTGTCGTCGCCGACCGCGTCAACGGCTTCAGGGGGAGCCCCGAGGCATGATCCGACCCAGGGCAGTGGGCCGCCCGACCGGCCACAGGGTGCGGGGGCTGGCGCTCCTGTCGCTGCCGGGGCTGTGGGTGGCCGCGGTACTGGGCCTGGTCTACGCGGTGCCCGGGGGAGTCCAGTGGGTGCCCGCCGTGGTCGCGGCCCCCGTGATCGCCTGCGCCGGGACGGGACGCCGCCGCTGCGTCCTGGCCAGCGGCGCGCTCGCCGTGGCGGCCGTCGCGGTGCCGGACACCGGGCAACGGCTCGGCACCGAGGTCGCCGTCCTCGCCGTCCTCGCCGTCTGCTTCCTGCTCGTCGACCGTAGGGCCCGGCTCGCCGCCGAGCTCGACCGCACCCGGGAGATCGCCCTCTCGGCCCAGCAGGTGCTGCTGCCCCCGCTGCCGCAGCACGTCGACGGCCTCGCGGTGGCCGGCGACCACCTCTCGGCCAGCCGCGGCGCCCGCGTCGGCGGCGACCTGTACGAGGTGCTCGCCACGCCCCACGGGGTGCGCGCGGTCATCGGCGACGTGCGCGGTCACGGTCTCGAGGCCATCGGCACCGTCGCCGCGCTGCTGGGCAGTTTCCGGGAGGCCGCGCACGACGAGCCTGAGCTCGCCGGCGTGCTCCGGCGCCTGGACCGGGCGCTCCACCGGCACCTGCGGGGGCGTTCGCACGCCGCCGAGGAGTTCGTGACCCTGATGCTGCTCGAACTGGGCGAGGACTGCGACGTCCAGGTCATCAACTGCGGCCATCCGCAGCCGTACCTGCTCCGCCCCGGCCGCCCCGGCCACTTGCGCGCCCACCCGCTGGAGGCCGGCGAACCGTTCCCGCCGCTCGGCCTGTTCGAGCCCGGTCCCGGTACGAAGGCCGTCCCGTGCGGTGAACTCCTGCCCGGCCATGCGCTGTTCCTGCACACCGACGGCGTGATGGACGCCCGGGACGCCGCCGGGGAGTTCTTCCCCCTGGTGCCGGCCCTGGAGGGGGCCGCCCAGGCGGCCGCCCGCGGCGGCGCGTTGTGCGCGCGGTCCCTGGTCGACGGGGTGCGGGCATCGTTCCTGCGGCACACGCGGGGGCGGCTCACCGACGACATGGCGCTGCTCGTGCTCCACCGGGACGCCTCCAGGGTGCCCGCCCAGACGGGCGCCGCCCCCACCGCAACCGGGGTTCCCGGAGTGCCGCGCCCTTGATCCGGCCCATTCCTTGGTAAACCTGGGTCGATCCCCGAGCGAAACGCCCATTGCTCGTATACCGGCCAGAACGAGGAGAGGGGCAGGCATGGCAACCTCCACCGTCACCGGAGCCGAACTGTCCACGCCCACGGGAGAACTGATCGCCGTGGTCGGCCCGCCCGGGCCGCAGCGCTCGGCCCTGCAGCTCGCCCTCAACAGCGCACCCTGGAGCCGGGGTCCGTCCGTCACGACGACCGTCATCAGCCGCGGCGCGTGGAGCGAGCTGCGGCGCGTGGCGGCCGCGGGGATCACGGTCGTCGCGGCGTGCGACAGCGCGGTGGCCGCGGATGCGGGGGCGCACCGCGTGGTGCTGCTGCCTCATCCCGATGGGGTTGCCTGACCCCGTGTCGCCGTGTGCGGGTCGTTTGCGCCCCGGGGTGCCCCTTGCGGCCTGTTGTCGTGTGCGGGTTGTTTGCGCCTGCGGCGGGCGGTTTCCCGCCGCAGGCGCAGTGGAGCCGCACACAACAACCGGCCGCAAGGGGCGACACGGGGCAACCCGGAGGGCGACGTGACTGCGGCCATTGACAAGGCAGTTGAGCAAACGTTGTCATGAGCATATGCCGTCCCTGATCGGGCGTCGGGAGATCCTCGACCATGCCCGGACACAGCTGACCGCCGGTCCGGGTGTACTGCTCCACGGAGCGGCCGGGATCGGCAAGTCCGCCCTGCTCGCGGCGCTGACCGACGAGGTCCCGCCGGGAGGCTCCGTGCTGCGGGCGGTGCCCGTCGAGGAGGACGCCAAGCTGCCCTTCGTGGCGCTGATGGACCTCTTCGCCCGCGTGCCGGAGGAGTACGTCGACGGGCTGACCGCGGGGCCACGGGCCGCGCTGCGGGCGGCGCTGCTGCGGGGGCACGAGCCGGTCGCGACGCAGAGCCGGCTGGCGGTGCGCGACGCGGCCGTCGAGCTGCTGCGGGCGCTCGCGGCGGCCGGCCCTGTGCTGATCGTCGTCGACGACCTGCAGTGGCTCGACGTGCCCAGCGCGGAGGTCCTGTCGCTCGCGCTGCGACGGCTCCCGCCGGGCGAGGGCGTGCGCTTCCTGGCCGCCGAGCGGGTCGTGGAGGGCGAGGAGCCGCCCGGGTTGCGGTGCTGCCCGCCGGGCACCACGGCGCTGCTCGTCCCTCCGCTGTCCGACGGCGACGTGGCGGAGCTGCTGCTGGACGACACCGGGGCGGAGCTGCCCGAACGCGCCGTGCGGGCCGTCCAGGACACGGCCGCGGGCAATCCGCTGTACGCCCTCGAACTCGGCCGCGCCCTGCTGCGGGACGGTACGCCCTTCGAGGCCGGGGACGTGCTGTCCGTACCGCCGCGGCTGCGCGACCTGCTGCTGGACCGGGTGCGGCTGCTGCCCGCCTCCGCCCGGCAGACGCTGCTGGTCGCCAGCGCCGCGGCCCGCCCCACGCTGCCGCTGCTCGGTGCCGCGGGGATCCCGGACCCGGAGGGCGACCTGGGCACCGCCGAGAGCCTGGGGGTCGCCGCGGCCGACGCCGAAGGAACGATTCGCTTCCAGCACCCGCTGATCCGGGCCGCCGTGTACACCGACGCCCCCGAGCACGGCCGGCGCACCGCGCACAAGCTGCTGTCCCGCGTGGTCCCCGAGCCCGTGGAACAGGCGCGGCACCTGGCCCTGGCCCACCCGCACGCCGACGAGGCCACCGCGGCCACGCTCACCGCCGCCGCCGGGTCCGCGCGCCGCCGCGGCGCCCCCGCCACCGCCGCGGAACTGGCCGCCCTGGCGGTGCGCCGTACCCCCGAGGACCGCCCGGCCGAGCGCGCCGACCGGCTGCTGGCCGCGGCCGAGTACGCCAGCGACGCCGGGCTGCGGGGGGACGCCGACCGGGCCGCGGAGACCGTGCTCGCCGAGGCCGCATCCGCCCGGCAGCGGGTACTGGCCCGGCTGATCATGCTCGGCAACGCCGGTCAGGCGCTCGGCGCCGCGGGCCGCCTCATCTCGGACGGCCTGGTGGAGGCCGAGGGGCATCCCGAGCTGGAGGCCCGGCTGCACCACTGGGCCGCCCTGCGGCACCTCATCTGCGGGCGGCCCGCGCAGGCCTCCGCCCACGCCCGCCGGGCCGCCGACATCGCGGTCCAGGCGGGCGCCGTCGACACCCGCGTGGCCGCCCTGGCGTTGCTCGCCCGGCTGCACGCGCTGCACGGCGAGGCGGGGGCCGCCGAGGCAGCGCTGGGCGAGGCGTTCGGCCTCCCGGTGGCGCCCGACGGGCCCGGCGCCCGCGAACTGGTGCGCACCCGCGCGATCCTGGCCGCCGACGCCGACCGCATCACCGAGGCGGAGGGCGAGGTGGCCGGTCTCCTGGGCAGGACCGGCGAGTACGCCTCGGTCGAGGAGACCGCCGCCACGCTGGTGGCGCTGATCCGCATCCAGGTGCGGTCCGGACGCTGCCGCGAGGCCCTGGACAACGTCGCCCGCTGCGCCGTGCTCCCCGTCAGGGCCGGCAGCGACTCACCGCCGGTGCTGTACGCCGCCGCGCTCGCCGAGACCGCCGGGGGGCGCCTGGAGCGCGCGCTGGAGCTCGCCGACCGCACCATCCGGGCCTGCATGACCGACGGGGACCAGCTCTTCCTGCTGCGGGCCCTGGGCGTCCGCGGCCGGGCGCAACTGCTGGCCGGTGGGCGGGAGAACACCGCGGCGGCCGTCGAGACCCTGCGGCAGGTGCGCAGGCTGGGGGAGACGATGGGCATCGCCGACCCGGTGATGCTGCGCTGGTACGGGGACCTGGCCGAGGCGACCGTCATCCTCGGTGACACGGACTCCGCCGCCGAGATCCTGCGCGCGGCGCGCCGCCGCGCCGGGGCCCGGCCCTCCGCCAGCGTGCAGTCCGCCCTGGACCGCGCCGAGGGGCTGCGCGACTGCGTGCTGGGCCGTTCCAAGCGGGGCGTCACCCGCATCCAGGCCGCCGCCGACCGCCTGCGGGGCCGTTCCCTCCCCATCGACCTCGCCCGCACGCTGATCGTGCTGGGTGCCGCCGAGCGCCGTCCGCGGCGGGCGCCGGCGGCCCGGGGCGCCCTGGTCGAGGCCCTGGAGATCAGTTCCGCGGTCGGCGCCGCCCCGGTCGAGGCCCGGGCCAGGGCGGAACTGGCCCGGCTCGACGCGCGGCGGGAGACGACGGCGCGGACGCCGAACTACACGTAGTCGTAGAAGCCGTGGCCGCTCTTGCGGCCCAGCCGGCCCGCGTCGACCATGCGCTGGAGCAGCGGGGGAGCGGCGTACAGCGGCTCCTTGAACTCCTCGTACATCGAGTCGGCGACCGAGGCCACGGTGTCCAGCCCGATCAGGTCGGAGAGCTTGAGCGGGCCCATCGGGTGGGCGCAGCCCATCTCCATGCCGTTGTCGATGTCCTCACGGCTGGCGATGCCGGTCTCGAACATCCGGATCGACGACAGCAGGTACGGGATGAGCAGCGCGTTGACCACGAAGCCCGCGCGGTCCTGGGCCCGGATCGGGTGCTTGCCCAGCACGTCGGTGACGAGCTTCTCGGCGCGCACCAGCGTCTGGCCGTCGGTGGTGAGGGCGGGGATCAGCTCGACGAGCTTCTGCACCGGCGCCGGGTTGAAGAAGTGGATGCCGAGCACCTGCTCCGGGCGGGAGGTCGCCACGGCGAGCTTCACCAGCGGGATGGAGGAGGTGTTCGAGGCCAGGATCGCGTCGCGGCGGGTCACCACCTGGTCGAGCACCTGGAAGATCTCGGTCTTGACCTGCTCGTTCTCGACGACGGCCTCGATGACGAGGTCGCGGTCGGCGAAGTCGCCCAGGTCGGTGGTGAAGGAGAGGCGCTCGAGCGCGGCGTCGCGCTCCTCCTCGGTGATCTTGCCGCGTTCCGCAGCCTTCTGCAGCGAGCTCGTCAGCCGCGTCCGGCCCAGCTCCAGGGCCTCGCCGGTGGTCTCCGCCACCCGGACCTCCAGTCCGGCCCGGGCGCACACCTCGGCGATGCCCGCGCCCATCTGGCCACAGCCCACCACACCGACATAACGGATGTCGTCGTTCAACGCCCAGCCTCTCCCTGATCGCGAGATGGAGACCCGGACCGTCGTGAGGTCCGGACCAGCCCGCTCGACATTACACCCGGCCGGCGTACCGGTCCGGGTCCCGGGGCGGCCCGCCCCGGCGGGCCCGGCCGCCCCGTTGACCGGCCCCGACACCGCCGGTGCCGCCCGCGCGCCGGAAGTGGCGCGGCGCCGCACGGGGCGGGCG